>JAFDHB010000260.1 GCA_019308985.1 Deltaproteobacteria bacterium | reverse complement strand
TGATTGTCCCTATGAAGAGGGAACTGAAAGATGGTCTTCTGGTTGAGGATGAGATTATCGTCCCCCAGTTGCAGTGATTGTCCCTATGAAGAGGGAACTGAAAGGGGCGCATTCTCCCGGTGCAAATACCAGTTTTAAATGTTGCAGTGATTGTCCCTATGAAGAGGGAACTGAAAGGTCCACTCGACGCTGACCGTAGCCCTCAGGATGTTGTTGCAGTGATTGTCCCTATGAAGAGGGAACTGAAAGGAGAGGAGACGGGGCTAGCAATGAGGCTTTCACTGCGTTGCAGTGATTGTCCCTATGAAGAGGGAACTGAAAGACATTTATAGTGAAGTTATACACCCTAGCTTCCATCAGTTGCAGTGATTGTCCCTATGAAGAGGGAACTGAAAGAGGACCTTTCTCATAGCCTTGTTTAGCTACTGTAGAAGTTGCAGTGATTGTCCCTATGAAGAGGGAACTGAAAGCAATGAGGCGCTGCCTTCTGAGATAAGGAGGGAGTTTGGTTGCAGTGATTGTCCCTATGAAGAGGGAACTGAAAGATTTCTGATGCCTTCTAACATATTAAGATCATTGATAAGTTGCAGTGATTGTCCCTATGAAGAGGGAACTGAAAGCTGGAACTTCCTCAAGCCCCCCATGTGCTATACCCGGTTGCAGTGATTGTCCCTATGAAGAGGGAACTGAAAGTCTTAAAGAAGTTCGCTGATGTAGTGAAAAGAGCTGTTGCAGTGATTGTCCCTATGAAGAGGGAACTGAAAGGAAGCAAGCTGTTGTGCCGTGATCTTGGCGATTTGGTTGCAGTGATTGTCCCTATGAAGAGGGAACTGAAAGTCTCTGTCTCTATCTGACTACCGAGAGGTCGAAGGGGTTGCAGTGATTGTCCCTATGAAGAGGGAACTGAAAGTGTGATCCGGTGCGCTGATCACTCCCTGCGCCGCCAAAGTTGCAGTGATTGTCCCTATGAAGAGGGAACTGAAAGTTATAGCCTTCCACCCTTTTGATGTGTATATCTTCAGTTGCAGTGATTGTCCCTATGAAGAGGGAACTGAAAGAGAAGCATGGAAGCGAGAGAAGCTCCTTGTCTATTACAGTTGCAGTGATTGTCCCTATGAAGAGGGAACTGAAAGACAAGTCCATGAAACCTTGAGTCCATCCGTATTCTGTTGCAGTGATTGTCCCTATGAAGAGGGAACTGAAAGCGAATTTGTCGAATTTGGACCTATTCGTGTTCTGGAGTTGCAGTGATTGTCCCTATGAAGAGGGAACTGAAAGATGTAGTTAGCTTCTGCATTCGCCGGCCATACCTGGGTTGCAGTGATTGTCCCTATGAAGAGGGAACTGAAAGTGCGAAGGCCTCCAAGACCGAAGCGGCCCCTGTGGAGTTGCAGTGATTGTCCCTATGAAGAGGGAACTGAAAGTTGTGGTGCATGGGGTGGAGAGATGAGAGGTGCAAACAGTTGCAGTGATTGTCCCTATGAAGAGGGAACTGAAAGCGGACAGTAATAGACACTTGGCACTTGGTTTTTGTTGGTTGCAGTGATTGTCCCTATGAAGAGGGAACTGAAAGTGGTGATGGTATGTCAATATCTCCGGTAGGAATGTTGTTGCAGTGATTGTCCCTATGAAGAGGGAACTGAAAGTCTATGGCATTACTCGCATCATAACATCTGAGCCCGGTTGCAGTGATTGTCCCTATGAAGAGGGAACTGAAAGGCTATTGATGCTCCGGTAATCACTACGTTTTCTACTTGTTGCAGTGATTGTCCCTATGAAGAGGGAACTGAAAGGCAAGCGATGAGTACCCTCTGGTCGCCGTGCTTGGGGTTGCAGTGATTGTCCCTATGAAGAGGGAACTGAAAGTGCCCGGGTCCTCCAGGGGAGTGCGGCCCCCGGAGGTTGCAGTGATTGTCCCTATGAAGAGGGAACTGAAAGATGTCGGAGGAATTATTGAACAGATTAAAGCCTTCGAGTTGCAGTGATTGTCCCTATGAAGAGGGAACTGAAAGCGATTGGGTAGTCGAGAAGCAAGTGGACATCGTAGAGTTGCAGTGATTGTCCCTATGAAGAGGGAACTGAAAGGTGAACTTGCGGGTATTCCCTTCTCCTACACCCTCAGTTGCAGTGATTGTCCCTATGAAGAGGGAACTGAAAGGGTGGTGCCTTTTCAGGGTGCGATCAAAGTAAGGGCAGTTGCAGTGATTGTCCCTATGAAGAGGGAACTGAAAGTCATGTGCATATTGTGTTCTACGGTATCGAGGATGCGGTTGCAGTGATTGTCCCTATGAAGAGGGAACTGAAAGTCAGCCTCACTGAATCGCACGGCAAACCCGCAAAATGTTGCAGTGATTGTCCCTATGAAGAGGGAACTGAAAGGCTTCATCCCGTCCTCTTCAACTCTTTGACGGTCGAGTTGCAGTGATTGTCCCTATGAAGAGGGAACTGAAAGTTACTGGTCTTGCTGGAGCTATTAGCGCCGTCCTCGGGTTGCAGTGATTGTCCCTATGAAGAGGGAACTGAAAGTAATTCCTTAGTCACAAGCTCGGCGTGGATTTCAAGTTGCAGTGATTGTCCCTATGAAGAGGGAACTGAAAGGATAGAAAGGAGCATGAACCATGCCTGGACAGTTAGTTGCAGTGATTGTCCCTATGAAGAGGGAACTGAAAGTTACCTGCCTCCTACCGCCGGCCCTGGTGGGTCTCCTGTTGCAGTGATTGTCCCTATGAAGAGGGATGAAGAGGGAACTGAAAGTCTCAAGGCAGGTCTTGACGAGCTCAATGATTGCCGTTGCAGTGATTGTCCCTATGAAGAGGGAACTGAAAGAGAAGAGGGACCAGGTAGACCTCGAACACGGGATACGTTGCAGTGATTGTCCCTATGAAGAGGGAACTGAAAGAGGGTGATAAGCTCTGTGCTCGGACTTTCTGGCATGAGTTGCAGTGATTGTCCCTATGAAGAGGGAACTGAAAGTGATAAACTGCTCGTCTACACTTAAGTAGCGAAGAGCAAGGGAGATGCATGCCTTAAGGGAGGAAAGAGGTAAAGCGGACAAGAAAAAGGTTGATCAAGGGGTGCAATGATAGAATCGCCGGTATGATAGTATGACGGGGTATGGCATTTTAGGTCAAACCTCAGGCGAAGAAGAACGTTTTATCTTTCTCTTAGAATAAGAATTTCAAAGGCCTTCAGGAGAATTCGCTCAGTCTTGGCCCTGTTTTTGGGACCAAGAATGCCGGTGAGCCTGCGGAATGCGCCCACCTGAGGGAGGTCCTGCTAGACGACAGGGTCTCGAATACGGCCGTCAACCAAGGGATCACGGTGGTCATCTCGCACGACAAACGGGTCCGGCGCACCACGGGGTCCTGTGCAAGGTGGATAGGGATTGATGTTACAAGGACGTTCCAGTGCAAAAAAAATCGCCTGGCGCGGGCGGATAAGAGCCGTTCAACCACGAATCCGCCTTATACGGTCTTTCGATGAGCGGCACCACAGCTACCAGGGTTTTGTGCTTCGCGTTGACGGAATCTACGGGGATGAAACCGGTGAATTCCTGGTCGCCGTGGGAAAGGCGACGCACGAAAAACACAGATTTCAGACAGGGATGGAGGTAAGTGGGCTGGCATCAACAGTCCCTGATCCGAGGCTCGAGACGGCCGGATTTTACAAGACGAGCGGTGTCAAGGTGCTGAGCCGCGTTGAAAGGAAGCCATCCCCTGGTCCGCCGTTCCATGGAGTGCCGCCCAACCTTGAAGTGTATCGCAGTAGGGGACATCGGCGACTGGACGCCAGGACATACGAGGCGAAATGCACGACCTGCATCTGGGGCTGCCGGATGCCGGTGGAGATTATCATCGACCATTGGAACCCGTCAAAGAAACGGTACCGCTTCGAAACTTTTTGTTACGGGCCGAAAAGCTGTCCCCTTTACCGGGCCGGACCGACACGCAAGGTGCCGGGGCGAAAGGGGATGTCCTACACCGAAGAGGACTGGATTGACGAGGACGCTACATCGCACCGGGGACCGGACGATTGAGGATTAAGGAATGATGCAGGTTTTCCACCGCGCATGGAATGTGCAACTCTTTGAAAAGATGAAGAATAGCAATGTGTTAGGTGATATCCCGGCGGTGGAGAGCGGTTATGAAGAGGTTTGGACTCTCCGGTCCTCCGTTTGATATCCCGCCTTGTTTAATCTCTCTCCGGGTTTAATTCCACGCAGCTTGCTGCGTACGGTCATGTATAATACCCCTGTGGATCTGTCATGCACTTTAGGGTATCCGGGAGTCAGGAGTCAGAATCCAGAAGAACAGCGCTGATACGAAGCTCTTTGTATGGTTGCCTTATTCTGGCTTCTGAATTCCTGATACCCCGCTGCTTGCGGCGGGGTGGTTCATCTGGGCTTCCGTGTTGGGGACATTTTTGTTCTTGGAGAAAGGGTAGCCAGGAGTATCCTCCTTGAGTTGGTAGCTTTCACCCAGCCGCCTTCAGGTTCGGTGCAGGACCTACTCTCATTTTCATAGTGGGGAAATACCGGTTGACTTCTCTCTGGATGAAGAATTATACTAGTCTAAGACTAGCCTAAAACGAGGAAAAAACAATGACCAAAATCGGGGCTTATGAGGCAAAGACACGGCTTTCCGAGCTTTTGAAACAGGTTGCCCGGGGAGAACGCGTCGTGATTACAAAGCACGGTTTACCGGTGGCAGTGTTGGCTCCAGCTCCCCCCCAGGCCGCTCCTCGTGAGGCAGTGGCGCAGATAAAGGCCTTTCGCCGAGGGCACCGGCTGAAGCCCGTGCGAATCCGTGAGCTTATCGAAGAGGGGCGTGCGTGATGGCGGGACTGCCTTTCGTGTTGGACGCCTCTGTTGTGCTGTCTTGGGCCTTTGAAGATCAAATTACCCCCCATGCAGACGCGGCCCTTGAGGAGCTTGCCGAAGGGAAGGCTTGGGTGCCGATGATCTGGGCCCTTGAAGTCGGCAATGCGCTGCTTGTTGCCGAGCGCCGAGGGCGGTTGAGCGCGGCGGAGGTTGTACGGTTCTTGACTCTCCTGCGGCAATTGGCCATTGAGGTGGAGGTGGAAACCACGGAGCGGATGTTCAGCGAGGTGTTGGTTCTGGCGCGCGAGCAAGGTCTATCCACGTACGACGCCTCATATCTTGACCTGGCCATGAGACTGGGGCTGCCCCTTGCGACCAGGGATAAAGGCCTTCAGAAGGCAGCGGCTCGGTGTGGTGTAGAGCTGTTCGGTGAGTGAATGACCTATTCCCGGAAGAATGGCGAGTGGTGTCTGGGTGTTGGTGCCTTGTCATGATAGTCTTTGGCCAAGTTGTATCTGCGTGCTTCGTATGAAGAGGGGACAGCAAGGGAGGGGCGACTGACGAGCGAGGACGGACGAGTGTGTTGCAGTGTTTATCCCTATGGAGAGGGGAAGAGTTTGACAGCAAGAGGAGGAATTGAAAGAATAGCAGCATAACGATCGAAAAGGAAGGGAGCAGGGGGAGAGGCAGGTAATGGCAGAGGAAAGGAAGGTTGCGAAAGGAGGTTTTAGGGTTACACTGGCCCTGCTGATTTCTGTTGTGGCCCTGGTGGTCTCCATTATGGCCTATAGTCGTACGACCAGCGAATCCGAATTAAAGGCCCAGATCAGGGATCTCCAGGTCAAAATGGAGAGGATGAAACAGGAGACGTCCGTAATAGTTGACAAGCTGCGCGAGGAGACCGCCAATACCCTGGAAAAACTTGGGCAGGTCATGAAAAAGAAATGAGAGGGCCAATCGTCTGCAAAGGACGCGGCATGGGGAAAACTATGCTGGGGGTGACGCTCTGGCCTTGCAGAAGATAACTTGAAGTCCTGGGATGCGGCATGGGACGCTGAAGAGGCGGTGATCCAGTGAGATCCCTACATCTTGCTCCAAAGCCTGATGATCTCCTGGCTGGTCACCACCTTTCCAAAATAGGTCTTGATGTTAAACAGGCTTGCCTCATATTCGTGCTGAGTTGGCGCGTCGGTGCAATCCGATAGGACAATGACATAATATCCGTTGATGTATCCATGCCTGGCAGTGGTTTCCACGCAAACGTTTGTGGTAAAGCTCGTGAGAAGAATGGTCTTTATGCGCCTTCCCGTCAGCAACAGGTCCAGGCTGGTGTCTGAAAAAGCATCGTAATGGTGCTTGGTTATGACGTGCTCATTCTCAAGGGGCTTGGTCATCCCTAAATCGGTACTAATCCACCGGCTATGCCGGTGAGAATTGAAAAGGTTATACCCGTTCAGGCGTTTCGAGAAAAACAATTTCGAAATCCGAAAATCGAAATCTGAAACAAATC
>JAFDHB010000065.1 GCA_019308985.1 Deltaproteobacteria bacterium | reverse complement strand
CAGGCAATAAAGAATTGTCTTGATGTGGCACCTGATGACAGTGGGTATATTCTGGCCTCGGGTTGTGAGGTGCCGGGCATTGCTCCACCGGAAAGGGTTGACTGGTTCATGGAATTGGCTAATGAGCTGGCCAAATATGATTAGGGCAGCTCCTGGGTACAAAGAATTTTTCATCATTAATTTTGAATCATAAGTTCAGTCTATTTCGGAATTTTAATACCTGGATTCAAGTAACAAGTGCAACTGTGAAGTCATGCAGCCTGTTTTCTGATTTCTTTAAAAAATACCTCATTAGAGGTTTTGTATCCAAGAGTTTTTCTCGGTCTGTTGTTAAGGCGATTAATTGCCATAACCGACATCCTTTCAACTTCTAATAATGGTTTTCACAATTGGCAATAAAGAAGTATTCTTTAAAAATTATATATTGGGCATCCAGAAAATATGCGATCCGTTTTTAGAGCGCGTCGGCCCATAAGAGGTTGCACCAAATATCATTACCTTTGTTCCAATCCTTGAGCTTTGAAAGCCGTTGCAAGCCGCCCACAAGCTCAATATAATCGTGATGATCCTTGGGGCCAAAGACATACTTATCTAAGTAACGCGCTTTGAAGGCATCGGCCCCCTGCTGGGCCAGCTTAACGTATTCGGCAATATGTCCCCTGTCATAGGTATAGTCCGGATAACAGGAGGTGGGATGGGCACCATAAGGAAGTTCCACCACTGCTGTGATTTCATAGTACGGCAGGGTGGCCCCTATTTCGCACATCTCTTCTTCACTCACGATCTCTTCCACACTCACGATACTCCTCTTTGATGCCTCTACAACGAGGAGATCCATGAAATAGGGCGGTAAGAGCTTGACGTTACCCTTTTGATCTGCCTTGTGGGCGTGAATGACAGCGCAATCCGGTTTGATGGTCGGCATAAGATTGACCTGTTCCCCGGTAAATGGGCACACCATTGTCTTGATTTCGGGATTGAGCTTCAGGATGTCTGTGCCCCTGACCGGGGTTATGGGCATGAATGGTACGCCGAACACGGCGCCTCTGAGATGAGTCAGCACGGCGACACAATCCGTGTCCTTCGGCGTAACGACGCCCTGCTCAACCATACGCCGATAGTTGGGAGCCAGGCCGAAGTCGGCCTCGAACCCTACATAGGAGTTCTGAACAGTTTTTACAATACCGCCTGCGCACAGAAGATCTATATCGATCCCATGGGCGCCTCCGATGGTATGCAGGTTTTGCTTTCCCTGTCGGATCATCTCCCGGATGAAGGCCATAGGCTCCCTTGCCGATAGATTGCCTCCAATTGCGATGATATCTCCGTCACGGATATGTGAGACGGCCTCTGGAAGCGAGCAGATCTTGTTCTTGTCTGTGTAGATTCCCATCTTATCCTCCTGAGGAAACTGTTTAGTTCGACGTCAGAAATCGAACTTCTTTTTTAAAGCTTGAGGGGAGAACCCTTCTTTTCTTGACTCCATAGGATCAATCTTCCGGATAATCTCAACTTCTTCCAGGGTCGGCCCGGGTGTGACCTGGACATCATCACGGACCGCAACCTCGAATTCGGTGTTGTCCTGAATATTTTGTAATGTGAAACCCGGGTGGATAGATTTTACCCGCATCATGAGGGTCTGCGGATCGAAATCGAAGACCCCCAAGTTCGTAATGAGCCAGTCCGGTCCTCCCCCTTTGATTCCAAGTTCTTTTCTGGAACCTTCTGGTGTCTTATGTCCCACGGTCGTGACGAAATCGACTTTATCCACGAAGGTGAAAATCTTATTCCCCTTCTTATTCACCGTTGCCTCGTGCCGCACGCTCCAGACCGTATAGTTGTTTGCAAAACATCCAATGTGACTGGCGCCCGCGCCTCCTGGCAGTTTGATACGGATGTCCTCGAGACACCCGATCAGGCTGTTGTTGAGATTGCCGTATTTGTCTATCTGGGCTCCGCTAAAGAAAATCCTGTCCAGTTCACCCCTCATGGCCAGGTCAAATATCTGATGGAGATGGAGCACTGGGTTGGCGTTTGTTAACATCACGGAGTCACCGGAGCTTTTGGGAAGGAACTGCGGTTTGGGGTTGAGTCCGGCGAGCAAGCCACCCCAGAAAACAATATTTGGGGCATGGGTTTGGCAAGCGAGCATGATAGCAGTGAAAGGTAAGGGGACAGCCACACCATTGAAAACGGTGTCACCGTCTTTGATGGTTTGAGCCATACACCACGCCATAAGTTCATCTATCGTGTAAAACTCAACTTTCTTGGTGGCCATGGGTAGGTTTCCTCCTTGATCGAATAAAATGCTGTGCCAAATTTCATGGTTAGGGCCTAAGGTGGTGGACGGAATCGCAGATTTGACCCTACTTTTTAAAGACACGTATAATGTATAATATATACTTTAATTCGCCAATGTCAAGTATGGGCGTGTTTAATTGCTACCAATTTTTCTGCTTCATTGACTAGATCAATAACTTTTTGAGCCTTTCGGCATCCAATCAGATCCATTTCATTTGTTGCAGATTTTCTCGGAAGATTTGAGATTGTTTGGCGATATATGCTTTAATTTATTGGATTTGTAATTTGTGATCGAGATGCACATTGAGCTCCCAGGAAAATCCAAGAAATGGAAAAACGGGGACAAAGTCTATGATAGCAAGTGGCAAAAATGCGAGAGTGTGCTTTCATCAGTATATTTTTTTTCTTGACAATCCTAAAAAGAGAGAGTATTCGTGTATACAAAATACATAATATTTATTACACTGTTTTTCAGGAGTGCTTTATTATTATGTTAAAGCTTAAAAGTATTTCTTTGCCGAGCAAATTGAGTGAGGTGGCCTACATGGCCATTAAAGAGTCCATCCTGGCTTCAGACGCTTTCGATTTTGAAAATGGAGGCCGAGTGGATGAAAAGATGCTGGCTGAACAACTCGGTATCAGCCGCACCCCGGTCAGGGAGGCTGTCAATAGGCTGGTCTTCGAGGGGTTTCTCAGGGTTGTTCCGCGGCAAGGGATTTATGTCGCGACCAAGTCCAAGGAGGAGATCATAGAGATCTTGCGCGTTCGCTCGGTGCTAGAGGGCCTGGCAGCCCGTTTTACCTCAATCCACGCAACAAAAGAAGACATCGTCATGATGAGAGGGATGTTTGCTCCCTTTTACGACACTGATCTGAGTCATAGGGCTCGCGAGTATTCCGAGGCGAATATAAAGTTCCATGAGTTCGTGCTGGAAAGAAGTCAATGCAAAAAGCTTATAGAAATTGCCGGAAACCTCTTTGATCAGATGAGGGTGATACGGATCCAGGCAGGCGGTTATCCGGACCGTCCCCGGATCTCCTTATCGCAGCATTTGGAAATAATTGAGGCCTTTGAAAAAAAACAGGCGGATGAAGCTGAAAGACTGATGAGAAGTCATATTGAAGAGGTCATTGATGCCGTTGAAGAGCATTTGATTTCTTTCGACGCCTAGGATGCTGACCGTTTAGATGAGAAGAACCAGGAAAAGGCGGACCAAAGTTGCGCATGTCTGTCATTTGAAACCGGGAGGGAATGAATGAAACTATACGAATATCAGGCGAAGGAAATATTTCGGGGAGCAGGTATACCCGTGCCGGAAAGCTATCTGATTAGCGATATCAGAGAGAGTGTATCCCGCACCTCTCCACTAGCTCTTCCAGTCATGGCTAAGGCCCAGGTACTGGCTGGCAAACGCGGCAAAGCCGGATTTATCAGAAAAATTGAAGATGAGGATTCCCTGCGCCAGTTAAGCAAAGACTGGCATGGCAAGCACCTCAATGGTGAACCTATAAAGTCCGTTCTCCTTGAGGAGACCTTGCCCATTGAAAGAGAAGTGTACCTTTCGATCAGTGTGGACGCGGCAGCCGCCTCCCCTGTGATCGTTGCTTCCAGTGAGGGTGGTATGAACGTCGAGGAGCTGGCCGCCGAAAAACCAGACACCATCATCAAGAAAAATGTTAATATATTCAGGGGGCTTCAGCCTTTCGAGATCCGAAATATCGTCACGGGCATGGGGCTCAGTGATGCACAGGGGAAAGCGTGTGCCAAGATTGTCAGCGCCCTTTATAGCCTTTTCCGTGCCTATGATGCGGAAATTGCTGAGATCAATCCTTTGGTGATCGATCGAGCGGGGAAACTGTGGGCTGCAGACGCCAAAATGAGCATAGATGATGCCGCCCTCTATCGCCATAAGGAGTTCAGCAAAGGATCGAATCAGTTCGGGGATGAGTTGGAATATGAGGCCTATCAGGGAGGTCTGAGCTATGTCAGGTTGGACGGAAATATTGGTGTGATATGCACCGGCGCGGGGTTGACCATGACCACCCTCGATCTGATTAAGCTGAATGGCGGAAGGCCTGCTAATTTTTTGGATTTTGGGGGCGCCAACTACAAAAATGCGGCGAATGCCCTTCGGATTGTACTTAGGAATCCGGATGTAAAGGCACTGCTTCTAGTGACTTTCGGCCTTTTCGCGAGGGCGGATACGATCGCCGAAGGGGTTGTTCAGGCGGTCAAGGAGCTCAAGCCAAAGGTCCCCATCATCATGGCTGTCAGGGGAACAGGAGAAGAAACGGCCCGGCAGATGATCGAGGAGATCGGGATAGAGACATTTAATGAAACAGAGGGTGCTGTAAAGAAAATTATCCAGATCATGGAGGCATGAAAGTATGGGTATTCTGTTATCAAAAGAGACGAAGGTTGTTGTTCAGGGCATTACCGGAAATGAGGGACGGTTTTGGACTGAGAAAATGTTAGAGCATGGTACGAACGTGACCGCAGGAGTGACCCCGGGAAAGGATGGGGAGACAATCCACGGTGTTCCCGTATTCGGAAGTGTAGAAAAGGCTGTGCAAGAAAAAGGATGTGAGGCCTCGGCCATATATGTACCGGCTGTTTTCTCCAAGGACGCAGTCTTCGAGGCATTGGACGCTGGGATTAAACTAATCGTATTACTGTCGGAGGATGTTCCCGTGCAAGACACCCTTGAAATGATAACATTTGCCAAAGAGAAAGGCGCTATGATCCTTGGGCCCAATTGTGCCGGGAGCATGACCGTAGGTGAATGTATGCTCGGTTTTATCCCCTTCTGGCTCGATTATGTATACCGGCCGGGCTCGGTGGGCGTAGTGACTCGTAGCGGCAGTCTCACAAATGAAATCTGCAGCCATATTGTGCGCTGCGGTATGGGGCAGACCTCGGTGATTGGTCTTGGTGGTGATCAGGTTCCGGGGAGCCGGTTTGTGGACATCCTTAAGCTTTTTCAAGCAGACAAACATACCGAAGCAGTAGTCCTTGTCGGCGAGGCCGGCGGTACCATGGAAGAAGAAGTTGCGGAATTCATCGGCCAAGGAGGGTTCACGAAACCCTTGGTTGCCTTTCTCGCAGGACGAACCGCTCCACCGGGAAAAAAGATGGGCCACGCGGGTGCGATTGTCTCCGGTAGTAGCGGATCCGTGCAAAGCAAGGTTGATGCCCTTGAGGCGGTAGGTGCCAAGGTAGCCACCCGGCCTGCAGAAGTTGGAGAACTTCTCTGAGACTTTCTCTGTACTATGAGATCGAACTAAGGGAGAATTTTTAAGCTGTAATGAGGAAAGTACGACTAAGTATGTTCAGCGTAACAAGCGGGGAAAGCAAAAAACATTATGAAAGAAAGGAGGTGGATACTTTTCAGGTTAGGGAAGAAACTAGCAGATCTCTATAGTAAATCTCTTCAAAATTTCTAATGTTTAACTTACGCGAAAACATGTAGTTGTTAAGCGTAGAAAGGAGTATGCAATGAAAATAAAATGGAGAAATTTCAGTTTGCTAATTGTGATTGCCGTTTTTAGCCTCATGGTGAGCGTTGGTACGGGTCTTGCTAAGTCTCAAAAACCGATTGTCCTGAAAATACAGATTCCAGTGCCCACCACCAGCTTGATCTTCGATGACTTTGAAATGTTCGCGGAGCGAGTTGACAAGATGTCTGGCGGGAGAGTAAAGATCGATACCCTCCCTGCCGGGGCAGTAGTGGGGGCTTTTGAGATCTTGGATGCAGTCTCCCGCGGTGTCCTGGATGGAGGCCATTCCTGGGTGGGTTACTGGGTCGGAAAAAATGCTGCCGCTGGATTGCTCGCTGGTGCTCCGGCTGGTACTGCTGGCATGGACCACATGGACATGTTTGGGTGGTACTATTGGGGTGGAGGTCGTGCGTTGTTTCAAGAGTTTTACGATAAGGTTAAGGCCAACGTAGTGGAAGTCGGTATTGTTGCCGGAGTGGGTCCTCAGTTATTGGGGTGGTTTAAGGAGCCGGTCACAAGCTTGAAACAGTTCCAGAAAATGAAATACCGAGTCCCTGGACTCGCCGCTGATGTCTATAAGGACATGGGCGTGAGCGTTGTCACATTGCCTGGCGGAGAGGTCCTACCTGCTGGTGAGCGAGGCGTCATTGATGGGGCAGAATGGTTGACGCCTGCCGATGACATTAAGATGGGCTTTCACACCATCTGGAAGTACATGGTCGCGCCTGCCTTCCATGACTATGTTCCCACATGGAATATATTCATTAACAGGGATGTGTGGAACAAGATTCCAGTGGATCTTCAGGAGATCATTAAGGGTGCGGCAACGGAGACAGCATTCGTCCACTGGCTCAAGCAACAGAAAATGAATGCGGATGCCTTGATAAAGCTTAAGGAATATGGGGTCACGATTGTAAAAACGCCTGATGAAATCAATGAGGCGTTCTTGAAGTCTTGGGATAAAATAGCAGAAAGAGAGGCGAAGAAAGATCCCTTGGTGAGGAAAGTCCTGAAGTCTCAGAGGGAGTATGCTCGGCTGATCCAGTCTTACCGCCTTTCCTTCCCTCCGCCATATGAATTCGCTGCCCGCTATTATTATGAAAGAGGTAAAAAATAGGACCGATGTAAATGATTAAAAGGTTTTGACTAGAACAGGGGTTTTTACCTGAACATTTTTAAAATCGTTTTGTAGAGATTTTTACGGATTTAGAAAGATGAATTGAAAAAGTCCTCCTTATGGGAGACTGTATTTTCAAGCAAGAAAAACAGAACTCCCAAAAAAAAGGAGGACCGAGCCCATGATACGATGTGCGAGCTTTTTTAGTCAACTTATCGCTTTGTTTAGCAGGAAACATTTTTATCGACTGGTTTTGGAACACCGTTCAGAGCGTTATTCAAAAGGATACAGTTCCTGGGATCACTTTGTAGCCATGTTATTTTGTCAACTTGCCCAAGCCAAGGGTCTTAGAGAGATATGTGGCGGACTTGCATGCACCACGGGAAAACAAAACTGCTCCATTTAGGTATGAGAGAAGCGCCAAACAAATCAACTCTCTCCTATGCAAATACACATAGCCCTTGGGCGATGTTCAGAGATCTTTTCTACCATACTCTTGAAATATGCAAGATGCCAGCTCCTAAGACCCACAAATTTCGGTTTAAGAACAAATTGCTTTCCCTTGATAGCACCACCATCGCCCTTTGTTTATCTCTGTTTCCCTGGGCCGAGTTTCGTCGCACCAAGGGAGCTGTTAAACTTCACCTTCTTCTTGGTCATGATGGATACTTTCCCACCTACGCCTATATTTCCAACGGGAGCAAGCATGATGTAACAATCGCCCGAAAAATCTCTTTCCCTGTGGGCTCTATCATAGCCATGGATCGGGGGTATAATGACTACAACCTTTTTTCCTCATGGACGGAGAATAAGGTCTTTTTGGTCACCCGTATGAAGGATAATGCCGACTTTAAAGTTGTAGAAGAATTGATTGCCCCCAGGAATATTGATGTCCTGTCCGACCAATTGATCCGGTTTACTGATTTCTATGCTCAGAAAAATTGTCCTCATGTCCTTCGTAAAATCGTGGTTTGGGATAACCAAAATGACCGCGAAATCGTTTTGCTAACAAATCATCTTAAGTTAGGAGCCACCACCATATCTGCAATTTACAAGGACCGATGGCAAATTGACTTTTTCTTTAAAGCACTCAAGCAGAATCTGAGAATCAAGACCTTCGTGGGGACCAGTCAAAATGCGCTTTATATTCAGATTTGGACAGCATTGATTGCTATGCTGCTTATCAAGTTCCTTCAATTCAAGTCAAAGTTCGGGTGGTGTCTCTCTAACCTTGTTGCATTCCTTCGCTGGAATCTCTTTACCTACAGGGATCTATGGGAATGGATTGATCATCTTTTCCATGTTTTGCCTATTAGGCCTAAGCCTGTCCAATATGTGTTATCTTTGCCAGGTCTTGGACAGCATAGGAAAAATGACAACCTAAATTTTCAAACTGCTTTTTTGAGCAGCTAACTTATAGAAAATTCAATAAACTGGTTTGAATTTTAAATTATTTTGGATAGCAATGACACATGATTAAATAATAGCCAAGTATTTTACTTTCAAAAAGGTGGGGTTGGTTGTTACGCTAACCACACCGTTAGAACATCTCTCAGTAAAGTACTTTTTGTGGTGAAGGAGGCGAACCGTGGAAACTTCAACCGTTGAGAAGCTTTTGATCCTTACGGTTAAATACATTGATTTGATCATCGGCGACTGGTCGGGTAAGATCTTCGGCTGGTTGATAATCCCCATGACGGGGGGGTTAGTTTACGAGGTCTTTTCACGCTATTTGTTCAATGCCCCTACTATTTGGGCATATGATGTTACCTATTATCTTTATGGCACTCACTTTATGTTTGGAGCAACCTATGCCCTTCGCACAGGCGGACATATCCGGACAGATTTCCTTTATGAAAAATGGTCAATCCCTACGCAGGGAAAGGTTGATGCATCTTGCTACTTATTGCTGTTCTTCCCTGGGATGTTTTTCTTTTTTCTTGCAGGTCTAGATGAAGCCCTCCTGTCCATATCGATTTCGGAGATGTCCGACGCGAGTCCGTGGCGGCCAGCAATATACCCATTGAAATGTGTTATTCCATTAGCAGTCCTGTTACTTATACTTCAGGGGATTTCAGAATTTCTTAAGAGCATATATGCCATTTGGCGAGAGAGGTGGTTATGAGCGGAACAGAACTCATCGGTTTAATCATGCTGTTGTGTCTTTTAATCGGGATCTTTGGCGGCTTTCCCATTTCTTTTACGCTCCTTTTTCTGGCGATAGGTTTCGGTTTCGCTGGAATTGGCGATAAGGTCTTTTATCTTATTGTTTCACGGGCTTTCACTCTTATGAAAGACGAGACCATGGCTGCGGTCCCGTTATTCATCTTTATGGGGCATATGCTAGAGGAGTCGGGGCTGATGGAACGCCTCTTCAAGTCATTCCAGTTCATGTTGGCCCGCTTGAAGGGATCCTTATATCTGGGTGTTATCTTAACGTGTACTCTTTTTGCAGCGGCCACCGGGATAATTGGTGCCGCCACGACCGTAATTGGACTCCTGGCAGCCCCTGCAATGAACAAAAGCGGTTACAGCCCCAGCCTTTCAGCGGGATCCATTGCTGCCGGTGGTTGCCTGGGAATCCTGATCCCTCCCAGCGTGATGCTGGTAGTCATGGGGCCGGTATTGGGTGTTTCTGTCGTAGATCTTTTTGCGGCCGCGCTTATTCCTGGCATAGTCCTTTCGTTATTGTTTATCGGCTATACACTGGTAAGATGTCAGATAAATCCAAAACTGGGGCCGCCGTTGCCGCCAGAATTGAGGCCAGAATCGACCCTCGCAATTCTCAAGGAGCTCGTTTCGGGCGTCATCCCGCTCGGGGTCGTTCTGTTTGCTTCTCTGGGAAGTATTATTGCAGGACTTGCGACTCCGACCGAGGCGGCTGCAATGGGAGCCGGAGGGGCTTTTCTTCTCACCGTTTTATATAGACGATTTAACATGCGTCTGCTAAAAAACTCCACTATTAGTACCCTTCGGACGACCAGTTTAATCGTCTTCCTCGTGGTAACCTCAACTCAGTACGGGGCAGTGTTTACAGTTTTGGGAACAGGCAGTTTGCTGGTCAAAACAATGATGGGGTTGCCTGTGCCACCGATGGTGCTTCTAGCGATTCTGATGGCGGTCATCTTCCTTTTGGGCTGGCCTCTAGAATGGCCTGCTATCCTTTTTATTTTTGTGCCGATCTTCCTTCCGGTGATAATAAAATTGAATTTTAATCTTATCTGGTTCGGCACTTTGCTTGCGGTAAATTTGCAGACCGCTTTCCTTTCTCCTCCGGTGGCTATGTCTGCATACTACCTCAAAGCGGTTGCTCCTGATTGGTCGCTTGCGGATATATACGTTGGGATGATGCAATTCATGTTTCTCCAGTTTGTGGGCCTGATGCTTGTTTTCTTCTTCCCTCAGCTCGCTTTGTGGCTTCCAAGGCTGTTATATGGATAGATCTATATTCGTAAAAGGGATAAAAAATCTTGACGTCTTAGGGCTCCGGGCAGGGCGCATTTTGTACGGATTTGAGACCACCCACAGCCAAGCGAGCAGGGTATGAAATCGGGGATTGGAGTAGCGTGTGATGATGAAACCGCTTGAGGGTTTGAAGGTCCTGGATTTGACGAGGCTTCTTGCCGGGTCTTTCTGCTCCATGATCCTTGGAGATCTGGGGGCGGACGTGATAAAGATTGAGAAGGTGAATGGGGGGGATGACTTCCGTTCTATGGGACCGTTCTTAAACGGTGAAAGTGCGGCTTTCCTGAGCGTCAACCGAAACAAAAAGAGTATGACACTCAACCTTCGCTCCGACAGAGGGAAAAAGATATTTCTGGATCTTGTTCCCCACTTCGACATTGTGGTTGAGAACTTCCGGCCAGGCGTGATGAATAAGTTGGGTTTGGGTTATGAAGTACTTCGCAGCATCCATCCAGGGGTTATATACGCCTCGGTGTCCGGGTTTGGCCAGACGGGCCCCCTAGCGTTCAAAGCGGCGTATGATTTCATTGTATCCGGATACAGCGGCATTATGAGCATAAACGCCCATCCAGGGGGGGAGCCAGTACGGCTCGGCATAGGGCTAGGGGATGCAGTCGGGGGCATGTTTGCGGCCATTGGTATCTTGGCAGCGGTGAGGGCACGCGAGATTAACGGTGAGGGGGCATGCATAGATATCAGCATGCTCGACAGCCTGATTGCCCTTTTGGAAAATCCCATTTCAAGGTTTTTCGCAACCCGACAGAACCCTGAACCTTCTGGAAACCAGCACCCTTACATAGCGCCAATGGGTGTGTATAAGGTCTCAGACGGTTTTATCGTCATTGCGGTCGGCAACGATAAATTGTGGGCCTCTTTTTGTAAAGCCATAGAAAGAGTTGATCTTGTTGAAGATTCCAGGTTCGCCACCAACACGGATCGGATCAATAATCTGGAGGAATTGAGAGAGGTCCTTGGTAAGATTTTGCATGAGAAACAAAAATCAGAATGGCTGCGAATCCTGGATGAGGCCGGAATTCCCTGCGGCCCTCTGAATACGATAGCCGAGGCGGTGGATGAAACACAAGTACGAGGGAGAAATATGATTGTTGAGATGGATCATCCAACTGCCGGAGCAATAAGGGTATGTGGGACGCCTGTGAAGATAGAGGGTTCAAAGCGGCCATCTATGCAAAGGCCCCCTCTGCTGGGAGAGTTTACTAAAAACATCTTGCAAAAATTACTTTATCTAACCTCGGAAGAAATTGAGAGTCTTAAAAGGGATAAAGTGATCTGAAAAATAAAAGGGCTGTAGAAACTATATCAGAGGAAGTTTGACTGCCTTTTAAGCTTCAAGAAAGATATCTACGAGATAGGGGGTAATACCATGACGGAGATGAGTTCACGAGAAAGGATTGAAACAACTTTGGAACACCGCGAACCGGATAGAATCCCGCTCATATTTTGTTCACGCGAATTCTCAATACATTATGCAGGCCTTAAGTTTGCCGACATCTGGTCCGACGGCGAAAAGTACGTTGATGCACAGGTTAAAATGGTCAGAGACTTTCATCTGGATGCGGCCTGGGATATATGGTGCACACCGGCAGTTGATGAGGCTATGGGGGGGTTGATGGACCTGCCGGAGGACAGTCCCCCGCAATTTCAACACCCTTTCATCAAAGAAAAGGAGGACATCCGGAAGATTAAGACAGACTTGGAACCGGTAAAAGACGGCAGAATGCCGTTTCTCCTTTCCGTTGTGAAATCGCTGAAGGAGAGACTTGGACCTGATATCCCCGTCATCGCCTGGGCCTCACCTCCCTTCAGAACGGCCTGTATGTTGAGAGGGATGGAACAGCTTTACCGAGATATGGTCAAAGACCCTGATTTCGTAAAGGAACTCCTGGAGACGGTGATTGGGCCCTGCACGCAATACGCCAGGGCCCTCGTAGATGCAGGGTCAGACATCATTTGCACATCCAATCCCGTGGCCAATTATGATTGCATCAAAAGGTCCCAATACGAAACCTTTTCATATCCCTATACTAAAAAGATGTTCTCTGATATTAAGGCCCACGGCAATGTCAAGATCCTCTATCACACATGTGGAAACTGGGATGACCGTTTTGATTTGGTCATTGATACGGGTGCGGACATCCTCCACGTGGACAGGGTGGACCTCGTCAGTTTCAAGGAGAAATGGGGTCGCAAAATAACCATCATGGGCAATGTGCGATCGGTTGATACCTTACTCTTAGGGACGCCAGAGCGCGTTGCGTCAGAGGCGTCGGAGTGTATTGATAAGGCTGCCAAAGGGGGAGGTTTTATTCTCTCCGGCGACTGCGCGGTTCCGCGTGATGTGCCCAAAGAGAACCTCCAGGCCATGGTCAAGATCGGTCTGTCTGAGGGCGTTTACGGATAAAGGAACGTCCTCTCAAGCGGGCCGGAATGATACATCGGGGCAAGGCACAGCCCTAAAACGACGATACAGGGGTGCGGATATGGGACAGAAAGATCTGAGAGAAGAGCTGCTACAAATCCTCTAAAGACGGTGTCGTCAATTTCGAAGACAAGAAAGTCAAAGAGGCGGCCCGAAACGTTTTGGACGAAGGCCTAGGAGCCTATGACGCGGCGATGAACGGGCTGGCGGCCAGCATGGAGGTGGTGGGCGATCTCTATGACCAACATGAATATTTTGTTCCGGAATTGCTCATGGCCGCCGATGCCTTGTAATCCGGCCTCGATATCCTCAAGCCCCACATCAAGCTCGAAGATCTGGGCCAGAGAATGAAGGGACAGGTGGTCGTCGGGACCGTGCAGGGGGATATCCATGACATCGGAAAGAACCTCATCAAGATGATGTTTGAGGTCGCCGGGTTTACGGTCCATGACCTAGGAAGGGATGACCCCCTCGACAAATTCGTTGAGGAGCAGATGCGAACGGACTCGAAGATAGTGGCCCTTTCCGCCATGATGAACACCACCATGATGGGCATGAAGAAGGTGGTTTAGATGATCAAGGAGAAGAAACCGGATGTCAAGATTATGCTCGGAGGCGCCCCGTTGACCAGTGACGTGGCAAAACTTTTCGGGGCGGATGGGTATGCCGAATCGGCAGGAAATGCGGTTCAAGAAGCCATAAAGATGATCGCGCAGTTGAGGCGGTTGCAAGAGAAATAGGTCTCATGGCATTCAGGTCTTGAAGAGATGGACTGAAGGCCTCAACAAGGCAAGCACCTTTGTGGGGAGCGATGTCCTTTGAGGTCCCTTATTAGGAGGATTCGTTAAATGGAAGCTGCAAGAAAGATCAGATCCGTTTGCTGGTGGTGCAAGGCTAAATGTTACGTTGTTGTCCATACGAACAAGGATGGCATTGTTACCCGGATCACGAAAGACATCGACCGACCGGGACACGACCATGTGGCCAAGCGAATTACCTGCCCGCATCGCGAGGCAGCCCAGCAATGGTTTTATAGTCCAAACAGGCTCAACTATCCCTTGAAACGGAGGGGAGAGCGAGGCGAAGCGGAGTGGGAGATCATCTCGTGGGATCAAGCCATGGATGAGATTGCGGAGAGGCTGGCAAAGGTCAAAAAAAAATGGGGCTCTGAAGCGCTGGTGGCTACCAATGGCGATGTGTGGACGCACACCGAATATTGTCAAAGATTTATGAGCCTCTTTGGCAGCCCGAACCATATCGGCCCGTCACCGATCTGCATGGGGCCACGCGTGCTGATCCCCCGGGCTGTCATGGGATGGGCCCCCGCCCATCATATAAGTCCTGATACGCGATGTGTTGTCCTTTATGGCTGTGAGGCCATGGTCGGTCGCCCAAGGCATTGGACAATGATCAACGAGATCAGAGAAAAGGGCGCAAAGATCATCGTCATCGATCCCAGAGAGACCAATTCCGCTGCCATCTCCGATGTCTGGTTGCAGCTTAGACCGGGCACGGACGCTTTTCTGCTTATGTCTATGATCAACTGTATTATTGAGAATGAACTCTATGACAGGGAATTCGTTGATCAATGGTGTCACGGGTTTGATACACTCAAAGCGCGGGCAAAGAAATATACGCTGGAGAAAGCCCAAGAGGTGACCTGGGTTCCCAAAGAAACCATTGTCGATGCAGCCAAAATGTACGCTTCAACAAAGCCCGGCGTGATCTTTGAGGGGATGGGTATCGAACAACAGGTCAACGCCAGTGCGAATATGTATGCCCGTTGTGCGCTCGCTGCAATCACTGGAAATATAGACGTGGCCGGAGGAGAAGCGCTCCCCGGGCCGCATCGTCATTACGTGTCAGACCGCGAGATTGAGATGTGGGAACAGATGCCCCAAGAACAGAAGGTTAAGCAACTAGGGAGCGATCGTTTTAAAATGCATTGCTGGCCGGGCCAAAAGGAAATCCATGACTGTCTCGTGAAGACATTTGGCAGCGAGGCGGACCACGCTGTTTGGTATCTGGGGCAGGCACATGCGCCTACGGCCTACAGAGCCATGCTCAGCGGCAAACCATATCCTGTCAGGGCGATGATCACCCAAGCAAGCAATCCCCTCGTGTCCCAGGCAAATACAAAGCTGGTCTATAAAGCTGTTAAGAGCCTTGATCTCTACGTGGTTATGGATCAATTCATGACGCCCAGCGCCCTGCTGGCAGACTACGTTCTTCCTGCGGCAAGCTGGCTGGAGCGGCCACATGTGGACAGCTACATCGGTTACGGGACCTCCATTCGTGCCCATAAGGCTTCCGTGCCTTCTGTTGTGGAGGGTATGTACGATCATCGAACAGACTTCTATTTTTGGCGAGAACTTGGTATACGGCTCGGCCAGGAGGAATACTGGCCCTGGGAAACCATTGAGGAATCTTACACAGACCGTCTAAGGGAGAAAGGGTATACCTTCGAGGACTTTGTGGATGAAGTGTATTTTGAAATCGACAATAAACATGAACCCAAGAGATATGAGAAAATTGGCTTCGCAACACCAACAGGCAAGGTGGAGTTGGCTTCCACCATCTTTGAGAAGCTGGGATACGATCCGATCCCTGAATATGCTGAAGCCCGAGAAACCCCACTGGGCAACCCCGAACTGGCAAAGGAATACCCCCTCATCATGACCTGCGCAGGCCGGGACGATGTATATATGCACACGAATTGGAAAGAGGTCCAATGGATTCGAAGGGTCAGCCCCGAGCCGCTCGTTGAAATACATCCCGAGACCGCACAAAAACTGGGGGTCGAAGATGACGAGTGGGTTTGGATCGAAACACCCCGGGGTAGAATCAGGCAGAAGGCTTTTTATGCGAGCGCCCTTCATCCCCAAGTCGTCGCTGTGGCCTTCGACTGGTGGTTTCCCGAGTTGCCGGAGGAGGAACCCTGGCTCATGGGTCTCTGGGAATCCAATATGAATGTCTTAATGGATGATAATCCTGATGAGTGTGACCCGATGTTGGGAAGCTGGCCGCTGAGGATATGCCTTTGTAAGATATACCCTGTGAGGGAAGGGCTCAAGAGAAAAAGACACCGTATGATTGAAAAAAATGTGAAGACTTTTGAGCCCGCAATTGTGGATTTGCGGGGACAATAGGCGGTGAATAAGGCTTAAGCCAACTAATCACGGCAGGGCATGCAATGCCAAGCTGACGCCATCTATGTTCTGGTGGCGCCTCCGTTTCCAAATGGCCCTTACAAGGCCTTGCTCTCGGTATACCTAACGTATGAAAAGGCTCTTACTGATCTTTGACAGTTAGAAAAAAATAGTTCTGCAATATTAAGGACATAGATGTGGCCAAAATGTTCTTGGCACCACAAATTACATTGCTCTTTGACATATTTTATAATTCCCGAATGGTGGCAGGGATGGCAACACCAATAGCCTGAAAGGTCTTGCCACAGGTATTGATACATTCCGTTCTAACAGCCAAGGATTTCCCGTGATCTTCGATGACTGTCTCCTGAAGAGCCTTTAGATCCTGTTTGATGTCTGCCCATTCAAAACAGTGTCCAGACTTGTAAAGGCGTCGATCCAGCTCTTTTCTGAGTACGAGAGCCAAAAAACTACAGAACACATGGCCTCGGATATTTTCATTTCGTTGGTGGAATACGGGTCTGATTTCTAAGATGGACTTGATATCTCTGAATGCCTGTTCCACCTGCCAGAGTTCTTTGTATTTTAGCGCCACCTGTTCGGCTGGTAAATCAGTATTGGTCTTGAGCACCCATTTACCATCGAATCGGGAATCAAATTCTATCTTGTCTTGATCGATGGTGACACTATCATGCTTAATTTTGAGACACTTTCGATATCCTTTGTTGCCAACCAGTTTTTTTGGGCCTTTTTTGATTTTTTCTTTTAAAGATTCAACAAGGGCTTGACGATCTTTAACATCTTTTCGCGCCTGTTTGGTGTTGAGGCAGACGATGTAGCGATTATCATAAATCCAAACTTCTTTAACCTTAAGTGGGGCTGGATCCTTGGAGGTCTTGCTTTCAGGATAAACCTCCTTGTATCGGCCTTATCAGGCAATACTTCCCTAAAGGGATGGACTTTCAAACAATTGAAGAAGAACATGTTCAAATGGCAATCAATCGTCTAAACAACAGACCGAGAAAAACTCTTGCATATAAAACCCCTAATGAGGTATTTTTTAATGAAATCAGAAAACAGGCTGCATGACTTCACAGTTGCACTTGTTACTTGAATCCAGGTATTAAAATTCCGAAATAGACTGAACTTATGATTCAAACTTAATGATTTCAATAAGTAACAAACAAACTGTCCTGGTAACACTGAGAGGAGGTTAGTACATGTTCAGATTTGAAACAGAGCAAAAGGTTTGTGAGGTTGGAGGTGTTGAGTTAGGGGGCCAGCCCGGCCAGTACCCAACCGTGGTCTGTGCTTCCATCTTTCAGAAAGGGGATAGGGTCTTTGAAGGGGCCAAGCGAAAGGAAGGCTTTAATGAAAAGCGGGCCAAGGATCTTTTGGAAAACCAGGATAAGATCAGCAACGAAACCGGCATCCCGGGAATGGCCGATATTGTGGCCAACACCGGCAAGGAATTTGAACGGTATATAGATTTCGTAGTCAGCGTGAGTGAT
>JAFDHB010000259.1 GCA_019308985.1 Deltaproteobacteria bacterium | reverse complement strand
CTGGTAGTTATTCTTTTTCAATATTTCTTCCGCCATTAATTCGGGAGAATCCTCTACTCCTGCATCCTTCTGAAAACGTGTTCCTGCGGCAGGGACCATTGCCTGGCTGAGGGACGTATTCCCGCCTCCCTCTCTTTCCTTTTCAAGCACAAGAACTTCTGCGCCTTTCTCGGCAGCGGCAAGTGCTGCAACCAGACCACAACCGCCGGCTCCGATTACCAGCACGTCTAGGCTCCGATTACCAGCACGTCTAGTTCAACATCCCATCGGACCTGAGAAGGATCACCCGCAAATAGTATCAAGTCTTTCTCTGAGTGTTCTCTTTCTTGCATTTCGGCTTTGCTCCCATGTCAAGCCTTGATTCCGGTCAAGGTAACGGAAGGGCCGGCTTCCTTTGAAGACACTCCCTCCGTCAGCTAGATCAACCCCACCAGTTCCTCCACTGAGTGTACCTCAAGGTTCATAATTGTTTCTCCGAGCTCCTCAGCTTCCTGTGGCGAAAGGAGCTGAGCGGCATTATTCAGAAACTTCCTGTAAACTTCTTCCAAGCTAGCCGGATTTTCAGGTTCACCTTTGGCCAATCCGACCTCCGCAGACCATGATGTTCCTTTGCCATCGAAAATTGTGACCGTAGCCCCCCTTTTATCCGGGTAAAGCATGTTCCACTTCTTGCTTTCGGCCATTTCCACCTTCCTGCTGAGGTCCTGAATAAGACCGTCTCGCACATTTTCTTCGCAATATTTGTCGGCTCCGCCGTCCTGTTTGACTATTACCAATGCTACCGAAAAAGGGATGCTGAAACGAGCAGCCGAAGGCGTGGTTACATCCGTCATGCCGGAAAGTCTGATAGCCGCTTGGTAGGTTTCAACCACGATCTTGCTTATTGTGGAAGGAGCTATCTCGCTTTTTCGAAATGCCTCGAGAGCGGCATCCATAGGGGCATGAGCATGACGGCATCCGGCATAAAGCTTGATATAAACGTTATGTATCTCGAATCGCTCTCCAAGATCACGAGTCAAAAGGTCACGCTTGTCCTCATCGGAAAAGGCACGGAGATATCCATCCTCTCCTTCGAAAATGCTAAATGGCCCTCGCGCCCCTTTTCTTGCCAGCAGACAGGAAAGAAGGCCTGACATAGAAGCACTGGCCGGATTGATGGGCTTCACTTTGGCGCCTTCAATTTCGTGGTTTACCTGGATAAGGCCGGACGCCTGTAAGCCTGCCATCCCAAAGGCGCCGATTATTTCCTCCCGGCTAAGCCCCAAAATACTGGCCGAAGCTGCGGCAGAGCCAAAGGGTCCTGCAATTCCCGTAATATGGAAACCGCGACTCAAGCTCGAAGGAACTATGGCCATTCCAACGCGGATCATAACCTCATAGCCAACAACGATTCCGGTGATGAGTTCCCTGGGCCCTGCATGGGACAACTCCGCTGCTGCGATTGCCGCGGGTATGACGGCTGCACCCGGGTGAAGGGCTCCAAAGCGATGTCCGTCATCCATATCAAGGGCGTGGGCGCAGGATGCATTGGCCATTGCAGCATTCACCGCAGGAAACTTCTTCTTCGTTTGGATGATGGTCGCCTCCGGGCTTCCCCCCATGTCCGCAAAGTACTTCACCACCATCTGAGGGAACTCCATCAACCTGTACCCGGCAAGCGAAACGCCGACCAGGTCGAGAATCAGTTTCTTGGTATCGGATATGGTCTCAGAGTCCAGGTCCTCATAGCTAAGACCGGATACAAAATCAGCATATTTGGAAGATATGGTCTCCATTAGCCGGTCTTTCTCTTTCTATTACCAGGATGAATACTCCAAAGGCGATTCCCCGCCCGTTTCCTTCCTAAAATGGCTAACTCCAAAAGAAGTCGTCAGCCCGCATTCGGCTTGGCATGAGAATCACGGGCTCTAAGGTTTTTCTTTTCGAGAGCCCTGGCAAGGGTAAGCAAAGACTCAGCCCTTTTGAACGATCCGTAATCTATCATCTTCCCGCCAAGGGTAGTGGCACCAAGACCTCTCCTGCTTGCTTCTTCATAAGCCTCAACAACCTCCCTGGCAAAATCGACATCCTCTCTTGCAGGCGCAAAAACTTTGTTCACCACTCCAACGTGACGCGGATGGGTAACCTGCTTCCCTGAATAACCCAATAGTTTTACCTTTTCGGCCTCAGCGGCCAAGCCTTCAAGGTCGATGACAAATCCAAAAAACGGAGTATCTACGGCCTGTATACCGGCAGCCCTTGCTGCTATGGCTATGCTGGAGCGGGCATGAAGAATCATGGAAAAATATTCCTCAGGAGGGACTTTTGTGACCCCCATTCCGGCTCCCATTTCCCGCGAAAAGTCACCGGCCCCAAAGGCCACTGCACACAGCCGAGAGCTGGATTCAATAATATCTTTAACATTCAATACGCCCTTGGGTGTTTCAATAAGCGCAATCAGCTCGATACTACCTTGCTTGAGTCCTTTTTTCTGCTCCTCGGTTTTCAAGAGTGCGTCAATGTTGATAATATCTTCTCTTGACTCCGTTTTGGCCAGCATGATGCCGTCAAGCCCCTTGCTGACGACATAGCTAAGGTCTATCTCGGTCAGGCCCGTCTCAAGAGAATTTACACGGACAAATACATCAAGTCCTCCTGCCTTCAACATTAGCAAGGAATCCCTGGCAAAAATCCTGCCCGTCTCCTTTTCAGAAATGGGGCAACCATCTTCCAAATCCAAAATAACAACATCCGCACCCTCATCCTTGGCATTTGTAATCATCCGCCAGCTGTTTGAAGGCACATATAACATCGATCTCAATACTCTGAACATCAGATCCACCCCCGGCTGCTAAGCGAAGACCTTCCTTATGGCAGGTCCAAGATCTTCAGGCCTATCGACCACGTGAGCGCCTGCCTCCTTTAGGGCCGTGATCTTGGCTTCGGCTGTCCCTCTTCCTCCCTCAACGATTGCACTGGCATGAGAAAACCTTAATCCGGAAGGTAACCCTTTACCCGCAATGTAGGCTACCAGGGGTTTGGTATACCCGCCTGCTCTGATAACCTCCGCTGCCTCCTCCTCCATAACGGTACCGATTTCTCCAAAATACACAACGCCGTCACTACCTTCGTCTTCCTGGTAAAGGGGAAGCAGCTCAGCCAGGTTGGTCCCTAGAACAGGTTCGGAGCCAAGATGCACCGCCGTGCTTATCCCGAAACCAGCACCGCAGACAACCCAGCTTATCGTGGAAGTTTGACCGCCACTTCTCGAGATCACACCTATGCGTCCGGGTCTAAAGGCAATCCTTGGTAAATCCGAGGAGCCGATAAATCCCCCCAGTCCCCCAAAAGAAGCCTTCCCCGGGCTGACAACTCCCGCCGAACCAGGGCCTATTAGGCGGATATTGTGTTTCTCGGCTAGTGCGATTATTTCCAAGGTATCATGAAGCGGCACTCTTTCTACCCGCATAAGAACGGTTTTGATCCCTTCCTCAAAGGATTCGATTACCGCCCCTTTTGCTTCAGGGCCGGGCACAACTGCCACAGCGGCATCCACCGGCCCCACTGCATCCAGCGCATCCCTCACGCTGTCAAAGACCGGTATCCCCCAAACGGACTGTCCGGCCCGACCCGGTGTAACTCCGGCGGCCACTTTTGAACCGACTTCCAGCATGCGCCTGGCTACCCCCTGCCCGAAACGCCCGGTAATTCCCTGGATAAGCATTCTGGTATTTTCATCAACGAGTATTGCCACAAATACCTCCACATTCCGGCAGCGTAACACTTTAGCCTTTTGAAATGCCTCCTCAGATAGGGAGAACGGGTGATGATGCCTTTTCTGGAGTGACTGGCGGGAGGGCGCCGTCTTTTCGCGACTTGTCAGTGGGGGA
>JAFDHB010000258.1 GCA_019308985.1 Deltaproteobacteria bacterium | reverse complement strand
ATCGAGCATCCCTATGACTGCAATACCCATTATGACCCTCCTGCAGATATTCGCTCGGAATTCGAAACCCCAACTGAGCCCAGGCACTCAATAGGGGTGTTGTTTGCAACTCGTTACTTGTCACTCGTTACTCGTCACTTGTCCCTCCTTGAGACCTTCTTGCCTTGATGCTTGCCCTGAAGCGTTCCCAGAAGTCCTTGTCCTTATCCTGCCATGCCGCACCCCACCTTTTCTCAAAATAGGAAGAGGGCAATCTCTCTTCCCAGGAAACCCAAGGGCTCCTTTTTTCTCTTTTCGCCTTGATCACATCGATCAAGAAGGACTTGATATTCCCCATTTCCTCCTTCGCAAGGTAACAATCCGCCCCTTTCTTGATGGATTTGACCAGATCGTCAGGGGTAAAGGCATGGGCAGTCAACATCACCGTATTTATCCCTTTGTTTCGGGAAATTTCCAGGAGCCTGTAACCGTCAACGCCCATGATATCCAGGATGGCCAGGTCGTAGGCGTTGGAATCCAGGAGCGCCTTTGCCTCCTCAAAGCTTGAAGCCCTGTCCAAATGGCACATGGATAACAGTTCCTCCAAGACATCCAGTATATCCGGCTCATCATCTACCACGAGGACCCTTTTGCCGTCCAAAATATCAGGGTCGACCATGAAACATCTCCTTTCACTCCTCAAGGGATAGAGTCAAGTTATTGCCAAGTGGCCCGGCGACCTCTTCTTTGCCACACAAAACCGCCTGAACATCCTTACAGTCCAAGTTCGGACCACCTTTTTTCGACCCTCTTGACCACATCCTTGTCCAGTTCTATGGGAACAGGTTTTTCCTTCCAATCATAGGGAATGGTAGCGTCAAGAAGAAGCCTTCCTGTAATGTCTCTTTGGCCGATAGGCAGGGATGGGTCCAGCGGAGTCGACCTTCCTCTCTTTATTACCTGTGAGCGATTAGGCTGGAACCTGAAACTCAAGGCCCAAAACACCCTCGGAATGTCCCAGGGGTCTATGTCATCGTCCACCACGATAACGGTCTTTAGCCCATAGGCCCCCATCTCCGTGGATATGGCCGCTGTAAGGACCTGATCGGCATGACCGGGATACATCTGCTTTACCGATATGATGGCAAGCATCCTGCCGGACCCCTCAGGGGGGCAGTATACGGCCTTTATTCCGGGGATCTTCATGGCGTCCAATTGCTGCCAAAGTGTTGAGCCATATGTAAGGGCCATGGTCATGTGGGTATCAGTAACCGCTCTTCCCACGGTAGTCCCCCAAAATATGGGATTGTCTCTAAAGGTAACACATTTCACGTCTATATAGTTGCGAGGATCAGTTCCCACTCCTGAATAGTACCCTGTGTATTCGCCGAAGGGTCCTTCATCCATGAACCTTTCCGCATCCACTTCTCCTTCAACCACGATCTCCGCAGTGGCAGGAACGGGAAGATCATTGGTTTCCGCCTTGACAACTTCAATGGCCTCGCCACGGATTGAACCTGCCAGGTCATATTCTGAATCGAATGCCGAAACCCTTGCCGCCCCCATAAGAAACAGCAGTGGGTCACACCCAATGACGGCACATACAGGCATTGGTTTACCCATGGCCTGGTATTTTTTCAGCATTAAATCCGAATGCTTTCCCTTTATAAACTGGGTGCCGAGGTGATTTTTGTCCAATAGCTGAAGGCGGTAGGTCCCCAGGTTGACCCACCCGGTTTCGGGGTCTTCTGTTACAACAAAATGGGCGGTTCCGAAGTACCTCCCCCCGTCCAATGGATAGAATTTGGGTGCGGGGAACTTGAAAAGGTCGATATCGTCTCCCACCATAATATTCTCTTTGCATGGCCCGGTATCCACCCATTTGGGAGGTATCTTGGTTTCATTCTTCTGCACCCATAACCTCATAAGGTCTGTCAGGGTGGAGTCCCTGGGGGCTCCAAGAATAAGGGCCAATCTCTGGGTCGTGGTGCACACACTTGTAATCACCGGAGTGTCATAACCCTTGACCTTTTCGAATAGCAGTGCGGGACCCTGCCTTTCCTCGTTGAGCTTTGCAATATGAGACAGCTCAAGGTCCCAGTCAACCTCCGCCTTGATTCTATGAAGCATCCCTTCCGCTTCGGCCTGCTCGATAAAGTCTCTCATACTCCTCATTTGTTTTCAACCTCCCTAATGATTTTATTTGCTCTTAAATTCAAGAACTATTTTCATTAGCCGACAAGGGACTTGTTGCCCTATTTTCAAGACCGCCTAAACCTGTTTGCTCAGCGGTTCATGGTATTTTTATTCTCTTCATGGCCTGCTCCATGAGCAGTTGCCTCCCCGTCTTCTTCCCTATGACGGTTCTATCCCGGCGCTGGCTCCAAACCGTCTCCGGACGCGCTTGAACGATGAATATATTCTCTGGAAAAGGCATATCCTTCTCTATGGCCCACTCTATGTCCATGGCGCAGCCGTAACGGGCCTCAATTTCTTTTCCTACCCTGACCAGGGACCTGATCTCTTCACGCTCAAGGCAGCATGAATCCCTCCTGTCCGGATCAACTTCCTTTTCGACTACGGAATCTTTTTCGGGGTCAAATACGCACTCAATGTGTTTGCTGGATATCCTCCTTTCATTGACCTCCATTAGGACCTTGTCCACTACGAACTTATCCGGGTTCACTGACCCGGACACGACTGTTTCACCAAGGCCCCAACTTCCTTCGATTACTATCTTCGAGGGGTCTCCGTTGGTGGGATTGATGGTGAACATGACACCTGCGACCCTCGAGTTTACCATTTTCTGGACACCCACGCTGATCAGCACTCTTTCGTGGGGGAAATCATTCTTTATCCTGTAGCTGATCGCTCTGGGAGTGAAAAGGCTCGACCAGCACTTCACAACGCTTTCCCTCACCTTTTCGGATCCACAGATCCATAGGTAGGTCTCCTGCTGCCCCGCAAAACTGGCCGTAGGAAGATCTTCTGCCGTGGCACTGGAACGAACCGCAACCGGCATCTCTAGGGTCAGGCATTTCTCGCAGAGCCGGACATAGGCATCTGTAATGGCATCCAGGATCTCATCTGACAAGGGAGTAGTGTGAATCATCGTTCGAATCTCATCGGCTGCGCGGTCCAAGGCTTCCGCATCGTCAGGTGCTATGTTCGCCAGTGTATCGAACATACTTTCACGAATGCCTGACTCTGTGATAAAGTTCAGGTAGCACTTCGTGGTTACTGCAAAACCGGGAGGGACTCTGATGCCTGCGTTGATCATCTCGCCGAGGCTGGCGTTTTTCCCTCCCACCTCGGAAACCCTATCTCGGCCTATCTCCTCAAAGTTAAGGATATATTCCATGTCATTCCTCTTGGTATTCTCTGTGAGGACCTCCTCCATTAGGCCGGCGAGAAATCTCTCTACGTCAACTCCCTTGGCAGGCCCCCCGTTGGAAAGGTGATTGGAGTTTGCCGTAACATAGGCCGCATTTGAGGAATAACCGAACAAACTCCTGGGAGGAAGGCCTTTGGTTCCCGTCCCGGCTTGACCTTCCACCGATTCAATCCCTCAGTTCAGAGACGTTACTGAGCCCTCTTTAGAACGGTAACTGCGCCTGTATCGCCATCCACTCGAACGATATCCCCGGTTTTTATCACCCGTGT
>JAFDHB010000064.1 GCA_019308985.1 Deltaproteobacteria bacterium | reverse complement strand
ATAAACTCCAGCGGGAATCCAGGCTCCGGGACTCAACCCCATATCTTCTGGATGCCCGCTTTCGAGGGCATGACGTGGTGGTGAATGCCCTGTGTTCGCCACAATAATCTCATTTACAAAGATCTTGGACAGTAATGGCACCCGACTTTTCAAAATATGTCCTGTATTATATAGTGTCAAGCAAACATTTACGTTCCCCACATAGGGCTTCGGAGTTGTCCCGGGGGTGAAGTACCTGGCGATTGAGGGGCGGCACCTGGGATGCCGCTGACCTGGCGGAGACGGAAGACATGGCCAAGAGAAGTGCGGGTATCCTAATGTACCGATTTTCCGAAAACGGCCTTGAGGTATTCCTCGTACACCCGGGAGGGCCCCTTTGGGCCAAGAAGGACCTCGGGGCCTGGTCTATTCCTAAGGGCGAGTACGCAGAGGGAGAGGATCCCCTTGATGCGGCGAGGCGTGAGTTCAATGAAGAAACCGGGTTTCACGCCGAGGGTGATTTCATACCCCTTACGCCCATCAAACAAAAAGGGGGCAAAATCATCTCAGCCTGGGCCGTTGAAGGGGAATGCGACGCAAACAAGATAAGAAGCAACACCTTCAGGATGGAATGGCCTCCAAGGTCAGGAAAATACCGGGAATTCCCGGAAGTGGACAGGGCGGAATGGTTTCCCATTGAATCGGCAAGAGAGAAGATCTCGACGGGCCAGAAGGGTTTCCTGGAAGAACTCTGTAAAATCCTGGGCTACGAACCTGACCGGAGCCGATGAGACCTTTGAGAGAAACCACGCAAGAAGGATACAAGTCCCCCGCGGCCAGAACATCGTTTGACGCCGAATACATTCATCTTCCCTCCGCACCTTTCTTGTTCAACCTTTCATGGTGTTGGGCAGAAAGAGGGCAATCTGGGGAAAAACAGTGAGAATAAGCAGGCAAAGCAACATGGCTATCCAGAAAGGCCATATGCCCCGGAATATGGTATACATGGGAACGTCCTTGGCTACGCCTTTGATGACAAACACGTTCACACCAACGGGTGGCGTTATCAATGACATCTCCATTAGAATAATGACCATCACCCCAAACCATATGGGATCGAACCCTATATCCACCATTAATGGTTGAATGATGGGGATCGTGAGAACGAGTATGGCGAATCCTTCTAAGAACATGCCCAAAATAGTATAGAGGAAGACGATAGCGACGAGTATGACATATTTGGACACTTCCAATTGGACCATGAATTCAGCAAGCCTGGAAGGAATTTGGGTCACGGCGAGGAAGTATCCGAAGATATGAGCCCCGATAACTATGATGAAAATCATGGCGGCAGTCTGTGCGGTCATGCGAAGAGAGTCAACAAAATGTCGCCATGTCATTGCCCTTTTTCCCAAGGAAAAGATGAAGGCGCCAAAGGCCCCTATCCCCGCTGCTTCCGTCGGGGTGAATACCCCCGTATAAATCCCTCCCATGACCAATAGGAAGAGAATCAGCATTCCCCATATCCCTTTGACGGCGATGAGCTTTTCCCTCAGGGTTGCGCCACGACCCCGGGGAGCGATTTCCGGGTTGAGTCGGACTCGCACGTAAATGGTAAGCATAAAAAGGGCTGCGAGCAGGACACCCGGGAAAATGCCGGCAATGAAGAGTTTACCTACGGATTGTTCCGTGAGGATGGCGTAGAAAACGAATGTGGCACTGGGCGGAATCAAGATTCCCAGGGTTCCGCCCGCAGCAACGGTACCGGTAGCAAGGGACGGCCCATATTGGTACTTCTTCATCTCAGGGAGGGCCACGGTGCCCATGGTTGCGGCGGTGGCCACGCTGGATCCGGAAATAGCTGCAAAACCCGCACAGGCGGCGATGGTGGCCATTGCCAACCCTCCAAGCTTATGCCCCAGCCACTTCTCCACAGTTTGGTAGATCTCCCGGCTCATACCCGAGTGGGCGGCGAATTGTCCCATGAGCACAAAGAGGGGAATGACGCTCAGGGTATAGGAGGTACCACCTGCGTAAAAGGTCAGCCCCAAGATATTCAGCCCGGCATCCAAGCTCCCCAAATAGATATAACCCAACCAGCCCACCAGGGCCATGGCGAAACTGATCGGCATGCCGGAGGCGAAAAGGACGAAGAGAAGCGCAATACCTATGACACCAACTGACAGGGGGCTCATTTCTCGATCGCTTTTGCTAAGGACTGCACAAAATGCACCACAAGCACCAAAGAGAGCGCGGCAATTCCAAGGGCAACAAACAGAATAAAGGGGCCAATCGGTATGAACAGCTCGGCAGACACGTCATGCCTTTTCCAGGCGGTTTCCGCTTGCAACACGTTCCTCCAAGCGGCAACGGCAAAAAGAACAAAGGCAACCAGACAGGTCAAACTTTCAAGAAGCGCCCGGATCCGTTCCGGGAGTTTTGTGACCACAAGATCCACACTCACGTGTCCCCTGACCATCATGGTGTACCCCAAAGAGGCAAAGACCAAAATGGCCATCATGAACTCTGTAAGCTCATAGCTCCCGGTAACGGGCCTGTTAAAAACATACCGGAGGCACACATCCGTTACTGTCACCAATACCATAAAGACAATGGTGACTTGGCCGATCAAGTGGAGAAACCGAGTTATGGGAGAAACGGCCTTTTCCAAAAGACGGCCAAACCTGCTCCACCAGCCATTCATGATTAGCCCCTTATAGCCCCCTTACTTTCCTTTCAACTGCCGGAGTGCCCCGAGCATTTCGTCGCCAGGAATCCCCTTGGCCTTCATATCAGCAAGCCAATCATCATATATGCCCCTGACTTTGCTCTCCCAGCGTTGCAGTTCAGCCGAAGATAGCGGATAGATCTCTTTCCCTAAAGATCTGCCACGTTTTATGGCCTTTACACGGTCCTTGTCATACTCCACAGCACATTCAAAGGCATACCTCATGCGCAGCTTGTCGAACACCTCTTTAACATCAGGCGGCAGGGAATTCCAGGTCTTCATATTCATGGCCACTGCCATCGGGGTTGCTGTAAGGCCGGCCAGGATGGAATACTTTGACACATCATAGAGCCGGAAAGAAACCATTGCCGTAAAGGCCGTTACAACACCGTCGATCACGCCCTTTTCAAGGGAAGTGTACACCTCTGTGATAGGCATTGTGACGGGGCTGCCCCCGAGTTGTTTCACTGTGGCAGACTGAATAGCCCCGGAGGTCCGAAATTTGAGGCCCCTGATATCCTCTAGTCTTGTGATTTTCTTCTTGGAAGTGTGGATCGTGAACGGCTCGCACACAAAGAAGATGACTATCTTTGCGTCCTTATAGTCCGGTGCAATGTAATCCTCGTAGATGCCTTGACCAAGGGCCGTATTAACGGCAGCGGAGCCTCCTCCTATCAAGGGGAGATCAAAGATAGTGGACCGGGGAAAGCGCCCTGCTGTGTAACCCGGCATAAAAAAGGAAAGATCCGCAATACCACCAAGGGCCATATCCCACTGCTCTCTTGGCTTCCCCAGGGCTCCTCCTGGATAGAGGGTGATCTTTACCTTTCCCTTTGTCAGGAATTCCACCTCTTTTGCATAGTTCACAAAGACCCTGTGCAACGTATGCTTGGTGGGCATCCAGTAGGCAAATTTTAGGTTAATAGTTTTCTGAGCCGCAGCAATTGAGGGCAGAAGATAGATTGTGGTTATTAGGGTGAGAACCAGAGCAATACCCAAAACTCTTGTATACTCTCTCTTACTATTTGCCATTTTTGACCTCCTCTTTTCCTAGTGGTTTGACAATAAATTCCTTCTCTCTATCATCACCTCCTGAAAAAACAAATACGCCCACGCTTGTCCAAAAACGAAAGGCGGATGTAACCTAAACGCAATAGTGCCGAGTATCACAGGAGATTATGACGGTAGCAACCTCACCCTGTCATTCCTGCCCCGCATCACAGGTGCGGGATAAACTCCAGCAGGAATCCAGTGTGCTGATGGAGATCATGTTCTCTGGATGCCCGTGTTCACGGGCATGACATTGGTATCTTGTTGACGCTTCCAATAAAGACGCATACTTGCAAGAGATCTTGGACACCAATGAAATACGCCATTAGTGTAATGTACTGGGTGGATATATCCTGTGGTCAAGCATTGCACAAGAAGCTACCAGAATGCTCCAGGGGTGTCAAGCATGGCTTTTATACTTTTTTGATAATCATTTCACAGGCATCATTCGGCATGGTACCAAGAATTTTCGGATGAACTTCATGGAGGAACATCCTTTGACTCCCATGGAAAAATTGAACAGGGCCGCTGCTCCCCGGGATACGCCCCCTGAGAACATGGCGGTAATGTTCAGCGTGGCAAAGGAGACAGGATCATGGACAATGCAAGAAAAGTCATGACCTTTTGCCGGCACTGTCACATGAAATGCCGCCTGTTCGTGACAGTCAAGGACAACAGGATAGAGTCCATAAAAAATGCCATGGGCATCCCGGGGATCAAGGCAATTCATTCCACTCGACTCGTCGATCATCCCGAAAGGGTCATCTACACCAATGAAACGGCGGGGCGGGAGGGGGCACACCAGAGCCGGGGCCTTCCCTGCCGGATCCGAAAAGAACTCAAGTGCGTACCTTATGAGGAAAAGATTTGACCGGGATAGATTATGGTCCTGATGCCTATTCCAGGAGCCTGTTTGACCTTGCTAGGGCTCTTGCAGGTCAGCAAGAAAACTATCAAGGGTCCTCTTATCCTTCTCGCTCATGGTCTTGAATTTTACGCCCATGCCCGGCGGTCGCCTCTCAGTGGCTTCTTCCTTGGGCCTCGACCACACAACCTCGCAACCAATCTTCAATGGCTCAGAAATGCCCGGCAACCCCAGCTTGAGCAGGAATGGCTCTCCCTTCCTTAGAGGGTTTTCGGTCTTGATGAAAAGCCCACCCGTGCTGATGTTACTGGCATAGGCCTTGATAAAAGATTTTTTGTCCTTGTAGGCCAAGGATACGGTCTTTTGAATACGAGGTGAAGCTCTGGTGGAGAACTCGCAGGCCCTATCCAGCATCTTTTGAAAACGTCTTACCGAAGACACGATGAGATACCTGAAATCAGAGGAAATCTTGTTGAACTCCGCGTCCAAGGAATCCCTGTCCACGATACCCAGGGTGGTCTCGCCCACTGCCTGAGCGGTTGCGGTCCTATTGATGCCCCCCAAGAAGCTCAATTCACCGAATACCTCGCCGGACTCTAGGACGGCCAAGATGAAGGAATTACCCTTTACGTTCTTTATGATCCTCACTTTGCCGGACAGGATTACATAGACCCAGTCTCCCGGGGTCCCTTCCCTGAATATGATCTGCCCGTCACTGTAGGTCTCTTCTGATGCTATGGTGAACATTAGGATATCCCCTAGGCCAGCCCTTTGGCTGTAAGACTTTGACATGGTTACAAGTATCAACTATATAGGACATAGGCATTCCTCAAATGCCGGTGTATCGAAATATCGTTGCTGGGAAAAATGCTCCTGGAACCTCGATAGCCTTCAATAACCAGTCCGCTTACCATAGTTAAATTAATTTAATTAATATGATGTCAAATTTTACTTTATTAGTCAACTCAGATGTTAAATCGCAAGAAGAAGCGAATATAGTATGAGACCATAGCCATAGGAAAAGAACCAAGTTCGCGGCCGCTATGGATTCTCCTTGCGGCCCATTGAAACCTTATCCAGTACCGTGGAGGTTGTTTTTGCCAGATGACAAAGGTGGCCCTTTTGAAGAATCCGGTTCAAAACTACGCCTGGGGATCCCGGACCTTCATCCCCGAGCTCCTGGGTCAGGCCCCCCCTGCTAAGAGTCCCGTAGCCGAATTGTGGATGGGAGCACACCCAAAGGCCCCATCGATGGTGAGGATGGACGGGGAGGAGCGATCTCTATCGGAGTTGATTCAGGAAAGACCCGAGGAAATACTGGGAAAAAGGGTGGCGGAAAAGTTTTCCCAAACCCTCCCCTTTCTCTTCAAGATCCTTGCGGCTTCCAGGCCCCTTTCCATTCAGGCACATCCCAACAAGAGCCAGGCCCTTGAGGGTTTTGAAAGAGAAAACAGGCTCAACATTCCGGTCACTGCGCCAAATCGAAATTACAGGGACAGCAATCACAAGCCTGAGATCATATGCGCCCTGAGACCCTTTTGGGCTATGAAAGGTTTTCGCCCCATCGGGGAAATTGTGGACAGGTTAGGCACAATGAATCTTCCCTCCTTGGAAGGGCCCCTCAGGGCCCTCAAAAGAGACCGGAGCGGGGAAGGCCTGAAGCACTTCTACATGACCCTGATGACAATGGACAAATCACTCCAGGGGAAACTGGTAGCAGAGGCCTTTGACTATTGTATGAACAGTACCAGCAAGGAGCGGGACTTTGAGTGGGTCATCAGACTCCACGAAGAGTATCCAGGAGACATAGGCGTCATTTCGCCCTTGTTGTTGAACCTCGTCAGGCTGGAACCTGGTGAGGCTATGTTTATCCAGGCCGGGATCCTCCATTGCTACCTCGAAGGTTGCGGGGTCGAACTGATGGCCAATTCGGACAACGTGTTGCGAGGAGGCCTTACCCCAAAGCACGTAGACGTTCACGAGCTGCTGCGGATCCTGAATTTCTCACATGAAAGGATAGACATCTTGAAACCTACGACTCTTGGTGACGGGGGGATGTGTTATTTCACACCGGCCGAGGAATTCCTCTTATCCGTCATCCATCTGAGGGAGGAAGGGGAATCTTTTACCAGTCCACAGGATCGCAGTGCAGAGATTCTCATCTGTGTCCAAGGAAGTGCCCTGCTCACTGAACTGGAAAGCGGTGATCAATTGGCCGTGTCAAAGGGGATCTCGGTCCTGGTCCCGGCATCGGTCGCTCAATACCGTGTTGAGGGAAGGGTGAAAATATTCAAGGCTTCCGTACCCTTGTGATTGGTGCTCTGTTCATGAGACGCTCTTCGATTTATGGATGGTGACAAGCATTCCATGGCCTGCTTCATTTCCCGTCATGGCCTCGGGCGCGGGGCGAGCGCAGCCGCAGTATTTCCCCTGGAACCGGTCTCTGAGATCACCCTTTTTACGCAGATTTGACAGCACGCCCCTTGACAGGTAGAATTAGATTTTGTTAATAATTTAGGCCAGTTCAAAAGCTGTATTCCAAGGTCCCAAACGTTTCTATTGTTCCAACTTCGCGGTTAAAGACAACATATTTATACCACAGTCTGGTTAATCTAGTTGAATTGTCATCAATTTTGCCGGCACCAGGAGCCATAGGGTAAGGCGATACTGGGGACTCCGGGCCAAGGAGTGCAAAAACCTCGGGAGGCGAACCAGAGGTCGGGCAATAACAACGAAGGGGGGAAGGGATGATATACACAATTACCAACACAAAGGGGGGAGTCGGCAAGACAACGACCGCAACAAACCTGGCATATGGATTTGCCCGGCGCAACAGGAAGACGCTCCTGGTGGACTTGGATCCTCAAGCCCACGCTACCCAGTGCTTTTTGGACAACGAACCCGAAAGGGACGTGGGAGATTTCATCATGGATAAGCCTTCCCAGGCGGTCAAGTCCATAATTGCCACGGACAGTCCCAACCTTGACATTGTTCCGTCGACACCCAAGCTCACGGAAACCGCTGAGCTGCTTTCCAGCCGTATCCGCAGGGAGGAGCGCCTTCTCCGTGCCTTGGAAGCCATACGGGATGACTACAGGGAAATTATCCTTGATTGCCCACCTTCCCTGAACATATTCACATATAACGCAGTTGTCGCCGCAGATCTCTTGATCATCCCGGTTCAACCTGGAGCCGGTGCCGTAGCTGGAATAGACCCCCTGTTGCAAACCGCCATCGAGCTGAGAGACGAGGACAACATCCCTTACCGAATCCTCATCACCATGTTTGACGTGAGGACATCCAGGACAAACCTCATCTTTGAAGAGCTCCTCGAAGAATATAGGAGGCGCTTGCTCAAGACCATAATTTCCAAGAGCGAAGCCCTCAACCAGGCAAACCTGGCCAGAAAGCCCATATTGGAGTTTGCCCCCACCTCTCGAGGTGCCCTTGAATACGATGCCCTCTGTGACGAGATCCTCAGGCTCCGTATCCCCACCAGGTCCTAGCGCCTTGGAAACTTGACAGGCTCTTGGCAACAACCTGTTGAGTCCCGGCCCTCTCTGCCGCTATTTAGTCCGAAAGGCGTAGTGGATGGAATCTTGTATCGTAATCAAAGACATCCACACCTTCCTTTCTTTTAAGGTAATTGACTATAGCGTATGTCAATGGAGTGACAGCGGCCTCATAGGCGGACTTTGAGAGCCATTGGGCGACTATGGCAAGAAGCAGGGCCCGGTTGGGCATCTGGCCCCAAAAGGCCATGCTTATAAACACAACTGAATCCAGACCCTGCCCCACCAAGGTAGACCCAATGGTCCTGGACCAAAGCCACCTCCCCCTTGTCGCCACCTTCATCTTTGCCAACACATAGGCGTTGGCAAACTCTCCCACCAGGTATGCGGAGAAAGAAGCGACAAGGATCCTTGGCGTGTATCCCAGGATGCGTTCATAGGCGGCTTGGCCGTCCCAGAAAGGGGCGGGAGGCGCAATCTGGGCGATCCAGATACTCAGGACAGTTATTAGGTTACAGAGGAACCCCAACCAGATGACCTTTCGGGCGCTCCGGTAACCGTAGACTTCTGTCAGCACATCTCCGATGATGTAGCTGAGGGGAAATATGAAAATCGCGGCAGGCAGGACCAGTCCGAAGATATGGATCACCTTTACCGCCGTAATGTTGGAGGTAATGAGGCAGGTTACAAAGACCGCGATAAGAATTGCAAAGCGTTGCGAATAGGACCCTCCAGGGGTACCCCGCATCTCCTGGTATTCCACCCTCTGAGCCACGCCATCCTCCTTTCCCTCGCAAAAATCCCGGGACCTTCTCCAAGGTCTCTTCTTTCCCCCAGGGCGCGGGATTGCGTTAAAGCGCACCCTCGCTCCTGAAGTAACGCCTATAGCAAAAAAGGGCGAGAAAATAAAGGGCGCACGCAACCAACATCACCGTGCTGAACCCTAAGCTCACGGCCAAGCATTTCCCCGATATCGCCCCTATGACGGACGCACATCCGTTGACGCCCCACGCCCAGGGGACAAGGGCTGGAAACCTGTCTCTGGTAATCCTCAGGCCTGATGGAAAAGGCCAGCCAAGGAAAAAGGATGGGACGGAGAGGAGCGCTACTGCTACGAGCAGCCTTTCCCAGAGGGCCCCTTTCATTGCTTCTCTAATCACGTAATCCCCCACGGCGATCTGAAGGATCACCCAAATAGAGATCACCCCCACAGATACCCAGAGATGACCGGCGCCTCGCTTTTGAAATCTTCTCACACACATACTCCCAAACCCGGCGAAGACCAGGATGGTCCCCAGGACGGCGGCTACCGCGTAGACAGGGTGTGATAGGAGCAGGGTATACTTGGGCAACAGCACCATCTCCAGCATCATGAAAGCCGCTCCGACCGAAAAGAAATATGTCAGGATGCCCATAATCTGCCTTAGCCTCGGGAGCTGATTTGTCCCCCTTGAAGCCTGCACCCTTCGCAGGAACAAAAGGGGTGCGAGGATGAGAACGGCGCCTGCCAGGGCTGCCTGGCCCAGGGTTGCGAGCATGAAGAAATAGCCCATTTCCATCATTGGCACCAGTTCCCTCCTGAGCTGACCGTAAAGCTCTGGGAGTTTCTTCCACCTGAAAAAGTGCGAGAAGTAGGGTCGATCATCAGTAGTAGCCCCTATGTCAAACAGGTAATTCTCCATGAACTCTTCCCCTGCCCGGCCCAGGAGGGCTGCCGCCCCTTCAAAAAAATAGGGGTGTTCCAAGACATCGTAGCGATTGGCGTATTCCTTTTCCATGCCAGGGAAGAGAACCATATCAAAATTCCTATCCTTGCAAAAAACCTTGGCCCTTGAAATCTCCCCTGCCGTGAAGGGGGATCTTGATACAAGAATGGTGGTAGTCTTCCAGCTCCTGATGAAAATGACATGCCTCGATATGTTTCTCGTAACTCCAATCCTTTTCAGGGCGGATATGGCAGTTGCCATGACCTTGAGTGAATCCCTCGGGGGGTATTTGAGCCATCTTGTGAGAGCCAGTATCCCGTGGTGGTCCGATAGGTGTAAGAGATAACTCTCAAATGCCTCTATGGTATACAAGTAATTCTCGCTTGTGGAATGCAGTCCGCCTGCTGCGGTGGTGGGAGACCCCCCCATTGACAGGTTGATCAGGTCAAAGAGGGAATCATTGGACCGGAGGTACTGCCTGGCATCACGGATCTCAAGCTTGACCCCCGGCCTTTCAAAGAGATGGCCCGCGAACTCGGCAAACAATCGGGTAGGGATAGAGGCAACCTGACTGTTTGCCTCCAGCGCCACTATCTCCCTCACCCGATGCCTCAAGGAAAGAAGGACATCCATACCGCCGCCTGCTCCCAGTACCAGGGCCTTGGCCGGTCTTCTCACATAATATGGAAGCGCCATGGTGGTATAGTCCAGGAATTCTAGATCTTTGGGCTCTCCGGAAAACCTGGTGACAGGCCCCAGGGTGTCTCCGTCCAGGAAAATCGCTTTTTGTTCCGGGATTCCGCTGCCTTCACCCCCTTGACCTTGGCCGAATTTGAGGCTCAGCCCAGGGGCGATTCTGATCATGGAGCTGCCGACCACGTGGATAACACCGAGAGGCCCCTGGAACCGGGCTTCAAGGCGGGCATCGGGGAACGCCAGGGTCATTGGGAGGGCTTTGGTGTGATGGATTTGGGGCTGGGTTGTCTGGAGGAGACCTGCTGACCCAAGTGCAAGGGCTGACATCAGGAGCACAATCCACACCCTAGGCCTTTGTTTCATCTTCCAACAGCCTGGTGACGCTCCTGCCAAAACAAGGAAACCCACGACAGGCAAAAGCTCCCAGGGAGGCATCAAGTAAAGGGCCGGGATGATTGCAGCCACCCCCATTCCAGCTCCCAGTAAATCAAAGGCATACATCCTATGGAGCCTGCTTCCGGATGCCGTGAGGACAATGCCTATGACCCCACCGGCCAGAAAAAAGGGTATTGACATGACCACATAGGTCATGAACATGGCTATCCATTGATGGGCCTGCCAGACCAATTGAAGGGGATCAAGCCCCATCTCATGGGACAGGCTGAAGCACACGGGGAAAGAAACAGCAGTGGCCCCTGCGAGAAAGATCAACCACTCATCAAGGTTCTTCTTGATCTTTTCGAAAAAAAGGAACAGGAAGGACCCCGAGGCGCCGAAACCCAGCAACGCCATGCTGATAACCATGTAAACAAGATGTTGCCATTGTTCAAGGGACAGCATCCGCATCAATAGGATTTCGTAGGCGAGCACCGATGCGGAGATTGAAAAGATAAGGGGAACACGGTAAAGGGACGTTACCCTATCAGGGCTTTGATCTTTCATTTGGATGTCCCGAGAGTCTTTCGTCCTCTGCCTAATTCCTCCGGGCAAGTCTCATCTCAGTGCCCTTGTAAGCGGCACAAATCTGACCCCCGGAAGGAGCTTTCTCATCCTGATATCCGATCTAAGGTCCTTCTCAACCACGGTAAGATATTGAACTGTGTATTGTCCACCTACGGGAATCACCATCCTGCCGCCGGGCCTGAGCTGCCTTATCAAGGGAGGGGGAACCAGGGTGGCCGCAGCAGTGACGATTATCCGATCAAAGGGGGCATCCTCCTCCCACCCGAAATATCCATCAGCGTTCTTGACATGGACATTGAGATACCCCAGGCGTCTCAATCTCGCCTTTGCCTGCTCTGCAAGGGCCTCTATGATCTCAACCGTGAAGACTTCCTTTACCAGCACGGAAAGGATTGCCGCTTGATAACCGGAGCCTGTGCCCACCTCAAGTACGCGGTGTTCAGGCCTTAGGTCCAGCAACTCCGTCATGAAGGCGACTATGTAGGGCTGCGATATGGTCTGGCCGTAACCTATGGGAAGGGGGAAATCGCCGTAAGCTCGGGAAATGTCCTTTGGTTTCACAAAAAGATGCCTTGGAACAGTCCTCATGGCTTCCAGGACACGGGCATCCCTCACCGGTTCCCTGTAATCTGGGGGCGTTGCTATCTGCTCCCTGACCATCTCCTCCCTGAGACGCGCAAAGTGGGCCTCGTCTCCCTCCCCTGCCCATGCCCAATCCAACCTCTCCCAATGCCCGATGTTGAAGTGCAGGGGGATGAAAAGGGTCAAGATAATCAGAAGATGCATGCCCTTTTTCACGGTTCTCCCCTCCTATGCCCGATCGGGACCTTGCAGATGACACTAGCTCCCTGTTTCCGAAAGGAGAGCACTTCGCAGTACCCCGGGGTATGGTGCTGGTTTAGAATGGTATCCCGATTTGCATATGGGGTCAAGGCATTGAGTCGAAGGATGGCTCAAGGTTTGAAAATGTCAAGTGATTCCGCTTCGGGAAGGATTTCTGCGAACCTCTCCCCACGAAGGCTCTTCTCCTTGTAACCTGAAAGATAATAGGCAGATTCATACTTGAGCATTGACTTAGATCAAAAAGATGCAAAAATAAAGACTCGTGATGTATTCATCAAAAAGTGCGGTTATCAGGATCCGGAAAGAACCGGTGTGTTACAAGTGATCTTTATTACCGTGTCGTTCGCGAGGAGGCACGGCAACCATGTCTATTAAGGAATTGGCGCGCGAACTATACCGCCTCCAAAAGGAGGTGGAAGACCTGGAAAGGGAGCTCGTCTCGGTACCTGCTGAGAAAAGGGGGGATATAGGGCAAAGACTCAGCAAGGCCAGGGCAAAAAGAGACCGGATGCGCAAGATATTGGAAGACAAGAAGGGAAAGCCGCCTTATAGAAGACTCGCCTGAAGTCGAGCGGGTTACTGTTGCTCTCGAAAACCCCAGTACGGATAGTCCAGGGCGTATTCCGCTATCTTGCCGGGGTTGTTTTCACGGCTTGCGACCAACCACAGTGAGCTTCTTCGCTCTCCCCGGGAGAGAGGATCAACCGGGTTCCAATCCGGGATAATGATCATAGCGTTATCGGCGCTGTACTCTATGTCTCCTGATTCCTTGAAGGAGGCCAGGTCCGGTTTTCGGCTGTACTCTCCCTCCTTGTTCCGCGAGAGCTCCGAAACAATGAGAAAGGCAGCGTCCTGCTCGTCCCTGATCACCTCCAGGTGGCGAAGCCATTCATCTATTCCTGTTCTTCGCTCCGATAGATCTTTGAAGGGTAGCTTGTGCAAGCTGTCAATGACTACCAGAACCTGATCCTTTCCGGTTTCATGCTTCAAGAAGTCTATCTGTCTCCTCATAACCTCGGGGTTGAGCTTTCTGTCCGTTACTATCCTGAAATAGGGCAGGAGATCCATCAGCTTCCGCTCCGCCTCCTTCAACCTGAGGGCCCCCTCCCTTCCCAGGTCCCCCCTGCGAATCTCTTCCTCGGACAGCCTGCTTAGTCGACAGATGGTCCTGTTGTATATCTTCTGTCGTCCGTTTTCGAAATCATAGTAGATTACCGGTATCTTCCTAAGGGCCATGTCCGTAGTGATCTGCATGAAAAAACAAGATTTTCCGGCCTTGGGTTGGCCGCCCATAATGTTTATCCCCCTGATACCGTTTAGGGCATGATCAAGCTTTGACATACCGGATTCCATCCCCAACAGGCCCTTTCCTTTCTGCCTTTCCAGGGAACGCATAAAGTCACTGTGTTCCTTTCCCGGTGAGATAAAGGGAGAGTAGGATTCCGATACCTTCAAAAGGGCTGACACAGCCGTCCTGAAATCTTTCCCCTTTTCCCTTGCCAAGTGGACGAAGTTATAACCTCTCTTGGTGCCTGTGGGCCATTTCAAGATCCTGGCCTTGTACCCCAGGCGAGTGGCAAAACTCCGAATGGTGATTCGTGCCTCGGGGGTATTGTTCATGGCCAGGACAATATTTCTCATTCTTCCGAGCATATCAACATCAATGGCCTCCAGCACATTGCAGGAAGGCACACCGATGCCAGGAAATCCTAACTCTTTGAGGGCGAGGAGATTGTTTTCCCCTTCTGTCATGAAAATTGTGCCGCCTTCGCAGCGCTCCACGTCTTGGACATTAAATATCTGAAATTGCTCCCCGTGGAAGGTTTCCTCCCCGTACCAAAAGGTATCATCATCCTTCCCCGGGGCCACACAGCGGGCAGCATAACAATTCCCGTCATCCTGGAAATAGGGATAGACCAGGTACCTGCCGTTGTACCCTATCTTCATCTCTTCCAGCACCTCTTTAGAAACACAGAATTCCCTGAAGTAGGCGTATTGCTCCTCACCCATGAGGGAAAGAAATTTCTTGATATCATTGCTAATATTTTTTGCCGGGTACTGTATGTCCCTGATGTAGGGTTCGCGGTCGAGGTCAAACCCCGGGATAACCTCGGGATCGAGATTCATGATCTTTCCGAAATAGATGGGAAACCCACCTGGGCGACATCTCACCAGGCACCTGAAATAGCCGAAAAAAAGGCTTTCCGGATCCAGATGCACGGCGAATGTAGCCTCCTTCTTTACCCCTTGGGACCGGCAAAAAGGACACGGGGCCCTCAGGACGTTTCCCTGGATCTTCGCCCCAGGTAAATGACCCATGTAGAATTCCCTTATTTCATCCTGATATGTCATTATTGCCTTCCCTCACCGGAAACGCACGCACCCTTTATACCCTCTTACTTCCCTGGGCGGGAGACCGGAATACCCAAAACTTCACACTCGCCGGACCCGGGCCGTGACTCCCTTCTGGTCCTCGTTTCCTGCCTTTGTCAGCTAGTCACAACGACGGGTCACGGAAACATCAGACCTTCAATTCCAGGTTCAGCATATCACCCCTCCTGAACCCCATTTCGTCAAAAAAACGCAATAGCCTCCAGTCACGCCAGTTGACGAAAGTATAGATACGCTCTACCCCGCCGTTCTTCAGGTTTCCCACCAACTCGGTCAAAAGCATCTTGGCTATACCTCTTCTCTGATAATCCGGATCAACACCAATTGCATCTATCCACCCCACCTTCTTCGGCACTCCATATTCCCATCCACTGGCTCCTCCAATTATGAATCCGACTACTTTTCCATCCAACTCCGCCACCAAGGAAGCCGAAGGAGCCTTCCTGGTCATTAATTCCAGCTTGAGCTCCCAGTATTCCGGCCTTGACCGGCCGAATACCTGCGTATCTATCTCTACTAACCTATCCAGGTCTCTTCCTGTCATCGGTCTTAGGATAAGGGCTTGTGCAGAACCGCCAACCATAATGCCCTCCTTTCTCCTCAAAAGGGTGAAAGATCAGGGACTGTTGCATCGTATTATTTTAGCTCTTTCAAATACCTGCAAGGACCAGGAGTCCCAGCAAAACCTTTCTCTTTGTTGTTCTGCGACCCTCGGCCGGTCATTTCAGAAGGGACTTCTTGCCGCGCTCACGAAAGGTCCCGTCAATCCCCGCCTTGGCGGGAAGCCGAGACGGCGCCCTCCCAGATCCTATTGACTGTGCTTGTCCGCAAGGCCTCGCGAAGGAATTCGAGAATACTTCTCTCAGGCATCTCAAAAAAGTATTGATGAACTCGTAAAAAGTCGAAATTAGGATGGCAAAGTAAAAAGCTTCAAGTTCAAGGCGCGCGAATCTCGTGTGATGAGGCGTACTCACCGTACGCCGCAATCACAACGAGATGAAGCGCAACGCAGAAATTGGACTTTTTACGAAGCCATCAGTATTGATCTTGTTGCCGGAGACAATCCGCCCTGCTTCAATCTCTTTACCACTTCACCAAGGCGCTGCCCCAGGTCAAACCGCCCCCGAAGACAGGCAGGCATATGAGATTCCCTTCCTTGATGCTTCCATCCCTTACCGCCTCATCAAAGGCGATGGCACAGGATGCAGAAGAAATGTTTCCGTACCTGTCCAGGGTTACGTAGAATTTTTCCATTGGGATCCTTAAGGTCTTGGCCATGGACTGAAACATGCGGAGGTTTGCCTGGTGGGGGATGAACCAATCGATTTCTCCTATGGCGACCCTATTTGCCTCGGCCGCCTCCTTTATGGACTCCACAAAGTGACGAACCGCAACCCTGAAGCTGGCATTGGCTTCGATCATGTTGAGAAAGTGGAGACCCTTGTCCACACTCTCGTGGGAGATGGGCGTGGTTCTCGATCCGCCGCCCGGTAGTAGCAGGTCCTGGCCATTGGCCCCGTCCGTGTGAAGGTGAGTGGATAAGAGTTGGTGGCCCCCCTCTCCTCCAGTCAGAACAGCGGCACCGGCCCCGTCGCCCCATAAAATACAGGTTGTCCTGTCCTTCCAATTGAGGGTACGCGTCATGATCTCCGCACCCACCACCAGCGCGTTTTTGCAGGTGGAGTTCCGAATGTACTGGCTCGCAATGTCGAGCCCGAATATGAATCCGGAGCAAGCAGCGGTGACGTCAAAGGTCACGGCCTGGGGGGCATCGAGCTTGGCCTGGAGCCAATTGGCGCATGCCGGGCAACAGGTATCCGGCGTTATGGTGCCCACGATGATCAGATCCAGATCCCTTGAGGTCATGCTCGCCATATCAAGGGCCTTGATCGATGCTTCATAGGCAAGATCAGAGGTGTTTACATCCGGATCAGCGATTCTCCTCTCCCTTACCCCCGTGCGCTGAACTATCCACTCGTCGCTTGTATCCAGGCCCATTGCCTCCAGGTCAAAATTCGTCAGTTTCTTGGGTGGAACGTATGAACCCGTTCCCAAAATCCTTATTCTTTCCATGTCCTTTCTATTCGTCTCCGCATCCGACTTTTTCTGAAAGCCTCCTGTGAGAGGAAAGGCCCCTTAAGGCCACACAAACTATCACCATGTTAAGTTATTGTCAATTGACAAAATATCGGCTAATAATAAGAAAACGATGGTGGAATCTGCCCTGACAATGTCTAATCGGGACATGGTACCAGGCGTTTCAGCAGCGCCCGACCGGAAAGAAACTCTGACTCGGAGGTAATATATGTCCCCACTGGAAACAGAATATATCTACTTGGACCACAATGCCACTACTCCCTTGGAAAGCTTGGTTGTCGAGGCCATGGTGCCCTTTATGGAAAGGGAATACGGCAATCCCTCCAGTCCCTACCCTCTTGGTGTGGTAGCCAAGGAATCCCTTGAGAAATTCAGGGCCGAAGTGGCCAGACTCATAGGCTGCCAAGCAAAGGAAATCATTTTCACTTCGGGAGGAAGCGAATCCAACAATACTGTGCTTAAGGGATTAGTGGACCTCCGTAGACCCGCTGATTTCCATGTCATAACCTCGGCCGTTGAACACCCCGCGGTCTTGAACCCTTGCTTTTTCCTCATGGAGCTTGGCGTTGAAGTCACCATACTCCCCGTGGACCGGTATGGCATGGTGGATCCGGACGACGTTCGAAGGGCGATCACTCCCAAGACCGCCCTGGTTTCCATAATGACGGCAAACAATGAAACCGGAACGATCCAACCCATCCGCGACATTGCCCTGGTTACTAAGGAAGCAGGTGTACCCCTCCACACGGACGCGGCACAGGCCGTGGGTAAAATCCCTGTGGATGTAAACGACTTGGGAGTTGATTTTCTCACCGTGGCCGGCCATAAACTGTATGCCCCAAAGGGCAT
>JAFDHB010000257.1 GCA_019308985.1 Deltaproteobacteria bacterium | reverse complement strand
ATAGTTGATGCGGGCACGGGCATTAGGGCGCTCGGCTATGAGCTCAAAAAGGAAAAGGGAGGGGTTGACCTCTACCTGCTGATAACCCATATTCATTGGGATCACATTATAGGTTTTCCGTTCTTTGAGCCGCTTTATGATCTCTCCACTAAAATCAAGATAGACGGGTATCCTACCTGTATGAGAGGCCTTAGGTCTACCTTTGATACGAAGATGGGAGATGGCTTTTTCCCCATCAAGTTTGATGACCTGAGGGCTGAGGTCGAGTACCTGGACAGCATCAGCAAAGGCGAAATGGAGCTGGAAGATATCAGGGTCGAAAGCATTCCCTTGCAGCATCCCCAGGGGGGATATGGATTTCGGTTCAGGGAAGACGGCAGGACATTGGTTTTCATAACAGACAATGAACTAACGACCGAACCCTGGAGAGGGAGGACCATTAGGGAATACGTAGAATTCTGCAGGGAAGCGGATATCTTGATTCATGACGCCCAGTATCTCCCTTCAGAGATCAAGCAAAGGAAGGGATGGGGTCATTCAGACTACGAGGCCGCTTTTACGCTGGCCCATGAAGCAGAGGTCAAGAAGCTGGTATTGTTCCACCACGATCCTTCGAGAACCGATTCGGACGTTGCCGCCATCCAGAGGGCCTGCCAAGAGACTGCCGCCCAAAAGAAGTTCCCTCTCATTATCGAAGCGGCCAAGGAGAACAGCGAACTGGTATTGTGAGTTGATGCTAGAAGCCGTGCTTTTGGCTGGCAAGACTAGCAAGAGATATCACAGTTTTGAGGGTGGAGCCCCTACCATATGCCACAGGTGAATTCCAAAGAACTGGTCCTGGTGCTTGGGGGTGCACGCAGCGGCAAGAGCTCCTGGGCCCTGAAATATGTGGAAGAGAGATATCGGTCCTACGTTTTTCTTGCCACGGCCAGGGTTCAGGATGAGGAGATGGCCCAGAGGGTTAGGCTCCATAAGAGATCCAGGGGACCTGAATGGGGCCTGTTGGAAGAGCCCTTGGAGGTAACTGAGGCATTAAGACTGAAGTGCGGCAACTATGAGTCGGTGCTGATGGATTGCCTGACCCTATGGTTGAGCAATGTTATGCTAGAGAGGGGAGATGAAGGGGTGCTGAGTTACGCTAAGGTCTTCCTGGAGGCGCTGGCAGATAGGAAGCAGGCCATCATAGTTGTGTCCAACGAGGTAGGAATGGGTGTTGTTCCGGAGCATCCCCTTGGGAGAAGATTTCGCGATTATGCGGGGTTCATGAATCAAGAAATTGCAAAGATGGCTGACAAAGTAGTCTTTATGGTGGCGGGATTACCCATGTTCCTCAAGGGCGACCAGGACAGTTCCCCTTCGCCACGGAATTGAGGATCTCAAGGGTGTTGGTGGTGTTGATTACAAGGGTGGGAGGCCAGGGGATAAGACACAGGCCCTATACGGCGTTGCAGTCCTTCTAGATTGTTGGGGGTACGATGGGCAAAATATTCGAAGTGATCAAGATGTCCGAAGGCAAGGACAATAAGGAGCTTGAACTCTGTCTTGGCGTCCGAATGAAGGTTGGCGGGAGTGAAGAGGTCCTCCCCATTACCAAGCCATGCAAAGGATTCACTGAGCTGGAAAAGGAATCCATTGCAATAGAGAAGGATCTCTCGGACACCCTTGAGCAGGCCAAGAGGTTTTTTGAAAATTCCACCCGGGGGGAAGTGCTGGAGATAACCCCGGACATGGGCCCTGAGGAGATCTGGGCCCGCCTTTCTCGAATCGAAGATGAAGAGGCCTTCATAAGCACTTTCAATGCCCTTGACGAGGAAATACGAAAGTCGGTCGCCGAATATGTGCTCACAAGATGCAGTATCTTCTCTGGAAAGGGCTTGGTCTTCTCTTCCAGGTATAACAGCGAGACCGCATTGATGGAATAAGCTAACGAAGCATGTCTTGAGCTTGAGCCGTTGATATTGAACCTCCTGTCATGGGCAACGCTTAGAAGAGGTAGGTCTATACGGGTGTAAATCCCCATGAAGCCTTGTTGCCGGAACTTGGCCGGGAATAAGAATGGCAGGCGAAAGAGATTTCAGCCTGCCTTGATTTTCCTGGTGCTGATGGGAACCACAAAGAGCCTTAATATCTTGAAATTACATCATTTAGTCAATGTAATCCCTAGAAATACCCCCAAGAATGCCCCCAATTTCTCTCCTTATCCTTATCCATCTATATCCAGTTTATTTATTCGGCACACCTCCGTCAAGGGAAATAGGAATGGCAGCACATGACGACGCCACAAGTGAAAATTCTCCACCTGGCGCTGAATAGGATTGCCAGGAGCTAGATCAGGCCTGATAAAAAGCAGCCACTCAATCAGTTCGTTACTTCCTTCGTGCATAGGGCGCCTTGAACATCGGTTACACAGTTCACTTGTCGTCACTTCCTGTAGACCGAGGCGACCATGTCGGTCTAAATTTCCTCTGTAGAAGCAAGCTGTGCTTGCGAGCCATCCCTTTCTTCCCCACTCCTCATCCGTCATTCGGGACGAAACCGACATGCTGTGCGAGATCCGGAATCCAGTGTATGCGTGGATTCCCCGGTCAAGCCGGAGAATGACTTTTGATGTATATAATTGCCGGAGTAATAATGACATCCTCCGGAGAATCATGAGTCACCCTGTCAACCGCCTGAGAGAGCTTCTTCCCGACCAGTGGCAACCATTGCCAAAGGATGATCGGGGGATGATCATAAAGGCAGACGAATGATCCTTGTTGATACAGATCCTCAGTAACCTCAACGCATAGATTGTCAAAGAACTATTGTGGCTTCATCCCACCAGCCGCCGCACTCTATTCATTGTTTAACAAACTTTGCAAGAGTGGTTTGGTCTGACGCTTACCCTGTTACAATTCCGCGACCTGATGCGGCGGATGCGGCACCTGCCAATAGGGGAACAAGTGATCAATCTCAACCGAGTGTTGCGAGGTCACTACGCTTACTATGGTATTGCCGGGAATATCCGAGCCCTTCAACGGGTGTATCGGGCAGTGGAACGTTATTGGCATAAAATGCTCTGCAGCCGAAGCCGGAAAGGGCATTTCCCTTGGGAAGTATTCCACCGGATCAAGGTTCGTTTTCCTTTGTAGCGACCAAGGTTGGTTCTTCCCTATAGGGAACTGCAATCACTCGCTGTGCTGTGAATCAATCTCTGAAGAGCGTAGTGCGGGAAATCTGCACGCTACGTTCTGCGGGAGCCGGAGACGGGTGACCGCCTCTGGCGACCCATTGAGGGGGAGAGCAATCTCCCTCTTCTACCCGACGCCGGGCCTTAACGCGGAGCGTACAAAACCATCTTGGGTCGTTCAGCCATCTCCTTAACGAGCCGATCAATAGGGCCGAATTTCATGCAGTTCGACTGGCAGTGTTTCACACAGGCCGGCAATTCTCCCTCCTTATGCCTGTTGATGCATAAATCACAGAGATCCGTCGGATAGGGGAGGTAATCAATCATCACTTTTGTGGGAGTCTCATATTCAAATTCCGTAACCTTTATGCCATTCCTGCCTGCCGGAAAATCACGCTCTTGCTGGCAAGCCACTTCGCAGCTGTGACAGCCGGTACAGTAATTGTATTCAATTAGCAAGCCGTTCTTGGTCACGTTCATTACTCTCCTCCCGTTATTTTCGACAGTTT
>JAFDHB010000063.1 GCA_019308985.1 Deltaproteobacteria bacterium | reverse complement strand
GTTTTCGATATTAACTATTCGCTGTTCTGAGCCTAATCATTAATAGACCTTTAAGCAGTTATGTTAGCGATGTAGTGGCACTTCACGCTGTTATCGATGTACTGTCATTTGTCACCTAGGGATTTGTGGGCAACCAGAAACAGAATCTTGCAAGCTCAACTTGCATCTATAGTTCTTTCCGAGTGCATGGGTTCTTTTGGGGGTTTTACGGGTAAATCGAAGTTTGATGGTGGAAGAAGCGAATCGCCACGAAGAGGCTATCTAGAATAGCGGTGCCGATCCCTACGTCGTGATATCTGCGGGAAGAACCCGGACTTCAGAATAGTGTTAACGCTGGCGCTCAACTCACATCAGGACATTCAATGGAGGGGCCTGACATAAGGATTTTCTTGGCTCCTGACTACTGGATTGTGACTCTTTCGTGCCATCAGTTGTTGCGGGCTGTAATCCATTTCAATGGGGTAGCAATAGTTATTTTGAGCTTGATTTTTACTTACCGGTAGGTAGAATTCTGTTGACCTGAAATCCCAATAGTAGTTAAATATGAGCCGTGTCAAGTGGGGGGAGCTTGAACCAACGGAAAAGGCAACATAGCCAGGACTCAAGGCGGATAATCATGGAGGCAGGGATCTCCCTCTTCGCCGAGAAGGGATATGCCAGCACTTCCGTGCGGGAAATCGTGGAAAAGGCGGGCGTGACAAAGCCGGTTCTCTACTACTATTTTGAGAACAAAGAGGGGCTCTTTCTGGCCATATTGGACTGGGCCGCGGAGCAGCTGGAAGTCCTTGTTTCAAAGGTGCTTGAGAGGCCTGGTACTTTCTTGGATCGGTTAACATGCCTTTACCGGCGTCTATATCAGGGCATCCTGGAAAACCCAAATCTCTTCAGGATGATCCATGCCCTGGCATTCGGCCCTCCCCAAGGGACTCCGGCCTACGACGTGTGGAAATACCAGAGGAGCATGTCAAGTGTCGTCAAGGCCATATACCTGGATGGATTGAAAAGGGGTGAGGTCGTTGAGGCAAACCCGGATGAAGTGGCGATGCTGATATTGGCCTTGATCGATTTTTGCTTTCACAGGGACGACCTGGGCTGCTCACAGGGGGGAGATACAGAAAGGCCAGAAAAATTGTTATACCTCGCTTACAAGGGACTGGAAAACAGGCAAGCTACAAAGAACGAGGCATGGATATAATGAACGGTGCAAAAGGGGAAAACAGATTTCTTCGATTCTTATGGGGTGCTATTCCATGGGTTGTAGTTGCGCTCATAGTGGTGTTTGTCATTGACCTTGGTGTACGCATAAAGGAAGAGAAGAGGCGCATAGAAGAGGAAAAAGAGGCCGCCATAAAGAAGGAGGCCCCGCCGGTAAGAGTGATAACCCTCACCCTGGTGCCGAGGGAGATAAAGGATCAGATCACCCTTCCCGCGGAGGTAGAACCTTACGAGAACCTGTGGGTGAAGGCCGAGGTCCGGGGCCAGGTAGTGAAAGTGCTTGTCAAGGAAGGGCAGATGGTCAGGAAGGGCCAAGTACTCCTGAAACTAGACGATCGGGACTATAGATCCCGCTTGGCCAGGATAGAGGCTAACTACAGGCTGGCAAAGCTTGATTATGAGAGACAACGACGACTCGCGGAAAAGAAGATAACATCAGAGAGCAGGCTTGATGAGGCCGAGGCCAGGCTCAAGGATTTGGTGGCCCAGCGCCGGGAGGCCAAGCTGGCTTTGAGTCGCACAAAGATCAGGGCACCCATCGGAGGTCGCCTGAACGAGCTGCCCGCAAAGGAGGGCGACCTGTTGAAAGTCGGTGACCGGGTGGCCCAGATCCTTCAGTTCGAGAAAGTCAAGGTGACGGTCGGGGTTCCTGAGAGCGACGTAGCCGCTTGCTTTGGCCTCAAAGAGGCGGAAGTGGTGATCGAGGCCTTGGACAACTACCGTACCATGGGAAAAAAGATTTTTCTTTCCCGGACCCCTCGCACGCTTGCAAGGCTCTATGACCTGGAACTTCTCGTTGATAACCCCGATGGTCGTATGCTCCCCGGTATGTTCGCCAGTGTCAAGCTGGTCAAGGAAGTGTTCAAGGACTCCATTGCCGTCCCCCTCTACGCGGTCATTTCACAGGGAGAGGAGCGTTTCGTATACGTGGAAAAGGATGGCAAGGTGGAAAAGAGGCCGGTTGAACTTGGGGTATTGGTCGGCTGGGAAGTGCAGGTGAAGAAGGGGCTGAGCCCGGGGGAAAAGGTTGTAGTGGTGGGACACCGTTTTCTTGAACACGGGCAACGGGTCCAAGTCATAAAGAACGTAAAAAGCGTCGCCGAGATTCTGGGATCATGACAGTTACGGATATCGCAGTCAGGAAGAGGATAAGCGTCGTAGTCATGGCGATCGTTATCATGATCTTCGGTTTCGTGGCCTACAAGTCCTTGCCACGGGAGGCCTCTCCGGACATCACCATACCCTACGTATTCATCCAGACGGAATATCCCGGGGTCGCACCGGAAGACATCGAGAAATCCATTACCATCCCAATAGAAAAAAAGCTCAAGGGGCTTGAGGCGGTGAAGAAGATAACCTCTTCCAGCACCGAGGGCATGAGTTCCATTGTAATAGAATTCGTGGCAGGGACTGATATAAACGATGTGCTCCAAAAGGCCAAGGACAAGGTGGACTTGGCAAAACCGGAGCTTCCATCGGACCTGGAAGATGATCCAGAGGTGTTCGAGGTCAATATCTCGGAGTTGCCGATAGTGGTCTATTCCCTTTCCGGGACAGTGGGACTGGTCAAGCTCAAGGAGATCGCAGAGGATCTCGAGGAGGACTTCGAGGCAATACCAGGGGTGCTGGACGCAAAGGTCACAGGGGGTCTCGAGCGGGAGATCCGTGTGGAGCCCTTCCCCCACAAGCTCGCCTACTACGGACTTTCCATTACAAGGCTGCAGAGGGTGATTGCGGAAGAAAACAGGAACGTATCCGGAGGGGCCATCAGGATGGCGGACGGCAGATTCCGACTCAGGGTGCCGGGCGAATTCAGGAGCCCCGATGAGATTTACGGACTGGTGGTCGGCCTTCACAACGGCAGACCCGTGTACCTCAAAGACGTGGCAAGGGTGGTGGACGGGTTCAAGGACGAAGAAAGTCGTTCGCGGTTGAACGGCCAGCAGGCGATCAACATACAGGTTAAAAAGAGGGCCGGGGAAAACGTGTTGCGGATAACCAAGGAGATGGACAGGATCATAGAGGAAAAGAAGCCCACCTGGCCCAAGGGTACGGAAATAACAAAGCTCATGGACGAGGCAAAGAATATCCGGAACATGGTCGCTGACCTGGAAAACAACATCCTTACCGGCTTGATCCTGGTCATTGCAGTGCTCTTTTTTGTCATGGGGGTGAGAAACGCCTTCCTGGTCGCCCTTGCCATTCCCTTCTCCATGTTCATCTCCTTCATCGTTTTGAAGGCGGTGGGAATCACCCTCAATATGGTGGTCCTCTTTTCCCTCACCCTTTCCCTCGGGATGCTCGTGGACAATGCCATAGTCATAGTGGAGAATATCTTTCGATACATGGAGCAGGGTGTCCCACGTTTACAGGCATCGGTCAAGGCAACCGCCGAGGTGACCCAGCCCGTGATAGCCGCTACCCTGACAACCCTGGGGGCCTTTTTCCCCCTCGTCTTCTGGCCGGGTATCATGGGGGAGTTTATGTCCTATCTCCCCATAACAGTCATCATAACCCTCTCCTCTTCCCTGTTCGTGGCAATGGTGATAAACCCTGCCCTCGCCGCCATCTTCCTAAAGCTTCCTGCGGGACACAGGTTTGCCAAGCTCAGGGCGAGCGCAGAGGAGATCGAGCGGGCCGGCGAGGCCCCTATTACGGTCAGGGGTCCACTGCTCAAGGCCTATAGGAAAATCCTGAACAGCGCCCTCAACCACCGCGTGGCGGTGCTGGTAATGTCCTTCCTTGGCCTCGTTGTAATGGCCATGATCTGGGTTCACAGGGTCGGCTTGGAGAGACCTGTACAGTTTTTCCCGGACATTGAGCCTGATGCCATATATATCAACCTGGACATGCCGGAAGGTGCCGACCTGGAATATTCCGACAGGGTGGCCAGGGAAGTGGAACGGGTCCTTTGCGGCGGCGACGGGAAAGGACCAGGGATCTCACGGAAGAACACCGCAGATTGTCTGTCCTTGGAGACCTCTCGAAGGCTTTACACCCTGGCCACTGGACGAAAGGTTTACGGACCGAGCGATTTGCCCAACGTGGAATACGTATACGCCCGCACCGTATCCGTAATAAGAGGGCAATCGGCCTTTGAAAGCAATTCTCCCAATCATATCGGAGTCCAGTTTCACGACATGGAGGAGAGGGTGGAGCCTTCCCCGGTCACGGTTGAGAGGATAAGGGACAGGATCAAGAACATCCCCGGAGCGGAGATTACTATCGCAGAGCGGGAGCATGGACCCCCTACCGGGGCACCCATAACCATTGAGATCTCGGGAGATGATTTCAGGCTCCTGGGCCGGATAGCCCAGCAGATCAAGGAGACCTTGGAGAAGATACCCTTTGTCCATGACGTAAGAGATGATTACATTGCAGGATCACCGACCGTGAGGGTCAGGGTGGACAGACAGCGGGCCGCACTCTTGGGGCTCTCTACCGAGATTGTGGGCTTTGCCCTCAAGGTAGCCTTTAACGGAATCAAGGTCTCGACCTTTCGGGAGGGGGATGAAGACTACGATATCACGGTACAATTGCCGGAGTCCGAGCGCAGGGTGACGGATATTCTGAGGGAGTTGCTGCTCCCGACATCAGAAGGGCTGGTCCCCCTGAGCACCATCGCCAAGTTCGAGGTGGCAGGTGGGCTGGGCCAGATAAATCGAATAAATCATGAGCGGGTAGTCACGGTCAAGGCCAGTGTGGACGAGAGGTACGTGCCGGGTCCCGTGGCCAGGGCCAAGGCGGAAAAGCTCTTGGCAGCGTTTACCCTCCCTCCCGGGTACAAGGTTCGGTTCACGGGTGAGAGGGAGTTTCAAGATGAAGCCGAAGCGTTCTTGAGCAAGGCCTTTGGCGCGGCCATCTTTATTATCATTCTCATCCTGGTAACCCAGTTCAACTCCGTGGCCCAGCCGGCGATCATAATGACATCAGTCCTCCTATCCCTTGGCGGGGTCTTTGTCGGCCTCACCTTCCTGGACATGCCCTTTGGGATCATCATGACCGGTGTGGGCGTCATATCCCTGGCCGGGGTCGTGGTCAACAACGCCATAGTCCTTATAGATTATACCAATCAATTGCGCAACAGGGGGCTTCCGGTGAGGGAGGCAATCGTTGCAGCGGGTTGTACTAGGGTGAGGCCCGTGCTGCTGACCGCCGTTACGACCATCCTCGGGCTGATCCCTATGGTCACTGGAATTGCCTATGATTTTCACAAGATGGAGCTGTCCACGGTGAGCGAATCGAGCCAGTGGTGGAGTCCCATGGCAATAGCGGTCATTTTCGGTCTGGCACTGGCCACCGTACTTACCCTGGTAGTGGTTCCAACATTGTATTCCCTGGTATACACAACGACACGCGCCGCGGAACGAGCCGTGAAGTGGCTCCGCAAGGCCTACTGGGCCCCCTTTTACCGAATCACCGGAACCGCCCCTGAGCAGGATCAAGAATAGGGCGAGAAACGGCTGACCCTATCAAATTTCCATCCCCATCCCTTGACAATCCGCCAAGTGTGCTTATATTTTGCTCGCATTTTTATATATTAACGTAATATCAACAGGTTATCTCGCATGAGCCATTCTTGACCATCTTCAGGGTGGGAGAGGGTTCGGGCTCAAGCTACCGCTGGAGCCATTACGAAGTCATTATAGTTGAAAGGAGGGATATAAGGAAGTATGAAGGTCACACCACTTGGGGACAGGGTTTTGGTCCGGCGCCTTGAAGAGGAAGAGAAGACCTCTGGGGGCATCATCATCCCTGACACGGCCAAGGAAAAACCACAGGAAGGTGAGGTCGTAGCCGTCGGTGCCGGGAGACTGAGCGATGGTGGGAAACGTGTCCCGCCGGAGGTCAAGGAGAAAGACCGGATCTTCTTCTCAAAGTATGCCGGCGATGAGATCGAGATCGATGGAGTGGAGCACTTGATAATGAGAGAGGATGACATCCTCGCAGTAATCAACTAAAAATATGGCAGGAGGTTTTTACCATGGCAGGTAAGGAGATTACTTACAGCGAAAAGGCAAGAGAGAAGATGTTGCACGGTGTGGATACCCTTGCCAACGCCGTAAGGGTGACCCTTGGACCCAAAGGTCGCAACGTCCTGATAGAGAAGTCCTGGGGCTCCCCGAAGACCACGAAAGACGGTGTGACAGTGGCAAAGGAGATCGAGCTCGAGGACAAGTTCGAAAACATGGGCGCTCAGATGGTAAAAGAAGTCGCCTCCAAGACGTCGGATGTGGCAGGGGACGGAACCACAACTGCTACGATTCTCGCCCAGTCGATTTTTCACGAAGGGTCCAAGCTGGTAGCGGCCGGAGCCAATCCCATGGCCATGAAGAGGGGCATGGAGAAGGCGGTGGCGGCGGTCGTGGAAGAGCTCAAAAAGATCTCAAACCCCACCAAGGAAAAGAAAGAGATAGCACAGGTGGGTACCGTGTCGGCCAATAACGACCCGACCATAGGCGATATCATTGCGGAGGCCATGGAAAAGGTCGGCAAGGAGGGTGTGATAACCGTTGAGGAAGCAAAGGGCATGGAAACCACCCTCGAAATAGTGGAATGTATGCAATTCGACAGGGGGTACCTGAGCCCCTACTTTGTGACAGACCCTGAAAAGATGGAAGTTGACCTGGAAGAACCCTACATATTGCTGCATGAGAAAAAGATCAGCAATATGAAAGACATGATTCCCCTCCTGGAACAGATAGCCAAGTCCGGCAAGCCCTTGCTTGTCATCGCGGAGGACGTGGAAGGGGAAGCCCTCGCCACATTGGTGGTCAACAAGATACGGGGAACCCTGAAGTGCGCCGCTGTCAAGGCCCCCGGCTTCGGAGACAGGCGCAAGGCCATGCTGGAAGATATAGCCATCCTGACCGGGGGGCAGGTGATCAGCGAGGACCTAGGCCTGAAACTGGAAAACGTGACCCTGAAAGACCTGGGAACCGCCAAACGCATCACCATAGACAAGGACAACACGACCATAGTGGACGGTGGTGGTAGCCGCAAGGCCCTTGAAGGGAGGGTCAAGCAGATAAGGGCCCAGATAGAAGAGACCACCAGTGATTACGACAGGGAAAAGCTCCAGGAGCGTCTTGCCAAGTTGATCGGAGGGGTCGCGGTGATCAACGTGGGTGCGGCAACGGAGACAGAGATGAAGGAGAAAAAAGACCGCGTGGAAGACGCCCTCAATGCGACCCGGGCGGCAGTGGAGGAGGGCATCGTGCCGGGCGGCGGAGTTGCCTTTGTCCGCGTCATGAAGGCCCTGGACAAGCTCAAGCTGGAAGGTGATGAGCAGTTGGGCCTCAATATCATCAGGAGGGCCCTTGAAGAACCCGTTAGGCAGATCGCGAACAATGCCGGCTTTGAGGGCTCCGTTGTGGTACAACAAGTGATAGCCGGCAAGGGCAACTACGGATTCAATGCGGAAACCGGCGAATATGAGGACCTGGTCGGGGCAGGGGTCATCGACCCCACGAAAGTGACTCGGTTCGCCCTCCAGAACGCCGCCTCAGTGGCCGGCCTCCTGCTGACCACAGAGGCCATGGTTGCAGAAAAGCCGGAAAAGAAGAAGCCTGAAACACCGCAGATGCCCTCCGAAGACATGTACTAAGGAGATAGGCCCGGGCGGAGAGACTCGGATTCCTGCCCGGGCCAAAGCTAACTCCCTCAAGGGCATCCCGCCTGAGTCAAGCATCATGAACGAGCATAGAGACCTGCCGGAGGAGCTGGACAGGGAGATCCAACGAAAACATTTCATCAGGGCCGCTTTTCTGGCAAAGGAGATGAAGCGGCCGGAAGATGAGGTAAAGGATCTTCAGAGAAGGGCCCTCTGGCAGATGGCCGCCCTGTTTCGCAATCCCCAGGGAGTAAAAGCCCTCGCAAATCAATTCGGCCTTTCCAGAGACCAGGTCAAGGAAACCCTGGAGCAAACCGCACAGGAGAAAATACGGGAAGGGGATGACAAACCGCTGGGTCCTTGTTATGATCTTCAAACAGGGAAGTATCTTGCCTTTGCGGAATGGCTGGAACGCTGCATCAAGGGCTGGGAAAAGATAAAACTCAACTAGGTTCCCCGCTCCGCCAAAGACTTTGTTGGACAGACCGCCCAGGCGCTGGAACCGACCGATCCAGCAAATCTGCAAAACCCGTAATCCCTTATCCCTTTGAAAGACGCTAAACCCGGAAGGGCTGAAGTGTTACCAAAATCCTATCAGGACAGCAATGGGTGACGGCAGGTGATCAGGAACTCAGAGCGACGGGTTGTTGTAACCCGAGAACGAGAAGAGATCTTGAAGAATATCATATCCCAGCCGGGGAGGGCCTTGGTGGATCGTATCTTGAGGCACGAGAACCCGATGGAGCTGATCCGGCGGACGTCCAACCAAGATTTCTTCTGGCTCATCAAGAGGGTCGGCGAGGAAGACAGTCTCCCCCTCCTTGCACTGGCCTCAGAGGAACAATGGCAATACCTGCTTGACCTGGATATCTGGAGCAGGGATCGGATAGACGGCATAAGGGGTTGGAATTGGATTAAGAGGCTCCACGCCGCTGATCCCGAAAGGTGGGTGAAGTGGGCCTTTGGTGAAGGGCGGGACCTTTTGGCCTATCTACTTTACAGGAGTGTCCAGGTTGTGTCCTTGGATGACAAGGAGAAGGCCTTTGAGCTAGAAGATGATTACCTCAGCCTGGACGGCGTGTTCTATGTAAAGGTCACCAATCAGGACGAACGAGAGTTTGTTTGGGAGATACTTCGTGATCTGGCAGCCAAGGATTTGACGAGTTACATGGGGCTCCTCCAGGCGGTTTCCGGATTGCAGGCCGATGAAATCGAAGAAGAGATTTACAGATTCAGGAATACCCGGTTGCAGGCCTATGGATTCATCCCCCGGGAAGAAGCACTTTCCATCTATGCACCCCTGGACCCGGAAGGGATCGGAAATATCATCACCGTAGCAGGGGAGCTGGACGGTGATCTCCAGAATGAGTTAGACCATGTGCCGATCCCATTTCTGCCACTCAGTCAAACACCCCCTGACAACCTATTGCTCCAATCAATAGGCAATTCAACGGACGCCCTGTTCCTGGAAAGGATGCGGATCGAATTCGCCGGACTCTGCAACCAAATTCTCTCTGCGGAAGGACTCAAAGTGGAGGAGCTTGATGACTTGATGAGGGCCTGCAAAAGGGCGGCGAGCTATGCCAATTTAGGCCTCGAAAGACTGTGTGGAAAAGATGTCCCGGCGGCCGAGAAGACCCTCAGGTCCCATTCCCTATCATCCCTGTTCAGGGTTGGGTTCGGCTTGGCCCTCAAGTTGAAATGGGAAACTGAGCGCTGGTTGGATACAAGCTGGTTTGTCCGGCAGGGCCTGGACTGGGAATTCTGGGGAGAACATTGGGGTGGAACCCTAGCAGGCATAATGAAAAAAAGGCCCCAGATGTACGTAGGCCACAGGGATCCGGAGGAATTCAGGGATTTTGAATGGCTGTCAGACCTGGGGGAATTCCTGAGTGTCCTTCGCCGCCTGATGGTCATTGACGGCCTGATAGAGCGCCTTGCAGAAAGAGTTCCCGGGGACAAGGACCTCGTTCAAGGGCCGGAATTGACTTTCTTGCACCTTTTGTTTAATCTTTGGAGCCGTCGCTTACTTTCCCTGGAACCCAGCTTTCTCGGGATCAGCAGGGACCAGGCAAAATGGTTCTTTGATCGCTTGAGAGAAGGGGAAAAAGGACCCCCTTACCGAATGGGGGGATTCAAGGATGTGTTCATAAAAGACCTCATGCGTTATGCCTCCAATGCCAACCGGGAGACGCAGGAGATCCTGGAGGAAACCCTATCGGTCATCTGGGACGAATTTGTTGATGAGTACGAAATGGTGGCATCGGGTGAGATAGACGGTAAGTACTCCAGGTTCATAACCATAGAGCCATCCAAGTGAGCCCAGGGACAGCAATAGTTCCAGATTGTATAGCTCATAATCGGAATAATGGAATGAAATAAACAATTGCCCCGACTCACCATTCCATTATTCCATGGGTTACCTTTTGCATAGGCCATGGGGATAGATTAATTTCAAAGAATTATCGAAATTCCGAGATGTTGGATCACTTCGGAGGACAGTTCCATGGGGAAGATCAGGATTGGAATCGTAGGGATCGGGAATTGTGCCAGCGCCTTGATTCAGGGAATTGCCTATTACAGGGACTACGATGAGGACAGGGCAATGGGATTGATGCACTGGGATATAGGGGGGTACCGCCCATATGAAATCGAAGTTGCCGCGGCCTTTGATATCGACAGGAGAAAGGTGGGAAAGGACGTCTCGGAGGCCATCTTTGAACTCCCTAACTGCACGACTATCTTCTGCCGCCATGTACCCAAGACCAAGACCAAGGTGAAAATGGGGAGAATCTTGGATGGTGTTGCCGGGCACATGAAAAACTATGACAAGAAGTATACCTTTCTACCCTCGGACCAGGAAGAACCCGGCAAAGAAGACATAGTGAATGAGCTGAAGGAATCCGGGACACAAATCCTTTTAAACTACCTGCCGGTAGGTTCAGAAGAGGCGGTGAGATTTTATGCGGAATGCGCATTGGAGGCAGGTGTTGGTTTCATAAACAACATGCCGGTCTTTATTGCCAGCGACCCCGATTGGGCCAGGCGGTTCCAAGAAAAGAACGTTCCGCTCATAGGGGATGATATAAAGTCCCAGGTGGGTGCGACAATTGTCCACAGGGTCCTCACCAATCTCTTCAAGGACCGGGGCGTCAAACTGGAAAGGACCTACCAGTTGAACACGGGAGGTAACACGGATTTCCTGAACATGTTGGACAGGAACCGGCTCAGCTCCAAGAAGAGATCCAAGACGGAATCGGTTCAGTCCCAGCTGGAGGGAAAAAGACTGGCGGAGGAGAACATCCATATCGGACCCAGCGACTGGGTCGCATGGCAAAGGGACAACAAGGTCTGCTTCATACGCATGGAGGGACGGCTCTTTGGCGACGTGCCCATGAATCTGGAACTAAGGCTCTCGGTGGAGGACTCCCCCAACTCCGGGGGGGTGGTCATAGACGCGATCAGGTGTTGCAAGCTGGCCCTGGACAGGGGACTGGGGGGTGTATTGTACTCTCCCTCCGCCTATTTCATGAAACATCCCCCGCGCCAATACACTGATGCGGAGGCACACAGGATGACCGAAGAGTTCATCCTGGGTAAAGGAGACAACTAGAACCCAGGTCCCCGGGTCATATTCCAAGCAGAAACTTGGCCGTGGTGAAATAGATGAGCAGGCCCGTGATATCCACGATTGTGGTCAGGGCCGGACTTGCCACCACCGCAGGATCGAATTTCATCTTTGCTGCGCCCAGGGGCAGGAGGGCGCCGATCAAGGTTGATGTGATGACCTGGAGACCAAGGGCGGCCCCCACGGCAAGACCGATCATGGAAAGCCCATATCCTTCGGGCCTGCCCCTTTGAACCCGAATTTCGCAAGGCTCTCAGGTAGGGGATCGTTTACGATCCCGAATTCTTCATAGTATTGGCTACTTGTAGGCCTAAAGGCTCCCCTACCCTTGAAAATCAGTTCACTAAAAAGGTGAATAGAAAAGATCAAAAAGGGTTTGCAATTCTGAGTTTTGCCCCAACCCTTGCGAAATTTGGGTTGAATGTCAATATCTGCCGTTGGAAAGGAGCTCTAATCTACCGGCTCTGCCGACCGCTGGGCGACTTCTTTTCTTCCAAGGCCTGGGCGATGTGCTTGATCATCTGACGGTACACGCCCCTGAAGATTTCCGGTGAGAGGAAATAGTCGGGGTTATCCCGGTAGAAGGCCGGCATGAGTTCATCCACGGCCCTGTCGATGTCCCGGGTCTTCAGGTAGGTCTTCTCCATCAACTCCCTGTGCTCTTCGGCACATTCAATGGAGCGGGAGATAAACCGGGCTGCTTCCTCTCCGGTCACGTACCCGTAGTGATCCGCACAATAGTGCTTGACCTCGAAGGTCTTTAGTTTCTCCAGGCTCTCCTGGTACTTGGCATAGTTGGAATTTCCCGATGAGATGATGATCTCACCGAAGGGGATTCCACCGGAGTCGGAAGGGAAAAGGGCGTTCAAGGCAGGCGCGTAGGCGGATATGGCACAAGATGAATGGCCGGGTGTCTCGATTACTAGGACTTCCGTGCCGTCAAGATCTATGCGGTCCCCTTCCCTGACAGTCAGGCCCTTGACATCATCGCTCCAATCCAGGTCATAGGATTCCAATGCCCCTGTCATACCCATACGCTCTGCAACATCCCTGCTGAAGGCATTGATGGTTTCTATAGCCTTTGGCATGGCAAGGATCTCCCACGCCCTGGCCGATGCATATATTTCCAGGTCAGGTTGGGACCGCTTGAAGAAAGGGACGATCCCCACGTGGTCAAAATGGGAATGCAGGATCAACAGCTTCTTGATCCTGTTCCTGTCAATTCCGAATTCCTCCATCTGCTTCAGGATCGAGGGTACTATATAGCTCATGCCCCCGCTTATGATCATGGCCTCCTTGGATCCTTCCAAGAGGTAGACTCCTGACTCCTTTCGCCCCAGGTACCATAACCCCTCGCATACCTTTCCAGGTTCACGTATTCTCATGGCTTGCCTTTCTCATCCTCCTTTCAGTAAGTTGATATGCGCAGGAAGACCTTTACCCGGTTCCGGTTTCAATGTAAATGAAAAAATGAGAAAAGGCCATCGGGGGAGGAAAGCCCTCGCCCATGGCCAGGCGACCTGGTTATGGTCCTCATTTCACCCACCTATCCAGCAGGCCCTGAAGCCTTCCCCTCTTGATGGTTATGGCCCCCTCCGGGCAAATCTCCATACAGCAAAGACACCTGATACACTTGTCATAGTCATAGACGGGTTTGTTATCCTTATCATCGGTCTTCTCAATGGCACCGGCAGGACAAATAGCCCTGCACTGGTAACACAAGGTGCACTTTGTCTCCAAGGGAAGAGGTTTTTCAATAAGGAGGTTCTTGAGAAAAGGGGTATTCATGGGCCATCGGTCAATCCGGGATACAGGATTGGAAAGCCCCGGCCTGAAGGCGCCGACGGAGAAATCTTGGAGCCCCAAACCTCTCAGGTCAATTCCTTCAACAGAGGCCGTCCCCAGCCCTCTCTCGTCTCCAAGACCAAGGGTGAGGACCTTATCCCTGTCCAGGCCCGCAATCGCAACCATGATCGAATCCAGGGCGATTGCATCTTCGCCCACCAGCACGGCTCCGACTTCTTTCGGAGATCCTGACGATCCGGGCCCGTCCCCTTCCATGGCGACGATTGCATCCATGACGTGGATGAACCTCTTGGGATGTTCAAACCCCTTGATAATGACCTCGTAAAGGTCAAGGAGAAGGCTTGAGAAGGCTTCCTTGTCCTTCGCCTTGATATGCCACTGGGATTTCTTGAGCCCGTGGACAAATCCGAACAGGTTCTTGACTGCACCAGTGATATAGGTCAGACCGTGTGTCTTGAACTTGGGGAGGTTCAGGACAACGTCGGCTTCAAACAGTGCCCTTGGAAGTTCAAACCTCCGGTACCTCGAACCTTTCTCGTAGAAGAGAACTCCGGTATCCCTGGTATCAGCGATCTCGCATCCCTCTTCTTCCACCACGGCCTTGTAACCCGTTTTTCTCATGACCTTGTCAAGCGCCTGGAATGCCGGCGATTCAACCAGGACAGGGCTTCCCCCGAGGGCCTTCACGGCCTGGAGAGCACCCCTGAAAAACTCTGGATGGGTGACAATGGCCTTTTCCGGGACACTCGCATTGAGCAGGTTCGGCTTAACAACCACCCTTTTCCGGGAAAACAGGGAGGGGTCAAGCTCCACGAGGGAAAGGCCCTCCAGGATCTTGTCCCGAATCGTCGGAGCATGATATTCGCTACAGTTCAATAAGGCAACTTTCGTCATGGCAATGTTGACGAACTCGTAAGAAGTCGAAATTGAGATGGCAAAGTAAAAAGCTTCAAGTTCAAGGTGCGCGAATCTCGTGTGATGAGGCGTACTTAGCGTACGCCGCAATCACAACGAGATGAAGAGCAACGCAGAAATTGGACTTTTTACGAAGCCATCAATGTTCGCTTGCAATCCTACTCGTTTCCCGGACCTAGCCCTCTAACTCGCTTGACAGCCGACAGTGAAGAAGGCAAAAGATGTAACGGATGTCAGGAGCAAAGATAACAGAGGTCATCAGGTTAATCAAGACAGGATCTCTCCACGAACGCCCTTGTCCAAGGCACTCCGACGATGGTGATCAGATCTTTGGATCAGGGATTTTCCCTGGAAGTTGCCAAATCTTTTCCGGTCTGATATAGGATGAATGTCAAGGAGGTCTGACCATGAAAAGTTACCGAAAAGAACTCTTCTTTCACGTGCCGACAAGAAGGGCCATCATCAATATTACCCCGCAAGTGGAAGAGTGCCTTAGGGAGAGCGGCATCAAGGAAGGATTGATCCTTGTCAATGCCATGCACATAACGGCCTCGGTTTTCATAAATGATGACGAATCGGGTCTCCACCATGACTATGACGTTTGGCTGGAAAAACTGGCCCCCCATGAACCTGTCTCCCAGTATCGGCACAATGTGGGCGAAGACAACGCCGATGCTCACATGAAAAGGCAGATCATGGGCCGGGAGGCGGTCGTTGCCGTCACTGATGGGAAACTGGACTTTGGGACCTGGGAGCAGATCTTTTACGGGGAATTTGACGGGAGGAGAAAAAAGAGGGTCCTCGTCAAGATCATTGGTGAGTGATTTCCGGATCCATCTGTGACGGCAGCATTACAGTTTTTTAAAGGATCTGAGCCTTGATGTCGATGATAAGAAGGCATTGAGTGATATAGGGATGAAGAAGGCATGGAACCCATATCCGAAGAATTAGTGGAGGCAACGTGGCAGGAGTTTGCAACCTTTTCTCCTCTGCGCGCGCAGAAAGAGACAAAGCAAGTGAACAAGGCACAGCCTTACCTGTTGACCTTTATCGTGGAATTTACCCGGGACCTGGATCAGGAAGTGACGGAGTTGGCCGTCTACATGTTCTATGTGGTATGCCGCATGTTTCAAAAAAGCTCGAAAGGCAAGATCAAGACCATCTCTCCTGAGGAGGTCATCAGTTGCTACGAAAAAAACGAACGCCTGGTGGAAAGCCTGGAGGGCGCCCACGAGAAATTCTGGGAAAGGATTGCACAGGTCCAGCTTTCCGCACAGCCCCATGTAATGAAATATGTAATTGAGACCCTTTTAGAGACTTCACAAGAGGATTTTTCCATTGTCTTAAGCGAGGAAGATACCGGCTATCTCTTCCTTCTGTTCAAGACCGTGGTTGACCTGCTTGATGGTGCCTTGCGATCCGGGCAGGAAGGATGCAGAAACGGCCAAGGAAACAATGCTGTCTGAAAAGGATGGGACTATGCAATCACAAAATGAATGTCCCCCTACACATGACTAAGCAAAGTAAAAAGGAGACTTGATCCCTTTGCCCGTTTCGAAAGGGTTGCAAGCACACGATACCGGGCTGACACTCTTATTGATCTCCTGTCCTCACTTCCGTAGCCGGAAATGCTCGGCATGACCTGGATGTCAAATCCCATAAAGATTAGGCGCACCCTCTGCATCCAGAGGGTCTTTGATGCTCTGAGGGCCGTTCTCTCTCAGATGTTCGATAAAGACGTCCATGTCACGAAACATATTGGTACCATAGTACGCTGCAGGTCTGTTCTCACGGGGACGAGACCTGCTTTGGATATAATGAACGTGCATAGAGAAAATGTTTGTCCACCAAAGACTTACAGCCACGTTGTAAATATCAAGTACCTGCCATGACCCTGTTTCAATATGATGTTTCGGTTTCAGCCGCCCAGGATGATAGAGGTTGCCAAAGCAAATCTAAGAACTCTCCTAGGGGCCTTACTGCTCCGTTATCTAGGGTTGACTAATAAAGATAACATATGATACTACCCCTTAAAAGAAATGGGCCATAGCGGTGTGGTAGCAGCAAAAACATAAAAATGTGGAGGGAACAAAATGTTATTAGATATGATCCTGGGAGTAGCAATGACTACTGCGGTCGCCTTTGCCTTTGTCGCCTTTCTTGTCCGCGTCGTTAGCAAATTATAACAATACTCGTTGCACACACAGAAGAAGCTAATGTGGTGGCTCAGGGGTTCCGGGTCGTATCAGCGGGCGGCGGAAGCCGCCAGTGAGGCCGGGGAGGTTCCCTTGCAGTTACAGGCCCCTGTTCCAAGGATGTGCCTGCTTCCAGAGCCCCGGGGTCGCATCCCTCTCTTCCCGGACAAGGAGCATGCTGATCACGGCAACGAGGGACATGATTGAAGAGATAGAGAAAGCAAGAGAATAACTCCCTGTTCGGTCATAGATCATTCCGCCCATGTATGTCCAGAACCCGGCCCCAAGGTGGTGGACGGTTGTTATAAAACCAGAAAGGATGCCCACGTAGGATAAGCCGTAGAGTTTCCCGACCAGTACCGGCGTCAGGGGTGCCGTAACAAGGAGCGTCAACCCGAAAAAGAGCGAAAAGATGTAGAAAGAGACCACGCTGTGGTATCTCAGCACTGTCAAGAAAAGCACCACTCGCAACGCGAAGGTTATGGCTATAGGTATCTTTGTCCCGATAGAATCGGAAATGGGCCCGGAGAGCAGAATCCCCAGCAGCGCTGCCAGGCCCAACCATGCCAGCATGTGGCCCGCCGTTGAAGGGGGTATCCCGTAATCCGTCACCATTGGCACAATATGGGTCGTAACCAGGAAATCTCCGCTTCCGCAGATAAACATGACCACCAGAAACAACCAGAAAGACCCTGTTCTTATGGCCTGGGAAAGATCAAGATCTGCCGGTTCTTTGTGTGTTGATCCTGCTTCGGCCTCATCAGCTTGTCCGCCAGTGTCCTCCCAGCCATAGGGATTTACGCCCAAGTCTTCCGGATCTCCCCTCAGGACCGTCAAGGCCAGGACGATATTGACCACGAGCGTAATCAGGCCAATCCAAACATAGGATGTCCTCCACCCGTAATGCAGCACAAAGGAGGTGAAAAGCGGAACCAGCACAAACTGCCCCAGGCAGGCACCCGAAAGAGCGAGGCTTATCGCAAGGCCGCGACGCTTTTCAAACCACTTGCTGATCAGGGCAGCAAAAATGGGTATGGTGGTCCCACCGAGGCCCATGGCGGAAATAACCCCATAGTAAAGCAAGAACTGTAGGAGGGACTCAACGGTGGATATGAGGATATAGCCTAGGGAAAAGCATAATGTGGATATGACGATCACCCATTTGGGTCCATAGCGGTCGTAGAGTTTTCCAGTGACAATGAGGGAAAAGGCATAGACACTCATGTTCAGAAAGAATGCCGAGGAAATCGTCCCCCGGGTCCATCCGAGGTCCCCAACCATGGGTTTTAGCATTATTCCAAAGGAAAAGGCTGCGCCCGAGCTCACAAAAAGGATGAGAAAAGAAGCACCCAACACATACCAGCCATAGAAGATGCCACGAGAAGGTTTGGTTTCTACTAAGCTCAATGGGAACCCTCCGTTTA
>JAFDHB010000004.1 GCA_019308985.1 Deltaproteobacteria bacterium | reverse complement strand
AAAGCTTCAAGTTCAAGGCGCGCGAATCTCGTGTGATGAGGCGTACTTAGCGTACGCCGCAATCACAACGAGATGAAGCGCAACGCAGAAATTGGACTTTTTACGAAGCCATCAGGGTTAGTGAATCACTGCCCAAGAAGTGGGAAGGAGATCGCTTTGGTTGATGACAAGAATATGATCAGCATCGAAGTGACAACCCAATGTAACGTCTCCTGTCCCCACTGCTTTGCCCGCGGTATTCCTCGCGAAAATTCGTCTCTTTCGCTCGGTGTTTGCAAGGAGGTTATCACGGAAGCTAAGGACCTGGGATACAAACAGCTACACGTGACGGGAGGCGAGCCCCTTCTCTGGAATGGACTATTCCGTACCTTGGGTTGGGCCTTTGAGCTGGGTTACGAGTCCGTTTTTTTGAATACCAACGGCACATTGCTAACCGAAGACATGTGCGCCAGACTTGCGTCTTATGGAGGACTTTCTATCTCCATAAGCCTGGATGGACCTGAAGACCTCCACAATTGCATTAGGCCTGATGCGCCTTACGAAAACGTGCTCAAAGGCATAGAAAGAGCACTTGCCGGTGGCAATAGGGTATACATATTTTCTTTGGCTACAAAGAGCTTGCTATTCCTCTTACCCCATTTTGCCGAAGATACCTATGGCATGTTTACAGGTTTGAGTGGTATGACTCTCCTGCCCATTGTACCGATGAGGGGCATGCCATGGCTTTCAAATGAATATGTCCATTACAACGATTTCCCTGAATTTGTCCGGGAACTGGCCTATTTGAACCTCTATGGCCTTACGATTGAAGTGCTCAACGAACCTCTTGTGAACGTGGTTTCAAGGGCTCTCAACATTTCGTGGATCCCCTTTTCATATGACCTGGTCCAGAATGGGAATATCATGGTCACAGCAAGCGGGGAGATGCGTCTTTCCCACTCAAGCAACGGAAGCTTCGGAAAATACGGTCGAGGCATGATCGGCAAGGTATTGGGGGATGAAAGGTATCGTGGAGCTGTCGGAGCGGACCGGACAACATGCCCCTCCTGTAAATACCTTCATGAATGCCAAAAGGCGGGCATGATCAGGCCCACATCAAACAACCGGGGTGGGATCTCAGAGGCGCCCTATTGCAAAAGGGTCATGGATCTAGTTCTGGAAGAGATAAAGGGGCATTAAGATGTTTTGAACGTGACATGATAGTGATCTGGCCTCTGATTGTACAAGCCAGACAAAAGCGGTCCTTTGGGAGCAAGATGTGGAATTACTTTGGTATTTTAGACAAAGGCGTGAGGCGGGAGTTGGTTTATTGATAACGCAGGTTGCTTTCCAATGAAAGGGGGATACCATGGAGGAGCAGAAAAATTTTATCGACTTTATCCGGGATGCAAAGAAGAGTAAGAGATTAACCAGGATCTTCATGGAGATCAAAGACGAAGCGGAGCTTAGGACATGGTTTGTAAGTGAGGGGTATGAGAAGATCACCCTCGATGAGTGTGGGAAATTAATTAACTACAAGAAGCGTTTGCCTCGCGATATCAAGGAGATAATTGAGCGCAGGAAGGCCTATTAGGTCAAATGGGTGATGGGAAGGTTGTAGAGAAAACAATAGGCATCGTCGGTGCCGGCCCGGCTGGCGCGCTGTTGGCGCTCAGATTGACGTCCCGCGGCGAAAGTGTGTTTCTTTATGATCATAAGGCCCCTTGGGAAAAACCCTGCGGAGGGGTAATTAGAGAAGATGCGTTCGTCGAATTTCCTGAGCTTCGGGAATATCCTTATTCCGTAAACCGGTGCCATAAAATTTATTATGTCTCAGGAGAGAATGAGCGAGAGCTTGTGAAGCTAGAAGCACCGTTACCGACGGTTTCAAGAATGGAGTTGAGCCGCTTCTTCCTGCAAAACGCAATAAGTGCCGGGGCAGAATTCGTCCCAGAAAAGGTGACCCGGGTGTACCGACAGGATGACAGATGGATAATTGAAACAAGTGTCGGGGATTACAGGGTTGATGTTCTTGTGGGTGCTGACGGAGCAAGCAGCATCGTAAGGAGCTTTACCGTTGGAAGATTCCCGAGAGAGCACCTTTCTTTGACGTGCGGATACATCCTCACGGGAACCCCCGGACGTGAACTTTTCTTTCAGTTCCTCGATTCTTTCGGGTATATGTGGTTTATTCCCAATAGTAATCATACAAATGCAGGAATCGGTGTCAGACTTGGGGCTTCTTCCGCAAAGGAGCTTTTCAAGAGACTGGACGAGTTCCTAGGGACGAATTTTCCGGGATTCAGGTTGAAGAAAAGATACTCGGCCCTGGTTCCCACTGTGACGGATAGCACATTTTTTGATGATTCCTGCTGCGGAGACGATTGGCTGCTCGTGGGGGATGCTTCTGGCCATGTTGACCCAATCCTTGGAGAGGGATTATACTATGCGTTGAAATCCGGAACACTTGCGGCTGAGGCCATAGAATTGGGAGATATACATTCATACGACAGGTCGCTGAAAGAGGCCTGCGGAGCCCACTTGAAAGAAAGGGCGGTATTTATGGCGAGCCTGTCCCATATTGCGAAAGATGTGGATCCTGGGTTTGTGGGACTCCTCATGTCAGGCTATTGGAAGCAAATCCTTGGGGGTTATGAGACAAGCTTTGAGAAAGGATCGTCGATCTCCCAATGTCCGTAAGATGTTATGATCTCTACCTCTGGGGCATGGCTCACAAAATAAGTTGGGCAACTGCACTTGAAGATTCGCCTTGGGTCAAAATGGATCAAATCCTCTCGACGTTCAAGCTCCGTGTCCTGGACGAAACATATGTGAAGATATTCAGCAGGGCTTTTTTGAAAACCTGATAGATGCCTTGCGCATGCTGCCTGGATGGGCAAATCGGCAGGGTCTTATGATTTTTGCACTTCTTCTGAGAGAAAATCTTGACAGAGGGCTCAAATAACGTAATATAGAAGAAAATGAAGTCCGGACAAGGGCGTGCGGATTTTCTGTCTAAGAGTAACAGACAAAGGCGTCTGACCCCGAGGGGGTGAGATGCCTTTTTTGTTGCCTATTGGAAATCCTGGTCCCCCGCATAGCGGGATCTTCGACAAGGCAGGTGAGGAACCAACGCCCTGATATTTGAATAGGAGGGTGAAATAGACAGCCTTTTTGCGTGCCCCAAAGGTAAAGGTTGGAAAGGAAATGACAGAGATCAAGGAAAAAGAGAGGCCTTTTCTGGCCCTTTTTTATTGCCAGAATATCCCTGAAAGCGGAGAGGAGCAGAGGCAAAGCCTGGAAAAGATATACGGTGATTCCCTCAGGCTTTTCCCCATGCCCTGTAGTGGAAGGGTTGAGCCCCTTCATTTTTTGAAGGCGCTGGAAGAATTTGCAGATGCCGCCTATGTGGTTACCTGTCCCGAGGGGGAGTGTCGGTACTTTGAGGGGAACCTGAGGGCCAGGAAGAGGGTTGAAAGGGCCGGGGACATCATTGCAGGGATCGGGCTTGAAAGGGAGAGGATAGGGATCCTGACCCTTACCCCTGGTTCCCGAGAAACCCTCTCAGGCGTGACCAGGGATATTATGGGAAAGATAGGCAACTTGGCTCCTTCTCCTGTCTTCAGGAAACATGGGGAAAGGCGTAGAAAGAGAGAGGTAATTTGAAGGCCTTCTCTTGTCCAAAGGGACACGCTCAAGACTGAATAGGTGAGACGGAAGGGGAAATGAGAGATGATAACAGCAGAGCAAAAACCCATAGATGAAATCAGGGACATGATCAGACCTTACAAGAACATACTTGTTCTCGGATGCGGAACCTGCGTGGCAGAGTGCGCGGCGGGGGGGGAAAAAGAGACAGGCATGCTTGCTTCCACCTTGCGGATGGCAAGCAAGATTGAAGGAGCGGACATAAATATCAAGGAAAGTACCCTTGACCGACAGTGTGTCAAGGAGTTCATAATCGAGCTCGATGACATCGCGGGCCAGTACGATGCGATCCTATCCCTTGCCTGTGGGGCAGGCGTTCAGGCCGTGGCGGAGATCTTCCCGGAGATTCCCGTTCTTCCAGCCCTGAATACGGCCTTCCTCGGGGAAACCAAGGACCAAGGATACTGGGTTGAAAATTGCCGCGGGTGCGGCGACTGCATGCTCTATTATTTCGGAAGCGTGTGTCCTATCGCACGATGTTCAAAACAGTTGATGAATGGCCCGTGCGGTGGCTCGATCGAGGGTCGCTGCGAGGTCGATCCCGATGTCCCCTGCGCGTGGCAGCTCATAATAGAGCGGCTGGAGAATTTCAATGCCCTTGAGCGCCTGGAGGAAGTGTATCCACCCAAGGACTGGTCCAAGAAGCAGGGACAGGGGCCGAGAAAGATCATCAGGGAGGATCAGCAAAAGTGAGAACCGCCAGCAACTTGGAACGTATTCTCAGGCAGGGGGAGTTCGCGGTGACAGCCGAATGCGGCCCCCCGAAGGGATCGGACCCTCAGGTAATACTGGACAAGGCCGCATTGTTGAAGGGCAAGGTGGATGCCGTGAATGTCACGGACAACCAGACAGCCATTGTCAGGATGTCGAGCATGGCCGCATGTGCCATCTTGAAGTCCGAGGGGATGGACCCCGTGCTACAAATGGTGGTCAGGGACAGAAACAGGATAGCCCTTCAATCAGACATCTTGGGGGCGGCGGCCCTGGGGATTCGCAATGTCCTTTGTTTGTCGGGTGATCACCAGCTCTTCGGCAATCAACCCCAGGCAATGGGGGTGTATGATCTGGACTCGGTCCAATTGATCAGTACGGTCAGGCAAATGCGCGATGAAGCCAAGATCATCGGTGGAGAAACCCTTTCAAAGGCCCCTGGGCTGTTCATAGGGGCGGCGGCCAATCCCTTTGCCGACCCCCTGAGCTTCAGAGTCGTCAGACTTGCCAAAAAGATATCTGCCGGAGCTGACTTCATTCAGACCCAGTGCATCTATAACATCGAGAGATTCGAACATTGGATCGCCATGGCGAGGGATAGGGGCCTGACCGATAAGGCCTTCATTCTTGGTGGAGTAACTCCCCTGAAGTCGTCCGGGATGGCCAGGTATATGAAAAACAAGGTCTCCGGGATGGATATCCCCGATGAACTGATAAGGAGAATGGACGGTGTCCCAAAGGACAGGCAGAAGGAGGAGGGCATCAAGATCTGCGTGGAGACCATTGAGCGGGTGAAGGACATGCCCGGCGTAAAAGGAGTCCATATCATGGCAATAAAGTGGGAAGAGGCAGTGGGCGAGATAGTCGAGAGGGCAGGGCTGCTGCCCCGACCGGAGGCCGCGCCGTCAGGGGGATGATGATTCATTCTCCTGTAGGAGCATCGGGATAAACCCCTGGTGCGATATGCGGACTGGGGAATCGCAACCGGAGGTTGCTCCTACACCCGGACGATGCAATGCGTTGCGATGTAGGATCAGGTTTTACCTGCGATCAATCTCTATTGGGGTCCAGGGATATCGGGAAACAATGAGAGGTGAGGATTTCATGCCGTCCAAATACATGATACATACGAGGCCTGTACCTAACCGTTTCAAGGCCATTTCAAAGTCGGGTGTTATCGCCTGGGAAGAGGGGTGCCTTAGGTGCGCCGTATGCGTCAAAAAGAAATGCGTTTACGGCGTATACGAAAACAGGGCACTGGACCCACGGCAGATGGTGGACTCTATCGACCATCAGTGTATGAATTGTTTTCGTTGCGTGCAGAGTTGTCCCAAGGAACTGATCCATAAATCCGTCATACCGGAGTTCAGGTCCTTAGGGGATAGGTACTGGATGCCTGATATAATCTCGAGGCTGTGGTACCAGGCTGAAACAGGCAAAATTCCGGTATCCGGGGCTGGCTATCCAGGGCCCTTCTCAGGACCCGGTTTCGACGCCATGTGGACCGATATGTCGGAAATCGTCCGACCCACCCGAGACGGCATCCACGGCCGGGAATACATAAGCACGGCCGTTGACATAGGAAAGACGCCAAGGCAACTCTCGTTCTCGAGTGAAGGGGAATTGATGGGTGAAACGCCTCAGATCATAAGTATTCCCATGCCCATGATGTTGAAAGTTCCTCAGTTCGGCTCCCTGAGCAGAGATACAATTAAGGGCTGGGCAAGGGCGGCAAAGGAGCTGGGGACACTTCTGGCACTACCAGATTCCATGTTGTCGAAGGAGCTTCGAGACTTGGCTCCCCACCTTATCCCATTAGTGCCCGAGGGGGCATCGGCAAAGAGTATGACAACTAAGCAACCCAGGTTAGTGGAGATCCCGTGGCACAGGGAGTGGCATAAGACCTTCGAGGACCTGAAGACCAGGAATAGGGCTGCGCTCGTATCACTCAGGCTGCCCCTAAGGGAAGGCATCGAGGAAAGGGTTATTTCTTGCATCAGGCGGGGTGTTTCCATTGTCCATGTCGAGACCTCGGATCATGGTACGGCTGCTGGCAGACAAGAGGTCTTCATGAGGGACGGAATCAGGAGCGTGCACTTAGCGCTAGTGGAAGCAGGCTTCCGGGATGAGGTCACCCTTCTTGCCAGCGGGGGCCTTGCCATGGCCGAGCACGTGGCAAAGGCGTTGATATGTGGTGCGGATGCCGTACTGGTGGACATTCCTCTTCTCGTTGCCCTCGAGTGCAGGGTTTGCAGAAGGTGTACAAAAGGGCTTTCATGTCCCGTGGAGATTGAGAAGGCCCCGCCAGGCTGGGTGGCGGGTCGTGTCATTAATCTCCTGGGGGCCTGGCACAACCAACTCCTGGAGGTGATGGGTGCAATGGGAATTCGTGACGCCCGGAGACTGCGGGGGGAAGCAGGGCGGGCAATGTTCTATGAAGATCTGGACAGGTCTACCTTTGGCAGTATGGGGGGCAAGACTGATGGCCATGAGCTTGAATAATAATAACGGCTTTGAATTCCCGAGGGCAGTTCGCGCTCCGAGCCGCTTTAGGAACCCGATAGGAAAATATCGAGTCAACCGAAGGAGTAATTGCACCGGATGCGGTACCTGCATAGAGAAATGCCCGCGAGGGGTTCATGTGAGAAGGAGGGGGAAGGTCTACGTGGAAAAATCTTACCTCTGTATGGGATGGGATTGCCCGGATCCTTGTTTCGAGGCATGTCCTGTTCAGGCCATCCAGGTCAGGAGAAATCCGGATTTTGACGCTATTGGCGACTTCAGATGGACAGCGGACCTCCTGGTGAGTACCTGGTATATGGCGGAGTTCGGAGAAGTGCCCGGTGCGGGGCTGGAGTACAAGGTCGGGAGTTCAGGGGGGGGCTTTGACAAATTGCGCCTCCTCATGCCGAGGGATCGAGCGAATGTCGGTGCCCAAGAGGGCGAGGACGAGGTTGACATTGGTATTGAGCTAAACAGGAGGCAAGACAATGCCCACAGGATCAGGATTGAGGTTCCCTTTTACGGCGGAGGAATGTCTTACGGGTCTGTTAGCATTAATACAATGCTGAGCAGGATAAAAGCCGCGGTTGCCCTAGGGACGCTCTGCTGTACCGGAGAAGGCGGATATCCAGATGAACTGAAGCCCTACGATGACAATGTCATAACCCAGGTTGCGACCGGCCTCTTCGGGGTCAGGGAGGAGACAATTCAGAGGGTCCGGATGGTGGAATTCAAATACGCCCAGGGGGCGAAGCCGGGCCTAGGAGGCCACCTGCTGGGTGACAAGGTGACTCCGGGAGTAGCGCGAATGAGGGAGGCCGTTGTCGGATATCCCCTCTTTTCACCCTTTCCTTTTCACAGCGTGTATTCCGTTGAAGATCACAAGAAACACGTTGACTGGATCAAGGCCATCAACCCTAAGGCGGTGGTTTCCGTTAAGGTGTCCACCCCTACTGACGTGGATATGGTGGCAATAGGAAGCTACTATGCCGGGGCCCACATTATTCATCTTGACGGGAGCTACGGCGGGACCGGTGCTGCTCCTGATATAGCGAAAAAGAACATTGCAATGCCTATCGAGTATGCCGTGCCCAAGGTCCACCGGTTCCTCCAGGAAGAGGGTGTCAGGGACAAGATAACGGTGATAGCCAGCGGAGGAATTAGGACTCCACACGATGTTGCGAAGATAATCGCGCTTGGTGCAGACGGGGTTTGCACTGGAACGGCGGATCTCGTTGCACTGGAGTGCATCCGCTGCCATAACTGTGAGAGGGGAAGAGGATGCGCAAGGGGGATCGCCACCACCGATCCTGAACTGATGGAGCTCATAGACCACGACTGGGGAACGCAGAGGATCGTAAATATGTTCTTGGCCTGGAGAAAGGAACTGGTCCGCATCCTCAAAGGGCTCGGGATGAAGAAATTGCAGGAGCTCGTGGGAAGAACGGACTGCCTGACGCATCTGGACTACATGAAGAGCTGAAAGAACACGGGATCGTCTGTCCGGCTTCAGTGAGCAGGAACAACCGGTTTGCCGGGTCAGGTTTGATTTATTTCATTTGTTGCGCCATTGGTTGTCCCCTGCCATAGCGAAGGTGAGGATCAGGGATGATGTCCGGGCTTGAAGGCAGGGTGACGAAATCATATCATAATAACCTAGTATGGGAGCCTGAAGGCAGTTGTTAATGACCATGAATGAGTACATAGAAAAAATCATTGAATCAAGAAAAGGGATGGTAAAGGGCCTCAAGCCAAGGAATCCTTACGATGTGGAGGCGGAAGGGGGCTGCGGCGTCACCGGCTTTGCATGCAGCATTCCCGTGAGAGGCAGGCATATCTTTGAACCATCCAAACAGATGCACAACCGGGGTAACGGCCGGGGAGGCGGCATCGCGGCCATGGGCTTTGACCACAACATGCTGGGCGTATCTGCCGGGGTGCTGGAGGAGGACTATATCTTGCAGATAGCGGTCCTCGAAGATGGTGTAATGGACGAACTGGAACGTGAATTCATAGGGCCTAACTTTGAGGTGGATTTTGCAGAAAACATTCCACACGTGGATGACTACAGGGACATAAGAGGACTCGAGGTGAGGCCTCCAGACGTGTGGCGTTATTTCGTACGGGTGAAGGAAGACGCACTTGGGAAATTCATGTCGGACAACGGACTGAGAGATCTCCATCTCCGTAAGGCGGAAGACGAGTTCATTTATCAGAACAGCTTCAAGATAAACAGGACTTACTATGATCCCTACGGGAGGCAGAGGGCCTTTGTCCTTTCTCACGGCAGAAACTTCTTCATATTAAAGATCGTGGGGTATGCCGAGCAGGTCGTTCAGTACTACAAGCTGGATGACTTCAAGGCCCATATCTGGATCGCCCACCAGCGCTATCCTACCAAGGGAAAGGTATGGCACCCTGCAGGGGCCCATCCCTTCATAGGGTTGAACGAGGCCCTGGTCCACAACGGGGATTTTGCCAACTATCACTCGGTCTCCGAATACTTACGACAAAGAAATATCTATCCCCTCTTCTTGACAGACACGGAGGTCTCTGCCCTACTCTTTGATCTCTACAGCAGGACCTACGGGTACCCCTTGGAATACGTGATCGAGGCCTTGGCTCCAACCATGGAAAGGGACTTTGACCTGCTGCCGCCGGAGAAACAAAAGCTTTACAGGGCAATTCAGGCAACCCATATTCACGGCTCCCCTGATGGTCCTTGGTTCTTCATAATCGCCAGAAACGATCATGCAAACGGTAGATTTCAGCTGATAGGTATAACGGATACCTCCATGCTCAGGCCCCAGGTCTTCGCCATACATGACGGCCAGGTCCAGATAGGGCTGATATGTTCCGAGAAACAGGCAATCGATGCGACCCTGAAGAGCCTCTCAGACGAGGATCCTCGCGTGGGCACCGTGGCGGATCTTTACTGGAATGCCCGCGGGGGCAGCTACACGGACGGGGGGGCATTTATCTTCGATCTTGCGCCCAAGGCCCCTGACTCAACGGAGTTGACCCTTCGGTGTACGGACAAGTTCGGCAAGGAGGTCACCACCCCCTCTCACCAGGCCCCCTACCTCCCCGGCAGGGTATACTATCTCATGGAGGAGAAGGACAAGCACCGCTTTGATATATCAAAATACTTTGAGCTGCAAAGGCCAGACCTCCTCTTCGAATATGTGAAGGATAATATCAAGATATGGGATTACTCGGATCTAATGGATTGCCTCAGGGAAATAAAGGCATGGGCGTTGAAGGGGGACGCCCATTTCGAGATGTCCGTTGACGCATTGACTATGTTGATAGACTTACGCTATCCTACTTATGACAAGAAGAGGCGGTCAATCCTTCAAATGGTGAACAAGACCCTGGAGACCATTTTCCTCCATCTTCCGACCCTTGAACGGGAGGGGGAAAAGGGTTCTTACCGCTTGATAAGCTGGGAGACCAGGCAATTCTTCAGGGGTCCTACTTATGGTGAAAAAGTTCTGGTAATTGATGCCTCCCTGTTCCCCCCAGAAGGAGATAACTGCGACAGCCGCTTGATGGCAGAGGCCTATTTGAGGGGATGGCACCGATTCATAGTATTCGGGTTAAAGGGACAGCGCTTCCATGGATGCGGATTGGGTCCTGATTCTGGTAGCGTCAGGATAGACATCTACGGCAGTTCAGGAGACTATCTCGGCTCGGGTGTGGACGGTCTTTCCATCTATGTACACGGGAATGCCCAGGACCAGGTAGGCCAGATAATGAAATCCGGGAAGTTGGTGATATACGGTGATACGGGTCAGACCTTAATGTATGGGGCCAAGGGTGGAGAGGTCTATGTGATGGGCAATGCGGCAGGCAGACCGTTGATAAATGCTGTGGGGAAACCAAGGGTGGTAATAAACGGCACGTGCCTTGATTACCTGGCTGAATCTTTTATGGCCGGGGATCCCCTGAACGGGGGGGGCTTCGTGGTTCTCAACGGGGTGACCTTTGACAATGACGGAAACGTAGTCCCACAGCCCACCCCATATCCCGGCTCCAATCTCTTTTCCCTGGCCTCGGGAGGAGCGATTTATGTCAGGGATCCTTCGAGGCTTATCGAAGAGGAGCAATTGAACGGGGGAGAAATCGTGCCCCTGGAGGAAAAGGACTGGGACTTGATCCGGCCTTATCTGGCGGAGAATGAGCAGTTGTTTAATATATCAATAGAAAGGGACCTGTTGACCGTGAACGGAGTACTCAAAGACCCTGTAGAGGTTTACAGGAAGGTCAGGCCCAAGGAGAAAGACCAGGAAGAGGCCTACGGTTTGGAAGAGGACGGCCTTGAAGAATGGGGGCCTGAGAGGGAAGGGCCCTAAAGAGGAAAGAACGGTGCAGGAATTAGATCTTGATCGTCCTAAAGAGGCATGCGGCATATTTGCCGTCTACAATCACGCTGACGCCGCAAAATTGACCTATTTCGGCCTCTATGCGCTCCAACACAGGGGCCAGGAAAGTGCGGGCATAGTGGTCTCTGACGGCAAGGTGGTGGACGAACACAAGGCCATGGGGCTAGTCCCGGACATTTTCGACGAGGAGATTCTCAATAGACTGAAGGGACACATTGCTCTTGGCCATGTCAGGTATTCCACAACCGGGTCTTCCATGCTGATAAATGCACAACCTTTTCGCATTCTATATGCGGGAAAGACGATTTCCATCGCCCACAACGGAAATCTCGTCAATGCCCGCAGAATTAGAAGAGAGTTGGAAGATCAGGGATCTATCTTCCAGACCACTATGGACAGCGAGGTAGTCCTGCACTTGGTGGCAAAGACGATGAAAGAGGGCTTGGAGAAGTCCCTCCTAAAGACCATGAGCAGGATAAGGGGCGCCTATTCCTTGGTAATAATGACCGAAGACACTCTCATTGCCGTGCGGGACCCACATGGATTTCGCCCCCTCTGCCTTGGAAGGTTGGACTCTGGATACGTGGTGGCCTCCGAGACCTGTGCCTTTGACCTGGTAGGGGCGGAGTACCTGAGGGATATTGATCCCGGAGAAGTCTTGATCATCGACAAGTGCGGGGTAAAGAGTATCAGATTGGGAAATGGGCACAGAAGGGCCCAGTGTATTTTCGAACTCATCTATTTCGCCCGGCCAGACAGCAATGTATTCAACGAGAACGTATATCTTTTCCGGAAAAGACAGGGGAAGCTTCTGGCGGAGGAGTTTCCTGTCGATGCGGATTTACTCATGCCATTTCCTGATTCAGGGAACTATGCAGCCCTGGGTTATGCCCAGGCCTCGGGTATTCCCTTTGAAATGGGCGTCATTAGGAATCACTACGTGGGCAGGACATTTATTCAGCCATCCCAGAGCATGAGGGACTTTGGCGTGAGGGTGAAACTGAACCCTGTCAAGGAGTTACTCAAAAACAAGCGGGTTCTGATTATCGAGGATTCCATTATTCGGGGGACCACGGCTCGGACAAGGATAAAGAGCCTCAGGGAAATCGGTGCAAGGGAGGTCCACATGCTGGTTAGTTGCCCGCCCCATAGGTTTCCCTGTTATTATGGTATTGACTTCTCGACCCGGGGGGAGCTTATTGCAGCCAGCAATTCAATAGAGGAGATAAGGAAGTTCATTGGTCTTGACAGCCTGGGCTATTTGCACATTGATAATCTGGTTAAAGCTACCTCTATTCCCAGGGGGGAGCTCTGCCTTGCATGCTTCGACGGACAGCACCCCGTACCCATAGACGAATCTTTCGGCAAGTTCTGTTTGGAAAAATAGTTGGAAGGATCCTGAGTTTTGCCCATAGACCCAGAAGGATTCCGTCCTAAAGGAGGGGAGATAAACTGCCTGTCTGAGATCTCGAAGGCTACGCTCTCGACCCTTAATCCGAGAGAATCCCTTTGCCCGGTTATTATTGTGCAGGCTCCATGAATGAAGGTAGGAGATGTTTCAAATATTCTCCATCATCAGATGGGATACAGTCAGAAGCGTGGTGCCGCTCCTGGTTACATTAACGCTCCTCCTCTGCCTATCGATTCCCCAGGCGGCAGCTCAACAAAGAGAGGTGGGGTTCGAGGAGTGGCTGGAAGAGCTAAAAAAAAGGGCTGTCAAACAGGGAATTTCGCCTGATACTGTTTACTCCGCCCTTTCAGGCGTGAAATTCCTCCCCAGGGTCGTTGAGCTTGATAGAAACCAGCCGGAAGACAGGCTCAATCTCCAGGAATACCTGGCCCGTATATCAATCCAACAAAAATCCAATATGGGTCGTAAGTTGCTCAGACGCCATAATTCTCTGTTGGGAAAGGTGTATCAGCAGTACGGTGTTCAACCCCAGTTCATCGTGGCCCTTTGGGGTGTGGAGACCAATTTCGGCAGGCTCAAGGGTAGGTTTTCCGTAATAGAGGCGCTCGCTACGCTAGCTTATGATGGGCGACGTGAAAGACTCTTTGCCCGTGAGCTCCTATACGCCCTTCGCATAATAGATGAAGGGCATATTTCCATTGAAAGGCTTAAGGGGTCCTGGGCTGGCGCAATAGGTCAAATCCAGTTCATGCCCTCCACCTTCCATAATTTCGCAGTGGATTACGACGGAGATGGTCGAAAAGATATATGGGATAATCTTGGGGATGCCTTTGCCTCTGCTGCCAATTATCTTGCACGCTCAGGGTGGGAGAAGGATCAGGATTGGGGGCATGAAGTGAAACTGCCACGGGATTTTGATACGGGGCACATTGGATTAGAGGTCAAAAAGAACCTTCAAGAGTGGAGGGACCTGGGAGTACGCCCTTTTGGGGGATTTGATCCAGAAGATGATTCTAGGATGATGGCCTCGGTCATAAGGCCGGACGGAGAAAAAGGTAGAACTTTTCTGGTCTTTGATAATTTCAGGGTTATCCTGAAGTGGAACCGCTCCCTCTATTTCGGTGTGGCTGTCGGCCTTCTAGCCCACGCAATAACCCAGTAACCCAGGGACGTTGATTCATAATTCAGTAACTATACCACCAAGTATCTTGAGCTTCTCGTACTAACAGAGACCCTCGTGCAGAATCTGCTATGCGAAAATAGTCAGCAGAACAGGCTGATATCAAAAACCATCGAATTCAGTAAGCAATACTGCACTGTCGGTAGGAGATATATCGAGGCAAAAAAGACCTAAGATTCATTCACGTTCTGCACGAGCGTCCCCAGGGACGCTAGTATTGCGAGGCGGAAGACGGTGAACAATATCTTGATGCCTGCCAGAATCACTCCCTTCAGGGTGCCGGAGATCTTGGATGTCCCTAGGCGTCGGCGGTATTTGACAGGGATCTCGAGAATACGGAGGCCACACTGTACGGCCTTCACCTGCATTTCCACTGTCCAACCATAGTCAGGGTCGGCCATGTTGAGGGTCGTGAGTGATGAACAGGATATGGCCCTGAAAGGCCCGAGGTCCGTATAGGAAAATCCCCAGAAGAGGCGAATGAGAAAACAGGACAACCAGTTCCCGAACCTTGCCTGGGGAGTCAATGCACCCTTTTCCCTTTTCCCCAGGATTCGGGAGCCTATGACAAGGTCGGCCCTTCCCTGGGCTATTGAGTCAACAAGCCCGTGGATCTCTTCGGGATAGTCGCTGAGGTCTCCATCCAGAAAGGCGACGATATCGGTCTCTCCAAGGGAGCGGATGCCTGCGAGGCAGGCTGAACCATAGCCCCTTCTTTGCTCATAGACGACTCTGGCTCCACAGGCCCTCGCAATTGCCGCGGTATTATCGCTGGAGCCATTGTCAACAACAATGATATCATCAACCCATGGCGGAAGGGATGATATCACCTTACCGATCGATGTCGCCTCATTCAGTGCGGGGATTATGACGGATATCCTATGAGAATACCTCATTTCAGGCAGACTCTCCGGCCTCGATTCCAGGGCCGCTGCGGTTTTTGTACCAGTCTAAGAGGATCATTAGCCAGACCGGTAAGTACTCGAACCAGACGATAGTGTTGTCATATAGGCCTACCAGTCCCTTCGCCTCGAAATAGAAACGCAGATAGTAGATTGGGAGGCAAAGCGTCAAAAGGAGCAGGGAAAACCGGGGCTGGATCGTGAGGAAAGGCAACAGCCAGAGTGAGTACCATGGGAACTGGGTAGGACTCAGAAGGAATAGGCCTGCTGTGACCATCAAGAACCTATGGTTCCAGGCCAGAGGATTGCAGTCTTGTTTCCGGCATATCCAAAGAGTCCATGAGATAACCATGAGGAAGACGAGAACACGTGCAACCCCTTGGGCATTCCAGGAGTTGAGCCCTGGGAGGCCTATCAGCCAGTGTGCCGCCCACAGAATCAGCATGAAAAGGGCGTCGTTCATCTCCCAGTACTTTCCGTACGCGGTCAATCCCGACCTTGGGTCTAATCCAGTGAGATAGAAGGGCAAAAGGGCCAGGAGAAACAGGACCGCAAAAACCAGGGCCGCCCAGGCAAGTTGCTGGATATTCCGGATCAATGGACGCAACAGGACGATCATTAGGATCGCAGGCCAGAATTTAGTACCCGCAGCAAGCCCCAGAAAAGCAGAGGCCAGAATGTACCTCCTTTCTATTGCAAATAGGAGCACCCCGAGGAGAAAGGGCATTATGATTACTTCCATGTGGCCGGAATTATAGATTTCTTTTATGAGAATGGGGCTCCACCAGTAGATGGCAAGGTAATGTGGCGGCAGATTTCTTTTTCTGAGGATGTGAAAAAGGAGATAGAGCGTGATAAGGTCCAGGGCAAAGAGGATGAGCCGCCATGAATTGAGGCTCCAGGGCTTTATCAGGTAGGCGAGGGCAAAGGCAACCTGGTCAACAGGCGGATAAATCGTCCTGAGCCACGGATGATTGATCCTCTCAATCACAGGACCGGATTCTTGGGCCAATTGCCTCAGTTCGCCAGGGACTGATTTCTTTTTTTTGTCCAGTATATCGCGAGGGGAATATCGGTATGGATTGAAGCCCTTTGCCAGCACAGCCCCGTCCCACAGATACCTGTAATGATCATCTTCCAGCATGGGAGCGGAGCTGAACATGGATAGACGCAAGAAGATACCGACAGCAATGACCCAGAGGGTCAGCACCTTGTGATATGGCGTTTTTCTTAGTAGAGCAAGGCTCAGGAGGTAGAGAGCGCCTGCTCCTATCAATAACAATACCAATGAGATGATCGGCTTTTCTATGTCCGCAATACCGTAACCAAACTCCCGAGACATCCAGGAGAGATAGAGGAATATGAAGCACAGACCAAGCCCTGAAGCACCCCAAGTATGTTTATATGATACAGACATCTATTTTATGCTGAAAATTTATCATGAAAAACCTGATTCTCTGGGTCAGGATCTTTACCAATCGTACCACCCTATCACAGGAGAAGGCCTGGACACAAGCACCAGTAAAAAGGTCTGGCCCAGGGCCCAAAAGTCCTTGACGTTTTCTGCTCCTTGAGATATTAACAGGGCGGGCCTGATTTTTTGTCAGGCAATAACTTAGAGACGCAGGCCTGGGCTGAAGGTTGTTTCGCGGAAGCACCATACCGGATTGACCGGTAAAAGTTCAAAATTGAAAAGGAAGAAAGGAGTATGATTTATGGCATGGCCCTATAAGTATGAATCCGGAGTCACTCATTATGATAGAGAGAGGGCGTTCAGAGGCTATACCTTAATTACACCGATGCCTGGCAGGTTCGCCCCGGAGCCAAACCGGGTCGTAGGCAAGGTATCCTTGATGAACATGGAAGGGGAAATCGTTCACTACTGGACGACGCCTTACCCTCCCTTTTACGCTCGACTCATGCCCGACGGCCACCTTGTGGCTGTTTTTAGGTGTTCCAGGGAACACCCCAACAGGCCGGGTTTTGATGAGTACCACATGGGTGGAGCTACGGGCCTACTAATGGAACTTGACTGGGAAGGACGCATCCTTTTTGAGCACTTTGACCCTAATATGCACCATGATTTCAGAAAGTTGAAGAACGGCAACTATATGTATGTCGGGTGGGAAGTTGTCCCTAAAGAACTGGCAACAAAGGTTCGGGGAGGGCAGAAGGGAACCGAACACAAGGATGGGACCATGTTTTGTGATTATTTCCGGGAGATCGACTCTTCAGGGAGAACCCAATGGGAGTGGCACGGAATAGAGCACTTTGACCCGGATATTGATATCATCGGGGCCATTCATCCCAGGGAGGAATGGACCCATATCAACACGGTCGACGTAATGCCCAATGGCAATATCTTTTCTTGCAGCCGCCACACGGACGGGGCCTTCATCATCGACAGGAATTCCGGGGAAATTGTCTGGCGCTGGGGTAACGTGGCCTACCTCGACAAGAAAACAGGACAAGTGGAACATCGTGACATCAGGGACCAGAAGACCATGGGTGGGCCTCATGATGCCCACCTGATAGAGCCAGGGTTGCCCGGGGAAGGCAATATGCTGATCTACGACAATTCCATGTACAGGTACATTTCCCGGGCCGTGGAAGTGGATATCACGACCGGTGACATTGTCTGGCAAAGCGAACCTGATTTTGGAATCGAAGGGTATGTAAATGGACGGGTTCATTTCTCCCCTTTTATAAGTGGAGCAGATCGTCTCCCGAACGGGAACACACTGATATGCTCCGGGGGAAATGGTGTTGTTTTTGAAGTTACAAAGGACAGGGAAACGGTCTGGCACTGGGTGCGACCCGAGCCCAACCTGGATGGGGCAGTCCATTGGGGAATATTTCGGGCCCACCGCTACCCGCCGGATTATTGCCCACAATTCAAGGAATTGCCGCCCGCTTAGAGCAAAGAAGGAGAAAGAAAAGGGTTTAGGTTACCAAAGACCTCTCGGCAGGCGAATGTGGAGGCATTAAAGGTGTGATCGGCATGAAGGACAAGGCGGGTGTCAAGGTCCTTGGCCATCTCAGGGTCGGGTTCTTCACCATGAAGCTGCCATCGAAAATTGGCCGCATGGGATAGCTTCTCCCTTGGAGGAAGGGGATCTTTCCCTTGCCTTACCCTGTGCCATGCCGTAACGAGGCATGGTAAGCGGGCTGTCAATCTCATGGCAGTCCTGGCGTTTGCCTCCCTTGACTCGTCTCCGAGGTCAGGGTCGTCCATGGCAAGAAGGGGGATTGAGGCTTGAATGACATCCATGGGCTTTGATGCTGCGGGCAAAGATCTATAACATTCGTAGACGTAGCCTGGGATTTGCCTGAGCCCCCTGATGGTTGCGTCGAATTCCTCCAGTTCGCTCTTCTTGGGTAAGTGCCCGTTCATTTAAGCCTGTTAGGCCTTTTCGGCCTTGATCTCTTCTCTTACGTAATTCAGGGCGCCTCCGGCAAGCAGAAATTTTCTCTGGCGTTCCGAGACATCCAGGACGGTCACGACTTCCCTGCCGTCAACCTGGACCGGGATCTCCCTGTCACCCCTTAGCAACCTTTGCCTCAGATCCTGAATGATCACCGTGGCTCCTTTGTTGAAAAGATCATAGTCTCCTGGGTCGCGAAATTTCAATGGGAGGATGCCGAAATTGCAGAGGTTTGCCATGTGGATCCTGGCAAAGCTCTTTACAATTTTTGCGCGAACGCCAAGGTGCCTTGGGACAAGGGCCGCATGTTCCCTGCTGGAACCCTGGCCATAGTTTTCACCTCCAACAACGATCACGCTCCCCTTTTCCTTGCATTCCCTGGGGAAATCAGGATCGATCTGGCTGAAGACGAATTCACTCAAGGCGTCAATATTGGATCTCAGGGGCAAGATATTTGACCCCGCCGGCATGATTGCATCTGTTGTGATATTGTCTTCCGCTTTCAGGGCCACTTCCGCTTCAAGGGTCCCGGGTAGGGGCTCCATGTGGGGTAGGGGCCTGATATTTGGGCCCCTGATTACCTCTGTGTCTCCGGCTGTTTCACTTGGTGCGATAATAGAAGATAGGTCCACCAAATAGCTTTCAGGGTCTTTTGTGCAGGGGTATTCCATCTCTCTGCCCAGTTCCCTGGGGTCGGTGATCACTCCCCTTAGGGCGGAGGCGGTGGCAGTCTCTGGAGAACAGAGATAGACCTTGTCATCTTTGGTCCCTGATCTGCCGGGGAAATTTCTGGGAAATGACCTGAGGCTGACCTGGCCGGTACCGGGGGCCTGACCCATTCCGATACACCCAAGGCAACCAGACTCATGTACACGGGCACCGGCCTTGAGCAGGGCCAGGAGACCGCTGTCTCGGGTAATATTTTCGAGCACCTGCCTGCTTCCCGGATTAATATGAAATGAGGTGGCCGGATGAGTGCGTCGGCCTTCGACCATTTTCGCCGAGACCATGAGGTCACGGTATGAAGAGTTTACGCTGCTCCCGACGATAGCCTGGTTCACTTTGATCCCTGCCACTTCCCTGACCGGAACCACGTTCCCAGGTGAAGAAGGGCACGCTATCAGTGGTTCAAGGGACGAGAGATCAATTTCATCATATTCATCATAGACGGCACCTTCATCGGGTTTTAGCTCTACCCAGGAATCTCCTCTCCCCTGGGCGACCAGATAAGACCTCGTATTTTCGTCTGAAGGGAAGATGGTCGAAGTGGCTCCCAGTTCCGTGCCCATATTTCCGATGGTCTCCCGGTCTGTGGCAGAAAGAGATGCAACCCCCGGACCATAGTATTCAATGATCTTGCCCACACACCCCTTGACATCGTACCTCCGCAGCATTTCGAGGATTAGGTCCTTGGCACTCACCCAGTCCGGTAGTCGTCCCACCAGCCTGACTCCAAGTACCTTCGGGCAGGGGAAATAGTAGGGCCTTCCTGCCATGGCCATGGCCACATCCAGGCCGCCCGCCCCGATACCAAGCATGGAGACTCCTGCCGCCCCCGGGGTGTGGCTGTCCGCGCCCAAGAGGGTCTTTCCCGGAACCCCGAAGCGTTCCATGTGTACCTGATGGGATATCCCGTTGCCCGGTCTGCTGAAGTAGATCCCGTATCTGGCACTGGCGGTCTGGAGATAGATGTGGTCGTCCGCATTCTTGTGGTCTGTTTGGAGAATATTGTGGTCCACATATTGTGCTGCAAGTTCCACCTTTACGGTATCCAGGCCAAGGGATTCGAATTCAAGCATTGCCACAGTTCCGGTCGCGTCCTGGAGGAGTGTGTGATCTATCCTTATGGCGATCTCTTCTCCAGGGACCAGGCTGCCCTCTAAGAGATGAGAATCGAGGATCTTGTAGGTAAGGTTTCTAGGCATATTCTCTCCTAAAGCAAAATCAAGTGCAATGGATCAATACAAGTTCAAAAACTCAATCCCGGAAAAACGTCCCTGTAGGAGCAGGTTTTTTCCTGCGATATGCGTGCATCGAATCGCAACCAGGGGTTCCTCCTACACCCAGACTGGCTTGCGAGTTATCTCTCCTGTTTCCTCCGATATATAACACCCGTGCTGAAGTCGTCACGGAGTACCTCCCTGAATGCCCTCTCTATGTCATGGGGATCGTATCCGCCTCGCAGGGGGTGTACCCAATCCTTGAGGTGGTCCCATGTCTTGTACTGTTTATCGAAAGTCAGACAAGTGGAATAGACATGGAAAAAGGAAAAACCCCTGTGCTTAATTCCCTCGATGAGGGCCTTGGATATCCCTTCCGGATCACCTGCAAACAGACGCGCGATGAAGGACGCCCCATAGGATAGGGCCGTGAGCGTGGCATTTAGGGGCGCATCCGCCGTCCCGGACGGAGATGCCTTTGTCTTGAAACCGATCGGAGAACTGGGAGATGGCTGTCCCTTGGTCAGCCCATAGATGGAATTGTCGAAAAGGATGTAGTTGACATCAATGTCGCGCCTTGCGATGTGGGATAGGTGTGCTCCCCCAATGGCAACACCGTCGCCGTCACCGCCCACTGCGAAGACTGTAAGGTCCGGGTTGACCAGCTTGACCCCGGTGGCGACCGGCAGGGCTCGGCCATGAACAGTGTGGAGCCCGTAGTTTGAAGTGAAAAAGGGGTATCGGCCTGCGCAGCCTATCCCGAAGACGGTAACCACCATGTGGTGCGGGAGATTGAGTTCCTGGATCGCCCGATTCAGGCCCTGGTGAATCCCGAAGTAGCCGCACCCCGGGCACCAGGTCGGGAGGTTATCCGACCGGATGGTAAGGACCTTGGATTCCTTGATCTTCTTTATCTTGTCCGCAAGGGTCTTGCCCGGAGTCTTCATTTCCTGGAGAACCCTCCTTCCAATATCCACAAAACTCGGGCGAGTACCCCCCGGGTTTCCTCCCCTTTTACGGTAATCACCATCATAGTAGACCCTCGATCCTTTGAAGTATCAGGGAAGCAGGAATAGGCACGCCCGTGACCATGTTGAGTCTGTTCACATCCTTGTGATAGGGATACAAAGAGGTTGTTTTCAAGGCTCCCACCTTCAGGTCTCTTTCTCGGGCCTTGAGGACCGCCTCCAGGGCCGCCCCAGCTCCGGTTCCCCGTGACGGCACGTGTCTTCGCAGGGACGGGAGCATATGCGGCCGACGACGCCAGGGAAGATGTTTGAGATGCGGTTTATGTCATAGGCCTGCTCGTAAAGGCCCTCGTAAAGGGAGCGGATGTCTGCCGGGATATTGGTATGGGCTGGGCAGGCATCCTGGCAGGGCACGTTGACCCTGACGTACTGAAAATCCTCAGGTGTCGTTGAATATAGGACCTTCCCAGTCATTCGGTTACCTGCTCTACCTTTTCTGTAACTTCTTCTTGATTTCTCTCTTGATGATATTGATGTACTTGGTGATGGTTATCTCCTTCGGGCAACTGCGGGTGCACTCGAAGTGGTTTACACAGGCCCACGCCCCGTCATTATAGTCCAATTGGTGGAGTCTTTCCAGGACTTGATCGTCCCTCGAATCAAATATGAACCTGAATGCCCATACAAGGGGGGCCGGGCCCAAGAACCGTTCGTTTTCGTTGACGACAGGACAGGCTCCCATACAGCAGGCGCATAAGATACAGCGGATTGCAACGTCCGGCTTTTTGTTGTCTTCAGGCGATTGGGGGCGTTCTCTGTCGGGAGCGGGATCCGAGGTCATCAAATAGGGTTTCACCAGCCTGATCTTTTCGAAGAAAGGGGCCAAGTCCACAATAAGGTCTTTCAGGACCTTGAATGAAGGCAGGGGTTCCACAAGGATCTTTTCCCCTTCACAATCCCTGACCAGCTTTTGGCAGGCGAGAGCACACCGGCCATTGATTCTCATGGCATCTGATCCACATACGCCATGACCGCAAGACATCCTGTAACCAAGAGTGCCGTCCTGTTCCCACTTGATCCTGTTCAAGCAGTCCAGAATACGGTCCCTTGGTTGGGCCTCCACCACGTAAGTCCTGTAATAGGGCTCTCTGTCCTGTTCAGGGTCAAACCTGAAAATCTTGAAAGGAATCTTCATCTCAATAAGTTCTCGGTTTCGGCTCAAACCTGGTAATCCTGACCGGCTTGTAGGAAAGGGCCGGTCCCTCGCGGGTCCTCCTTACCAGGGAGTGTTTCAGCCATTCCTGGTCGTTCCTCTCGGGGAAGTCCTCTCGAAAATGCGCTCCCCTGCTCTCCTGCCTCGTCAGGGCAGAGACAAGGATTACCTCGGAAAGGTGCAGGAGGGATTCCAGTTCAATGGCCTCGGTCAGGTCCGTGTTATATCGTGAACCTCGGTTTTGAATTTGAGTTTTTTCGGACTGCTCCATGAGATCGCGAACCTTCTCCAGGGCCCTGGACAGCCCTTTCTCCTGCCGGTACACACTGCAATCCTCCATCATGACCTTTTGCATTGCGCCTCTTAGTTGGTCTGCCCCGACTCCTCTCTGCCTCTCTTTCAACTTCCTGATCCGCTCGTTCCACATCTCGGCAAGTTGGCGCGAAACCGGCAACCAGTCCAGGTCACTGAAATCTTCCATGATTTTTCTTCCCGCCCTGCGGCCGAATACCACCAGGTCCAGAAGGGAGTTGCATCCCAGCCGGTTTGCCCCATGGACCGATACACAGGCACATTCTCCTGCCGCATAGAGCCCCCTGACTCCTCGACCATTTCCATCCAGGACGTTTCCCTCGAGGTTCGTTGGGATGCCGCCCATCATGTAGTGGCATGTGGGGGCTACCGGTATGGGCTCAAGTGATGGATCAATGCCCAGGTAGATCCTTACGAAGGAAGAGATGTCAGGGAGTTTCTCTGCGAGCCGTTCCTTGCCCAGGTGAGTGAGATCCAGGTGGACAAAATCCCTTCCATGAATTCCCATGCCCTTGCGTATTTCCTGTGTTATGGCCCTGGAGACCAGATCTCTGGGTGCCAGGTCTTTCAGGGTAGGGGCGTATTCTTCCATGAAGGCCTTGCCTTCCCTGTTCCTCAGTATGCCTCCTTCGCCCCGGGCCGCCTCACTGATCAGGACCCCCAAGTCGTGGATGCCTGTGGGATGAAACTGGACGAACTCCATGTCTTCAAGGGGAATGCCTGCCTTGTAGACACGATAAACCCCGTCTCCCGTGTTCGCGAAGCAATTTGAAGTCCTCTGAAACACCTTCCCAAAGCCGCCGGTTGCGATGAGGATCGCCTTGCAACGGAAGACACGGACATCGCCCGTGGCCAACTCATAGGCCAGGAACCCTGAAACACCCTCTCGCTCCAGTATCAGGTCAAGGAGATAGAACTCTTCGTAGACCTTTATGCCCTTCCTTATGGCGGTCCCGAAAAGGGTATCGAGGATGACCCTTCCTGTCCTGTCCGCTGCATGGCAGGCCCGTTTGACAGGTCCTTTGCCAAAAGAGACCGTGTGTCCGCCAAATGCACGTTGTGCTATGGTGCCCTTGGAGGTCCTATTGAAAGGGACACCCAGATGTTCCAGTTCGTAAATGGCCCGTGGGGCATCCTTTGCAAGGAGTTCGGCCGCATCCTGGTCTGCGAGGAAGTCTCCACCCTTGACCGTGTCGTACATATGCCATTCCCAGGAGTCAGGTTCCTCGTTTCCAAGGGCAGCAGCAATACCTCCCTGGGCCGCCCCTGAGTGAGAGCGGGTAGGGTAGACCTTACTGATGAGAGCGACATCGACCTCATCCGACAGCTCTACAGCGGCCCTGAGACCTGCCAGCCCCGCACCTATAATTGCGACATCATGATTGAATTCCATCTTGCCTCGCTATGCCCCTCCCCGGTTGGCATATAGCAGGATGATCTCTTCTGTTTATCCCGGAGTATAAGGGTTCTATTGTAGGATCTTGGGGGCTTTCTAAGTCAAAGGATAGTTTAAGTCGCTCACCGGGGAAATAGGGTAATTCCTGTATTTTCAGGCAAAAAACACTGGGGAAAATCACGAGGAGATGAAACCGACCCTGCTAAGACTCTTTAGAGGAACACGGCTATGGACCATAGGAATAGAATAATCCTGGCGAGAGCCCAACTACAATTACCCGGGTCTAGGATTCCATTTCATCGTGAACTTGCTCTTCCGTAAAGCAGGCTGAGCAGTTCTTTCCCCAAACCGTGATGGTCCTGTTGTCCCTGTAAACCTTCAGGTGGGAGTATCCGTCTTCCTTCAACTTTTTCAAGATGTGTGCAGGGATAGATATGCCCTCAACATTGATTTCACTCTCACCCTTGGCGATAAGTTCTTCAATATCCATACTATTCATATCTGTTAATCCTCCTGAGTTCTCTTTTGGGCGAAAGAGGCGAGGTCGGGACTTTTTGGTCGGTGGACAATCGTTCAATCATCCTAGGCCCAGTTTCTTGCGGTTTTTCTCTATGTGATCCAAGAGGGCATCAGCAGCTTCAACAGGGTTAGTGTTCACGTTGAGCAACCCGCCGGTTATGTCGGCGAGTTCTTCCGTCAGGAGCCGGACCAGGTTCGGGGCTCCGGTGATGGTGGGCACGGGATTCACATAGGTATATAGTCCAAGAGCAAGGGCGAAGATGGCATCTATGGTGGCCTTCTGCTCCATGTATTCCGGAGCGGCCACAACGACGGGAAGGTCCGGCACCGGGACGTTCCCAAGGGCGGCTGATACTGCTGCCACAAAGTCTGCGCAACGCCCCGTGTCCGTACAGGTTCCATAGCTCAAGACCGGCGGGATTCCGAGTGCGGTACACACGCCTTTGACTCCGCCACCCGCCAACTCCTTGGCCTCGGGCGTGCACAAACCTGCTACCTGGAGAGCGGCATTCCCGCATCCCATCGAGAGCACCAGGATGTCCCGCTTGATCAGCTCCTTTGCCATTCGGACACTGTGCACGTCCTGGCCGGTGTCACGCAAAGATGTGCAGGAAACGAATCCGGCAATACCCCGGATCGATCCTGTCTTTATGACGTCCAAAAGGGGATCTAGCGTACCTCCCAAAGTCTCCAGGATGCTTTCCGTGGAAAAACCCACTATTGCTTCGCTCACAGGCAAGCCGGTGACCGGTTCGATCTTGCCGTGGCGTTTCTTGAAGTTGTCGATGGCCATATCCAGCAAGACTCCAGCCTGCTCCTCCGCCTTCTCAGGAATGTAGTCAAGCCGTTCCTCGATCCCCTCGAAGGCCACAACATCGCTCACCGGGATAAGCTTGAACTGGTATTTTTCCGCATAAATGGGATCAATGGGCATGCAGCAGTTCATGTCACAGGCGAAGAGATCCACGCATCCGCTGGCAAGCACCGCCTCCTGAGTGATCCAGTTGCCCGTAAATCCATAGAACACGTCATTCATTTCCCAGCGCTGGATCATCTCCTGTCCTGTCTCAATGGATGCAACCACCCGGAGCCCCTCTGCACCAGCAGCCTTGGCCTTTTCTTGCCAATCGAGCCGACTGGCAAGCTGGACCATGGCAAAACCGAGGAAAGGTTCATGACCGTTAGGCACCACGTTTACATAGTCAGGGTCCAGCACCCCGAGGTCTACGCGCATCTTGTGGGGCCGGGGGATACCGAAGAGTACGTCCTGGCAATACTCGTTGACGATCTGGCTTTGATAGGCCATGGCGACCCCCATGCGCATCGCCTTCAGAGCAAGACTGACGTAAAAGCCGTCTACGTTGGTCAGACACGAACTGGTTGCTCGTAGCATCTCCCCATAAATGCCGCCGGGGAATATGCCAAGTTTTCTCCAGGTTTCTTGACGCTCTCTGGGGGCCAGAGCGGTAACAATCTCGCTCGGCTCATGGGCCTGCCTGTGGAAGTCTCGCTCCGCGAAATCGCAGAGCCGGAGGGCGATGTCCGCTCCTGTTCCAGAGGTATCAATACCCAGGCGTGAGGCAAAGGATGTAAGCTTTTCTGGCTCTCTTATCTCAAATGGAGTCCGGCCCTTTGCAGTTGCCCGCAGGGTGCGGATGGTTTGTTCCGTATGGTAATGGTAAGTCGAAGCACCCAGGACGTTTCTCAGGACCATCATCCGCATTGCCATTCCGTCTGCGGTGATTCCACAGACCCCGCGCTTGTCCTTCCCGGCATCGGCACGACACGGCCCGTTTGAACAGAGATCGCACCGCACCCCTCCCATACAAAAGGGGCACCTCTTGTCCGGATCATTTCCAAGGCCCTGGGCCTTGTAGCGATCCCAGATATTCGTCATTCCGTCCTTGCGGATCTTTTCTACCAGGCGCTGGACAGACCCGTGATAGGAAACCCTTTCTTTCTCCATATCCCCTCTCCCCACTGGAATTTCATTTAAACAGAAAGAATTGTATATCACAAGGCTGGTTTCGTCAATGGTTTTGCCGATGCTATGATCGCAGCGACCCCATCCCTACTAAAGGTATCGCTACTCATCGTTAATTCCAAACATTATGTTCCTATCAAGGGTATTCACGGCAGGCAGTTCCGGGCCTAGGAGAGTCTGACCAGGGTCACCAATTTCCCATCTCTGGAGTAGGCGCCCGCGCTGCGGGGTATGGACCGAGGTAACCATGTCGCCGGATTTCCACTGACACGGTCAGCTCGCCCCATATATTTGGGGGAAGGCAACCATATTGCCGGATTCATCCCCTATTCAAATTTGTCGAAAAAGATGTTCTCCTCCGGGATACCCTTCTGCTTGAGAGCCTCCAGACAGGAGTCGATCATTGCCGGCGAACCACACATGTAGACATCAACGGGGGCGTCTTGCCGGACGTATTTTTGAATAAGGTTGGTGACCCTGCCCCTTTCTCCCTCCCACCCGTCCTTCTCTGCCGGGCGGGACAGGGTAGGGATGTATTTGAAATTATGGAGCCTCCCCTCAAGCGCAGCGAGCTGATCATGGTAGAGGAGGTCTCTTGCCGTCCTTGCCCCGAAAAACAGGGTTGCCTTCCGCTGGATCTTCTCCCTTTCCATCTGTCCGAGGATGGACAGAATGTCCTCGGTTTTTCGGTTTCCCGGTTTCGGTCGGGCCACGCTAACTATTCAAAGCTATTGATGAAAATACAAAAAAAGCCCCATATTTAGACCCAATATCGCCCTTTTTGATGGCAAAAAGGGCTCCATTCGAAAAGACCAATGTGGAGAGGCAAAAGGCACTATCTCCCCAGGCATTTTTGGCATACACCAGTCAAATACGTGTAAACCTTTTTGCTGAACTTTCGTCTAATAAGGCAAAAGCAATGAGCATGATGGTTCAGGGAAAGGGGGTTGGATCATGAAAGGCAGGTTCCTGGTATTAGCGCTTGCGGCATTCCTAGGGGTATTGATGATCGAAGGGCTTGCATCGGCCGGTGGCTGGGTCTCGAAAAGGCAAGCAACGCAGTACAGGAGGATAGAGCAAGGGGTTCGGGCAGGAGAAATAACGAAAAAGGAAAAGCGCCGCCTTTTGAGAGAACAAGAGAGGATCCAAATGGCCAAGAGAGGGTCACTCAGGGACTGTTATCTGAACCCCAGGGAGAAACACAGGCTTGATCAAATGCTGGACAGGGCAAGCAGGGATATATACAGGGCAAAACATAACAAGCTCAGGAGAAGGCCTTGGCCCCGTATCTCCAGATTCAATTATCCCAAAAGACCCTGGCCGACAATTCCCCGCAAAAGGCACTATGGACCAAGCTTTTATTTCAAGGTATCCATTTATAAGCCATCATGGGGATTTAGCTGGTTTATCTCGGACCCGTAAGCTAAAATAGCTCTCTGAGTCGTGCGGTTCAAGAAGAGGGGGACGGAGGTCCTGTCTCTTTGTTGGACAGAGGATCCGTGTATGTCGCTTTCGGTGCGAGCAATAATTTCCAGTGGAATCTTTGCCAGGGGTAGTCATTGCTAGCTGGGCCAAGTTATTTGATTGAATCGAGAGACAAGGAAGAGTGCTCCCTTGAAAAGGATTTCCTTACCACGGATAGGGAGCTTGTAAGGCGAGCCAAAAGTGGCGAACTATGGGCGACCGACGAACTCTTCAGGCGGCACTACCAAAGGGCCTATTCCTTGGCCTACGCCCTGTGTTCAGGCGATGGGGAAGGGGCCAAGGACATGATCCAAGAAGCGTTTATCAAGGCGTTTCAGGGGCTGGGCAAGTTCAAAGAAGGATCGAACTTTTATACATGGCTTTTTAGAATCATTGTGAATACGTCTCTCGATAGAAGGAGGAGGATCAATAGATGGAAAAGGGTCTTCTCCTTTTGGTCTTCCTTTCGATCTGAGGGCGATTCCTCTAAGGAACAGATTGAAATCGAGGATACAAATAGTGAATCAAACCCCTTCGAGACGCTTGAGAACAGGGAGAGAGGTGTGAGGATACAGGATGCACTGATGGCTCTACCCAAGAACCAAAGAATTGCTTTTCATCTGAAGGTGGTTGAAGGAATGAAGGTGAAAGAGATAGCCAGGATAATGGGGACAGCGGAAGGAACAGTAAAGAGCCATCTTTTCAGGGCAATACAAACACTTCGGGAGTCCCTAGGGGATTTGGTGTCATGATGAGGGAGGGAGGGTCATGGGAGCCTGTTTGGAGTACCGGGAATATCTCTACCTGGATGTGATCGGCGAATTAGCTCCGGAAGCGAGAGGTGCCTGGGAAGCACATCTGTCGAGCTGTGGGAGTTGCAGGCATGAAAGAGAGAAGATGGCCAGGCTTTTGGATACCTTGGGCCGGGACGCACGACCCCCATCCTTGAGTCGCTTTGAGGTCAACGTCCTCAGGCAAAAGGTCAGTGCCCGAATAGGTGCCAATCAGAAGGCCCACTGGTTACCGGTGGCTTTGTTTGGTCGCTTGAAATTGGTAGTACCTTTGGCAGGGGCGGCCTGTCTTTTCGTACTGAGCTTGTTCGGGTTTTGGTCCTGGTGGCCTGGGGAGTCAAACCGGGTTCCCTCGGGAAATGTGGCCCGGCTAGAGCACGGAGAATTAGGAGGTAGTGAAAAGGAAATTATCGAGAACATGGACCTCCTTGAACATATGGATACCATAAGGGTATTGGTAAAGGTGGTTGACAACAAGGAAGTCATCTAGAACAGGAGGGCACAGTCGGTCGTGATGAGGGTTTTCCATGGCATGCATCTCTTTCTAGTCGGACTCATGGTTTTCGTGTTGCTCCCAAAGGCATCACACTGTTTTCAGGGGAAGAATGACCCCTCCATCTCTTCTTTCAGTACCATAGGCTCAGGGATTATTCTTGGTATCCGTGGAAACTCCGTGAAACAGAAGGATGTTTCGTGGACGATAGCTCGTAAAGGGAGAGACACCGGCCCTGGGAGAGGAAGAGCAGGGGGAAACTTTGGCAATGATTGGAGACGGAACGAGAGCTACAAGCGCTGGGAATCTCTCCCACCTGAAAGAAAGCGACTTCTCAAAAAGAGGATGCAGGAATGGGAAAGGCTTTCACCGGAGCAAAGGAAATTGATGAGGAAGCGCTACGAGCAGTGGAAGCGCCTTTCTCCCGAGGAGCAGATCAAGATCCAAAATCAATTGAGACACTGGGACGAACTGACCCCCGAAGAAAGGCAGATGATTAGAGAGAGATTCGTGGAATAAGCGTTGGAGTGTTGCGGTCACCTGAAAAGCACCTCCTTTGGGAGTGTGCAGTACTTCCATTTCCCGGATTCCCCGTCTCTTCGCTATCACCGTCTCTCGCTTGTGCTGTGGAAAAGGTCATAGTGACCCCAAGCATTTTTTTCCGTCCAGCAAAGTGCATCGTCATCCTACCCCATATCAGTCCTGATTCCCCGCTGCCTAACTGTTTTGGGGCATAGGTTCTGTGACGTATTGGAAGAACTGGATTCCCTGGTCAAACGGGGAATGACGGAGATTGCCCCCGCGTCATACCCTGTCTGACCGGCTTGCCCAGGCCCCGATCCAGGGGGAATTCAGAGATAATTCCACCCGTACCCTGTTCAATGGAAATCCTGTCACCGAACCCATGCCGACCTGTATCAGGGTTTGGTCATAACTTCTCCATCTACCCTGAGATAGTTCTTTTGAGCCGGCCGAGGAGGAACCATTGATTTTTCTTATATCTTAATAATATAGTAATACGAATATATTAAAGTAAATACCTTATGTCATTCATTAGCTTATCCATGTGGTCTCTAATCGAAGGAACCGGCCTGAGGGCGCAGAATCGCGCCTGCGGGCGTCAGAAAAATTTTTCGTGAAAAGTAGCAATTTATCAAAATATCTTTATAATAGTTATTATAAACTTATGCATTGAGGAGGTCGTAGTCTTTGAGCCCATTCTATAAGAACCTGGCCCTTTGGTTGGTGATAAGCCTGCTGATGGTAATGCTGTTCCAGGTCTTCAAGCAGCCCGAGAGGGGAAGGTTGAACGTCGGCTACAGTGATTTTCTTTCCATGGTTGAAAACGGAAGCATTACCGAAGTGACCATACAGGGTGACAACATATCGGGAATCTCGGCACAGGGGCCCTTTAAGACATATGCACCCAAGGATCCGGAATTGATAAAGTTGCTGAGGAGTAAGGGGGTAAAGATATCCGCCAAGCCAGCAGAAGACTCGCCCTGGTTTCAGGTATTGCTCTCTTGGGTGCCCATGCTTCTGTTGATCGGGGTGTGGATATTTTTCATGCGCCAGATGCAGGTGGGCGGGGGCAAGGCCCTGTCCTTCGGAAAAAGCAGGGCAAGACTGATGACCGAGTCCCAGGAAAAGATCACCTTTGATGACGTGGCGGGCATAGACGAAGCAAAAGAGGAGCTCCAGGAGATAATCGAGTTCCTCCGGGATCCCAAGAGGTTCACAAGACTGGGAGGCAGGATCCCGAAAGGGGTGTTACTGGTAGGCGCGCCTGGGACAGGCAAGACCCTGCTGGCAAGGGCCATTGCGGGTGAGGCAGGTGTACCCTTCTTCAGCATAAGTGGATCCGACTTCGTGGAGATGTTTGTGGGCGTGGGTGCTTCAAGGGTGCGAGACCTCTTCATCCAGGGCAAGAAACATGCTCCGTGCATCATCTTCATAGACGAGATAGATGCCGTGGGGCGCCACAGGGGCGCGGGCCTGGGCGGAGGTCACGACGAGAGGGAGCAAACCCTGAACCAGCTACTGGTGGAAATGGACGGGTTTGAATCCAACGAAGGTGTCATCCTCATTTCCGCAACCAACAGGCCCGATGTCCTGGATCCGGCTCTTTTGCGACCAGGGCGGTTTGACAGGCAGGTGGTTGTCCCCGTTCCTGATGTCAAGGGAAGGGAAGGCATCTTGAAGGTGCATGTGAAGAGGACGGTCCTTGCGGACGATGTTGATCTCACTACACTCGCAAGAGGAACTCCGGGATTCACCGGCGCGGATCTGGAAAACATGGTGAATGAAGCGGCGCTGATGGCGGCAAGGCGGAAGAAAGACCAGGTGGAGATGGTTGATTTCGAAGACGCCAAGGACAAGGTCATGATGGGTACCGAGCGGAAAAGCATGATAATAAGCGAGGAGGAGAAACGCATAACCGCTTATCACGAGGCGGGCCACGCACTCGCCGCCAAAATGCTTCCCAAGGCGGATCCCATTCACAAGGTGAGCATAATACCCCGGGGGCGAGCCCTGGGAATTACGCAACAACTTCCCATGGACGAGAGGCACACCTATCCAAAGGATTACCTGTTGAACAGCATCAGCATCCTCATGGGAGGAAGGGTTGCAGAAGAACTGGTCCTGAAGGTGCAGACTACGGGTGCTGGGAATGATATAGAGAGGGCCTCTGACATGGCTAGAAAAATGGTTTGCGACTATGGCATGAGCGAGAATCTCGGCCCCTTGACTTTTGGCAAGAGGGAAGAGCAGATCTTCCTGGGGAGGGAAATCAGTCAGCATCGGGATTACAGTGAGCTGACTGCGCAAAAGATCGATGAAGAGGTGACCAGGATAGTGACCGGGGCCTATGAGAGGACTAAGCGGCTAATAGAGGAAAACATAGATGCCCTTCACAAGCTTGCAAACAGCCTGCTGGAGCGCGAGACCCTGGATGGAAAAGAAATCGACGCGATTCTGGAGGAGGCCGGTATCCACTTGAAGAAAGAGACTCCAAGTGACACAGCAGGGCATGAGAGATGACCCAAACCTGGAAGCCCCAAGCCATATCATGGAATGGATACCGCCTGGACCTGGACCGGAAAACCCACGTAATGGGAATCCTCAATGTCACGCCTGATTCCTTCTCCGACGGGGGGCTTTTCTATGACAGGGACAGGGCTGTCGAGCATGGCCTCCAAATGACCCAAGAGGGGGCGGATATCATAGATGTGGGAGGGGAATCGACCAGGCCTTACTCTGAACAGGTATCCGTAGATGTTGAATTGGAACGGGTCATTCCGGTTATTGAAGTCCTTTCAAAGGAGATTGCAATTCCCATAAGCATAGATACGGTCAAGGCCGAAGTCGTACGGGAGGCCATAAGGGCCGGCGCTTCAATGATAAATGACATCAGCGCATTGCGGTTTGACCCCAATATGATCTCAGTGGCTGCCGAGGCTCAGGTCCCGGTCATACTGATGCACATGAAAGGGACTCCTGCCAACATGCAGGAAAGTCCCACCTACGAGGATCTGATACCTGAGATCAAGGGTTTCTTGAGGGAGGCCATAGATCGAGCGGTGGATAAGGGGATCAAGGAGGAAAATATCATCATTGATCCAGGGATAGGGTTCGGCAAGACCTTTGATAACAACTTGGAGATCATTAGGGATCTCAATGAGTTTACCACCCTCAAAAGACCCATTCTTCTTGGAACTTCAAGAAAGTCCTTTCTGGGACACATACTGGGAAAAGGCCCTTCTGAAAGGGACGTGGCAACCATGGCCACGATTTCGGTAGGAGTGATGAACGGGGCCAGCATAGTAAGGGTGCATGACGTAAAGAGCGCTGTAGATACGGTAAGGGTCATAGATGCCATAAAGCGAGGGAGCGCAAACTGAGGCATCTCGCCGGTCCTCTGATGGAGGCAAAATGCCCTTGCTTTCCTCCCCCTCCTCCTCCACTTCTGAGAATTCTTGCCCTAAACAATAATAGGTGCCTCATCAAAACCCTCCATCCCCCCTGGAGTAAGAGTCTTTAGGCCTTTGGCGCCTCTGTTGGGCAGCGATGCTCTGGGGCTCTTGTTTTGATTTGACAACAGGATTGCAAAGAGTTAAGTGATTAACGTCCGGTAATTCCTCGGAATTCGACTACCGGTACTTGGAGGCCGGGAGCTTAGAAGGGGCAGGAGAGAGTAAAAGGCGATGTTATTGTGCATAGACATAGGAAACACGAATATCGTACTTGGTGTGGCGGATAAGAAGAGGATTATTCAACACTGGCGAATAAGAACAGAAAAGGATTCAACGGCCGATGAACTGGGAATACTCATCAGAAATATTTTTGGTATGTCCAAGATAAGCTTTGAAGACATAACGGGTGTCATCATTTCCTGCGTCGTACCCCCCCTCCAGGAAGCCGTGGAAGAGCTCTCTGAGAAGTATTTCAAGGTGAATCCCATGATAGTCGGCCCGGGCCTTAAGACAGGCATGCCGATCCGCTACGATAACCCAAAGGAGGTGGGTGCGGACAGGATCGTCAATGCGGTGGCGGCCTATGAAAAATACCGTTCGGCGCTGGTGATCGTGGATTTCGGTACGGCGACCACCTTTGATTGTGTCTCGAGGGAAGGAGCGTACATAGGGGGAGCCATTGCCCCGGGTGTAACCATTTCATGTGAGGCACTATTTCAAAAGGCCTCAAAGCTTCCCAGGGTGGAGATATTTGCCAGACCCGGCAAGGTGATTGCAAGGGATACAATGAGCAGTATGCGGGCGGGGATTATCTACGGTTATGCAGGGCTGGTGGACGGGATCGTAAAAAGGATAAGAAACGAAATGGGTGACCCCCTTACTGTAATTGCTACGGGTGGTCTTGCCTCCTTGATCTGCAGGGAATCGGAAACAATCGAGCATGTAGAGGAATTCCTTACACTTGAAGGACTTGTAATTATTTTTGAAAGGAATACCTAAACATCCTGGCCCAAAGGACGAGGTTTTTTAGGATAAATGGATTTTTCAAGCATGTTGAAGCCAGAGGGAATAGTAAAGGGAGACACATTCGGGATAATAGCTCCAGCGGGTCCCGTGACCCCTTGCGAACTGGAAGAGGGGATAGGGTTGATCAGGGGGTCAGGCTACTCCGTTGTCCTGGCGCGAAATATCTTTCATTCAAAGGCTTACTTGGCAGGCGATGACAGTGCCAGGCTCCAGGATCTCCACGAGATGTTTCTGGACGATCGGGTAAAGGCCATAATATGCGCTAGGGGGGGGAGCGGATCCATGAGACTACTGGACAAGATAGATTATGAACTGATCCAAGAGAAGCCCAAGATATTCATCGGGTACAGTGATATTACGGCATTATTGCTTTCTTTCTACCGCAGAGCAGGGCTGGTAACCTTCCACGGACCTGTGCTCAGGGAGATCTGTCGAAATGAAGGAAACAATTGGGAATCGCTCCAAAGAGTAATCTCTGACGGAAGGCGAATTGAATTGGAACTATCCGGCGCACATATTATCAGTCCTGGTAAGAGCACAGGCTGTCTGCTGGGGGGTAACTTGAGCCTTGTCTGCAACATGATGGGCACACCTTTCCTGCCTTCCCTTGATGGGAAGATACTGTTCCTGGAAGAGAAGGGAGAGGCACTTTACAGAATCGATCGTATGCTGGTACAGTTGACGCTGAGCGGGGTACTTGACGAGGTATCAGGGGTCCTCTTGGGCTCATTCGAAAAATGCGGTGACCCATCTGATCTTAGGGAGATGTTCTCTGAAATATTCTCCGCCCTTGGGGTGCCGGTCCTGATGGGGATTCCTTCGGGTCATGGCGTGGAAAACAAGACTATTCCCATGGGCGTCAAGGCCGAGCTGGACACGGAAAAAATGCTCCTTACTTACATGGAGGCGGTCACGGTCCCGCGAAAAGGTATAGGTAGTTAGGGGTTGTAAAAAACAGGGAGCAATGGTATCAGTGAATGCCTCCACGGGCATTTGAAATCTGTGGATTACGGTTGGCAGTAAATGGGTGATCTATTGATAGGATTTATCAGGAGCCTGGGTGCAAAGACATTGCTCCTCCTTCGTAGGATGGGCATTATGGGCATTTTTTTCGTCAAGGCGCTCACCTGTTGTTTCGTACCCCCTATGAAATTCTCCTTGATCCTGAAACAGATTCATTTCATTGGGTCCCAATCGACACTCGTCATATTCCTTACCGGATCTTTTACAGGAATGGTGCTGGGGTTGCAGGGATTTTATACCCTGAGCAGGTTTGGATCCGAAGCCTTTCTCGGTCCCATGGTAGCTCTTTCACTCATCAAGGAGATGGGACCGGTAATATCAGGGCTCATGGTAACGGGACGCGCCGGATCAGCCATCACTGCCGAAATAGGCATAATGAGAATCAGCGAGCAAATCGACGCCATAGAGATGATGGGCCTCAATCCCTTCCGATATCTTGTTGTCCCCAAGCTCCTGGCAGGTGTCATTGCCCTACCTCTGTTGACCGCGATTTTCGACGTGGTAGGAATTTTCGGCGGTTATCTCGTGGGCGTTAAGCTGCTGGGGAGTAATGCCGGAACTTATTTTGGTGAAATGGTCAACTACCTTGACATGGATAACGTCCTGGAAGGGATATACAAGTCAATGAGTTTCGGGGTGATCATTACCTGGATATGCTGTTACAAAGGATACTACACGGGCACTTGGGGTTGGGGGGCAGAGGGAGTCAGCAAGGCAACAACGCAGGCAGTAGTCCTTACGTCCGTGCTTATACTTGTTTGGGACTATTTCATGACGTCGATCCTTTTCTAGGCAGGGACATGATAAAGGTTGAAGATCTACATAAATCGTTTGACGGTGTCAAGGTCATCAAGGGCATAAGCTTGACCGTGGACAAAGGGCAGGTTCTTGCCCTTATCGGCGGCAGTGGTCATGGTAAGAGCGTGCTCTTGAAACAGATCGCCGGCCTGATCAAGCCTGACAAGGGACGCATTTTTGTCGAGGGGTATGAAATCGGACGCATCAAAGGCAGGGCCCTTTCCCGCCTCAGGAGCCGTATGGGGTTTCTATTCCAAGGCGGCGCGCTTTTTGATTCCATGACGGTGTTTGACAACGTGGCCTTTCCCCTGAGAGAAAAGACGGATCTCAGGGAAAAGGAAATCAAGGAGAGGGTGTTGAACGTGTTGGAGCTTGTGGGTCTGTCGGGTGCGGAAGAGAAATTTCCCTCCCAGTTGAGCGGCGGGATGATAAAAAGGGCTGCTTTGGCACGGGAGTTGGTGTGGAATCCAGAAATCATGTTTTTTGATGAACCCACGACGGGGTTGGATCCCATTATTGGTCATTCGATCCTCATGCTTATCGACCGCCTTCACAAGGAATATCGATTTACGGGAATCATTGTTACCCATGAGATACCAAGGGTATTTGATATAGTCGACCGGGTCGCCATGCTTTACCAAGGGGAAATTCTGATTTCCGGAACACCCGACGAGGTGATGAACTCCAACGACCCGATTGTTCGGCAATTCGTCAGGGGCGAGGCAGAAGGGCCCGTTGCCTATGGTTGAGATGTTAGGAGCGGGGCCTTCTTGTAAATACTCCCGGGGCCGGTGGAGCAATAGGAGTAGACAGGAGAAAAAGAGGCTTCTACTAGGGAGGTAGCGATGAAGAAATTTGATCTCGAGCTTTCAGTAGGTCTGTTCATCCTTGCTGGAATCCTTTGCCTGGGGTACCTTTCTATCAAGCTGGCCAGGATGGAGGTCCTGGGTGACAGGGGATACGAGATCTATGCCGTTTTCAGCAACGTGGGAGGACTCAAGAAAGGTGCCTCGGTCGTTATTGCAGGTGTGGAAGTGGGGCGGGTAAAATCCATAACCATACAAGATTACGAGGCCAAGGTGGTTTTGTCGCTTCCGGAGGAGGTGAAGATCCAAGAGGATGCCATTGCTTCTGTGAAGACAAAGGGGCTGATTGGTGAGAAGTATATCCAAATCACGCCGGGCGCTTCGGACGAAATAATAGAGGCCGGAGGGAGACTCAGGGAGACCCAGCCGGCCCTGGACATAGAGGAACTGGTTTCAAAATTCGTATTCGGCAAGGTCTGAGCGTCCGCCTTCAGGAGGGAACCATGGGGATCAAGTCGATCATTAGCTCGGCCACGACGGTTTTCGTGAGTCTCTGTGTTGCCGCAATTCTGTGGGCAGGTGAGCCAACGGAAAAGATAAAGGAGACCACCAATAAGCTGATGGCTATTTTGGAGGATCCTGCCCTGAATGCCCCGGAAAAAAGGGATGACTTGATACGGCTGCTGCGCAAGGTTGTTGACGAACGTTTTGATTGGGAGGCCATCTCTCGAAGGGCCTTGGGTCGGCACTGGCGTAAATTGAGCCGGGAGGAAAGAAGTGAGTTTGTCCGACTATTTTCAAAGTTGCTGGAACGAACCTATAGTGATAAGCTCGCCGATTATTCGGGAGAGACCATTTCCTTTGACGGGGAAAAAGTGGACGGCAGGTATGCGGTGGTCTATGCCACCGTCAAGTCAAAAAAGCACGGTGATATACCAATCAAGTACAGGGTCTGGAAAAGGGATGGAGAATGGCTCGTATATGATATTTCGATAGAAGGTGTGAGTCTGGTAAACAACTATCGAAGCCAGTTCAACGATATCTTGATGAAATCCCAACCGGAAGAGCTGATAGATATCCTGAGGGAGAAGGTGGGAGAAAAGAAATAGAAGCAGGGAAGGTATGGTCAATGTGACCGGTCGATGGGAGAATTCCAAGAGTGTGCGGCTAGGGATAGTTCTTTTTGCGCAGGTGTTGTTTTTCCTCCAGGGTCACCAGGCCGGTGCCCAGTTCCAGGATGCGCGATTTCCCGGCCATTCAATAAAAGCTGTTAGGGATGCCTGGGAGGGGACTTCAGAAGGGCATGCTGGTTCGTCGGCGATTGTCAAGGGAGATGAAGTTATTTCAAGGGCGACTTCCAATGATGACGAGGAGATTTTCCCGGAGGAGTTCCCAGGAGACTTACCCACGAAGGAAGAGGTCCGTGTTTCAGACCCCCTTGAGCCCATCAACCGGGTTATCTACCATTTCAACGATCGGCTGTATTTTTGGGTCCTGAAGCCCCTAGCTCTCGGTTACAGGGCTGTCGCTCCAGAAGCTTTAAGGATAAGCATCAGGGACTTCTTTTACAATCTCGCCTTTCCCATACGATTTGCCAATTGCATGATTCAATCCAAGTTTGAGGAGGCAGGCGAAGAGGTAAGGAGTTTCACCATAAACACGATCTGTGGGTTGGGCGGGTTCTTGGATGTGGCAGGGAAGGATCAGGGGATAAAGAAGTTCGAAGAAGATTTCGGGCAGACACTCGGATATTACGGTCTAGGGCCGGGGTTTTTCGTCATGTGGCCTATCCTTGGCCCGTCAAGCCTGAGGGATACCTTCGGCCTTCTGGGGGACAGGGTCCTCTACCCTGTAAACTATGTCTTGGACTCTTCGACGGCCTCCCTGGCCCTCAACGCATTTGATTACGTCAACGAGACTTCTCTACGCATAGGAGAGTACGAAGATTTGAAGAAGGCCTCCTTTGACCCCTATATTGCGGTCAGGAATGCCTTTTATCAATACCGCAGGGCAAAGATCGAGGAATAAAAGAGTCGGGTTTCGCGATTGGGCGGGAGCCCAATTCAAGGCACCATGTTTCTCAGCGGGACAGAGAGATGAACAAGGGCCTGGTTATCGTCTATACTGGCAAAGGTAAGGGCAAGACCACCGCAGCCCTTGGGATGGGGCTGAGGGGGGCCGGACACAATTTGAAGACCCTGGTGATCCAATTCATTAAAGGCTCATGGTATTACGGGGAGCTTGATGCGGTGAAAAGGCTCCATCCCTATTTGCAGATAAAGCCCATGGGCAAGGGCTTCATCTATCCCTCGAACAAGACTCCCTCTGCAGAAGACTCCCGAGCGGTCAGTGAAGCGTGGGATTTTTTCTTGCAGAATCGCGATACAGGCGAGTTCCATATGATTATACTTGACGAAATTAATTATGCCATGGATTATGGTCTCATTGATGTCCAGGATGTCCTGGAGGCCATACGGGACAAACCGGCGGATCTCCACCTGGTACTGACCGGCAGAAATGCCCATCCTGATATTGTCGAAGTCGCTGACCTTGTCACCGAGATGAAGGACGTAAAGCATCCCTATAAGGAGGGAGTTAGGGCTCAAAGAGGAATAGAGTATTAATGATGCTTTCGGAAAAACCCTACCTTCGATAATGGCATGTACCCGAAATTCAAGATCATCAAATTGAAATAGCGTGGAGGTGGTTGTTATATGACATCGAAATCAAGAATGGATACCGAAACCCTCACAATGGTGCTGGATACCATATCTAAGTTGGAAAGAGATTGGTTGCCCTTGGAGAAAAAGTTGGAAATGGATCACTCTGGAGAATTCCCAATGGAACTCATCCGTTTTATGCTCGGGCCTGACGTGGCTCTACACCTGATTTTTATTCCAGAGGAATACGGAGGCCTGGGAGCCGGGGCGACGGAGATCGCCATAGTATCGGAAAGGATGGCCAAGATGGACCTGGCCGTGGCTACTTCCTTTCTCGCCATATGCCTTGGCATGGACCCGATAAGGGTGGGGGCAACGCCCGAACAGAAGGAAAAGTGGATAACTAAGATCGCAGAAGAAGGCCTGATAGTTGCATACGGGGTGACCGAGCCTGAAGCAGGCTCCAATGTGCAGGCCTTAAAGACAAAGGCGGAAAGGGTCTTGGATGAAGAGGGCAATGTAAAGGGCTACGTGATAAACGGGCAGAAGCAGTTCATCACCAATGGGGGTGTGGCGGACTTGTATACGATCCTGGCCGATACCCCGGAGGGTCCTTCCTTTTTCATAGTAGAAGGCGGGACAAAGGGGCTGATACCGGGAAAGCACGAAGACAAACACGGCATAAGGGCCTCTGATACCTGTCCATTGACCCTGGAGGACCTTTTTGTCCCGGCAGAGAACCTGGTGGGGGGAAAAGAGGGGCAAGGGCTCAAACAGGCGAACCAGGTGTTTGGGTACACAAGGCTCATGGTCGCGACCTTCGGCCTGGGCGGGGGCATGTCTTCTCTTGAAAAGGCTATTGCCTATTCCAAGCAAAGGGTGCAGTTCGGGACGACACTGTCGGAAAAGCAAGGCTATACTCACAAGCTCCTGGTCCCCCATGCAGTTCAACTGGAAGCAGCACGGGCTTTCATAGAGAAGACCGCAAGGAGGCTTGACACGGGCGATGAAGAGCTTCAGGTGGAAGGTTCCATTGCAAAGTATTTTGCCACCGAAGCCGGAGACTGCATGGCGAACGACGGGATCCAGGCCTTTGGCGGATATGGGTACATGAGGGAATTCGAGGTTGAAAAAATAAAACGGGACGTGAAGATATCGCCCCTCTATGAAGGGACCAGCGAAATTCAGCAGAACATAATTTCCATCTTCAGGGTGAGAGAGACCGTACGCTCAAAGGGAAAGTTCTATGAGAACATGGCAGAGAAATTGGAAAAGCTACCGGCAGATTGTGGTGGAGATCTCCTGTCCCGGGCTGTAAGGGCGATGAATGATATTATCCTCAGCGCCAGGGGTGCAAAGCTAACCAAATCCCAACATGTCATGTTCTTGATCGCAGACATGATAACCTGGTGCGAAATTGGAGAGGCGTTGTGCGAAAAGACAGCAACTTATGGGGGTGATGGCAGGTCTCCAGAATTCATGAAGGCCGCGGCCAGGCTCTTTGCCAGGGAAGTTGTTGAAAAGGTCTTCATTAACGGCCACAGGATAGCCCACGGCACGTCTCAGGTCCTGAAGGAGGCCGGAGAGGCGCTCAAGAAACTGGATCTCAACTCTACCATGGAGGGACGCCTGGCGGATATGGACCTGGTTGCCTATGAACTGGTAAAGGACTAAAATGAAACGACCGACAAAGTGAAATCGAAGAACGGATTGTTCCGATTCAGATGAAGAGAGAACAGACCTATGAACGGGCCCCTTTCGTGAAAAGACCTGTTCAGGCGCGGAAGACTGGTTCAAGAAAAAGGAAGGATTATGAAAATCCGAGACTCGATCTCAGTCTCAAGCGCCTGTTCAAGAAGATAGGGGTACCGGGGCTCGCCCCCTTCATCCCGGATCCCTTTCAACTCGAAGCGATCAAAAAAGTAGAGGACTCCGATGTCCTGGTTAGTGCCCCCACCGGCGCAGGAAAGACTTGGATAGCCGAGCAGGCAATCAGCAAATACCTGGCGAAGGGGCTCAAGTCCTGGTATGCATCTCCCTTAAAGGCATTGTCAAACAGCATCTATGCCGAGTTCTGTCGGAAGTTTGCCTCTGAAAACTGCGGCATACTCACCGGAGATCGCAAAGAAAATCCAGACGCCCCTATCATTGTAGGTACGACCGAAATATTGAGGAATCAACTCTACGATGCAATGCATGAGGGCGTAGATATCGGTGCAGACCTCGTAGTGCTCGATGAAGCCCACTATCTCAGCGACCCGGAAAGGGGGGTGGTGTGGGAAGAGGTCTTGATATACCTTCCTTCAAGGGTGAGACTCCTGCTGCTCTCGGCGACCATATCCAACGCAGAAGAAATAGCCTCTTGGTTACAGGAGAACAGGGGCACAAGGGCACAGGTGGTCCGATCCAATGAAAGGCCTGTGCCCCTTGAAATGCTGTTCTTGTTTCCTGACGGGCTCATTGTTCCCCTGGGAGGTAAGAGGGGATTGAGTCCCAGGGTAAAGAAGTTCGTCGAAAGCCATCAGATGACCCGGAAAAGGAGGGGGCGAAGAGAAGCGGACTATGGAGGTATTATCAGATGCCTCAGGGAGTTTGACCTGCTTCCGGCCATATTCTTTTTGAAGTCGAGGGTGGACTGCGACAGGGCCCTCCTGACATGTCCGCCCAGCCCTAAGCCCAGCAGTTTCAAGGAAGAGCTGAAGAGGGAGGTGGAGCTTTTCCTGGAAAAATATCCTCACCTAAGGGGGCATCGACAGTTGATTCCGCTCCTGGAGAGCCTCGTAGGCTCCCATCACGCAGGACAACTCCCCTACTGGAAGATACTGATAGAAGAGATGATGAATAAGGGTTACCTGGAGGCGATCTTCTCCACCTCCACTGTGGCGGCAGGAGTGAATTTTCCTGCAAGGACCATAGTGCTGGTCCAAAGCGATCGATATGATGGGCATGAATTCAAGAATTTGACCGCCACAGAACTCCATCAAATGACAGGTCGAGCAGGAAGGAGGGGAAAAGATAATATAGGTTTCGCACTTGTCGTGCCGGGCCTGCATCAGGACCCGCAGCTTATTCAGGAACTGAAAGATTCGCCTCCAGAACCAATCACGAGTCAAATCCACATCAACTTCTCCATGACCTTGAACCTGCTGCTTTCCCACAAGCCCCTGGAGGTAAAAGATCTCTTAGATCGTTCCTTCGCAGCGTACCAGGAAAAGGCCACTGACTCATCTGTCCACGGGAAGTGGGAAGAGATATTGATTGGGCTCAAGAAGGTCCTCCCAAAGGGAAGGTGCGATATCGGGGATCCCAATGAGGTGATTGAGAACATACAGAAGATGAAAGAACTGGGTAAGAGGGCGAGAGAACTGAGCAAGGAAATTGCCCTGGAGAAACGCCTGGCAACATACAGGGAACACCTCAAGGCAGGGTGCCTCTTTCTTCATAAGAATGGAGACATTTATGTGGTTTTTCATGTGTTTTGGGACAGGGGGCGACTCATATGCGCGGCCCACAATATCAAGAAAAGGGTAAGGACAAGAAAACAGAGGATTCGTCTGAGGAAAGTCCCTTTTGAAAAAATCAAGCTCCTGTACGACTATCGTCTGGATCTGCCCGAGGATTATTCCCAGGAGAGGATCCAAACAATGTTTGATGGCGTCAACCCGGGTGATCTCAAAGTATTGGAGTTGGAATCTCAAGGGGAAGAGCTGACCTCCGAAGAACTGGACAATGTGAAGAGGAAGTTGGAGGAGCTCCCCTGTGAGGCGTGCGAGCATAGGCGGGCCTGCCATAGGATGAAGGATAGGGCGCTTCGTAGAATATTGGAGGAGTATCGTTCCCTGGCCTATCACCTGGAAGGAATGGGCCCCGGTCTGTGGGTCAGCTTCAAGAAGCACTTGAGGTTTTTGCAAGAGACGGGTTTTGTCGACGAAAAAGAAAGACTAACGCCGGACGGCGTCTGGGCATCGAAACTGAGGCTGGATCATCCCCTCTTGATCGCTGAAGCTATAAGGAAAGGCGGCTTTGACGGACTTGCACCGGAAGTAATGGCAGGGTGCATGGCATCCTTTGTTTGGGACAGGATCCAGGAGCTTGAGTTCAGGGGTGAAAGCCCGGCAGACCTGAGGGAATGCGAGACCGCCTTTGAGAGGATCCTTTCTCAGATAGAAGAGATCCGCAGGCTGAAGGTGAAAAGGGGTTTCGAGAATCCACCCATTCCCTTTTGGCCGGTAGCCCTGGTCTATCTGTGGGCAAAAGGGGTCGAATGGGATATTCTCCTGTCCTTTCTTCCGGTGGATGAAGGGGATATGACATCACTGATCACCCGGACGGCGGATCATTTGAGACAGGTGACAAACCTGGAAGATACTCATCCCCACCTGGCCTCAACGACTAAGGAGGCCATATCAATGATCCTGCGCGAACCAGTGTTCATAGAGTAAGCCTTCTTGGTTCTGACAGTCGTTATTTATTTTATCCTGAAAAACCTGGTCCTTTGGGCCAGGTTAGAGATGATGGCTTTGCCGTGATATGCAGGCGAAGAATCCAGGAGCCAGAATAAAGCTTTCGCCAATGCCGAATACGTTATGACCTTATTAGTGCGAAGCGCAATCAAAATTCTTCTGACTCCTGACTTCTGGCTTCTCAATGTCATTGCTTGCTGCGGGCATAGCCCCTTTCAGGGGTTGAGCAAAGCCGGGCTCTTTGGACCCGGATCTTTATCTGCCGGTGTATCAGCGACTCAAACAGGAACCTGGAACTTGGTGAACCCAAAGATCACTTCCCCTCTCTGCCTATAATGATTAGACACTCACCCCATGATAAATTAATGTAGAAGGAAGAGGGCGAGAGAGGAAGAGAAAGGTGATAGATGTAAGAGTGGGAGAAGGAACTGTGGTTGATGTTCAGCCACGGATGTATAAGAATTGACTTCATCCCGCAATGCTGGTGCGGTCTAAAAGGTGTTGTATTAGATATCACCTTGGGGCTTCCGGGATACCTGGTGAAAGGAGGTGAAATCAAATTGTTTGGTGTATACCAAGTTTTGTTTGACCCCTAACCTTTTAAAGTGAAGGGAGGACTGACATGAAAAAATTCTTAGGTTACACTTTATTGATCTTTTTTATGGCAGGGCTTTGCGTCACTCTGGCCTCACCAGCAATGGCAGGTCCAAGGACTTTGAAGGCTGTTAGTTTCCTGCCCAAAAACCATCCCCTTTGTGCGATGATACATGTCTGGGTAAACCGGGTGAACGAGCAATGCAAGGATGCAATTAAGATCGACTGGGTAGGCGGACCGGAGGTTATTCCGGGTTTCGATCAGGCTGAAGCCCTGCAGAGTAATACCGTTCAAGTCATATTTAATCCTGCCGCCTATTATGCACCATTGCTTCCCGAAGGAAATGCCTTCCAGTTATCAAAGTTATCTATGGCCGAAGAACGCAAACCGGGGGGGTTTTATGATTTTATGGTCGAGCGTCATAAAAGGATCGGAATGATGTTCCTGGGTACGTGGCTCTACGACCCATTCTATTTGAGGGTAAACAGGCCAATCAAAACCCTTGATGAACTGAGAGGCCTCAAGATGAGGACTGCCGCCCTGTATGATAGGTTCATGAAGAAAATTGGTATCATTCCCGTGACGGTAAAATTCGGGGAAACATACACTGCCCTGGAAAGGGGATTGGTAGATGGATTTGGGTGGTCGACCCTGGGGCCTGCGGATTGGGGCTGGCTGAAGCGTTGCAAGTATATCATCGACATACCTTTCTATACTAGACAGAATACCCTGATACTCATGAATTTGGACGTATGGAATGGCCTTGACAAAATGACTCAGCAAATGATCAAGGACATAACAGTCGAGTTTGAGCCCGAGATGGTTGCCTATTTTAGGAAAAAAATTGGTGAAGAATGGAAAAGGTATGATCAAATGAGAATCATAAGGATCAAATTCTCCCCCGAGGATACAAAGAAGTTTCTTGATGCCGCATACAGCGCTGAGTGGGAAGACCTGGAGAAAAAGGTGCCTGATCTTGTTCCCACCCTCAAGAAACTAACGGGCAACTGAGTTACGAAGCGACGACGAAGACTTGTTGTAGGGTTATGGCTCGATCATAGCCCGAAAGTTTGTTTCTTTCCCTTAATGGATCTCATTACCCTCCCAGGCAGAGATAATCTCGTGGTTTTATTCAGTTAGTGTTTTGTATCCAATTCGTGTTTTTGCAAACCTTAGCTGTTTGAAAGACATTGATCGAATCCGTAAGGGGCTCGGGAATCTCTTGGAAGTGGTGAAATTGCTTCAGTACGACCTTGTTCGCGTGCCACAGGGGTGTGGCGGTCGCATAGCTGTTCCCGTTATTCGCATGCAATGAAATCTGGACATGATAATGGTGCAACTGGCGTCCCGGCTGGCATGCAGAGTAGCATTATTGTCAATGTCTTTCACACCTTAAAAGAGATTGCTGAGCCCCCAAATCCTAGAAAGGCTAAAGTCATACATGCTTCTTGGCATGAGCTATTTTGGGGGAATCGCCGATTTCTTTTGAAGAGTACACCGTACCTACGTGGGACTCATGAATGGGAATGAGGGTGAAGTAATATGAAAAAATTCCTAGCTGTTTTTGATCATGCCATGAACTTTATGAGTCTTCTCGCGTGTCTGATCCTTGTCTTTATTATGCTTTCGGTGTGCTTAGAGGTCGTTTTGAGATATTTCTTTAATCATCCTTTGGTTTGGGTCACAGAGGTTACTGAGTGCCTGCTTTTGTATGTGACCTTCCTTGGGGCCGCATGGCTGTTGAGGGAAGAAGGGCACGTAAAGGTCGACATTATTGTAAATAGACTAAAGCCAAATAAGGTTGCCTTCTTTGGTATATTAACTTCAATGATAGGTGGATTTGTTTCCATAACCCTGACCGTTTTAGGCTTCAAGCTTACATGGCATTACTTCCAGAGGGGAATGTATACACCCACTGCAATGGAAATTCCTGTTTCGATTATTATCGTTATTATTCCGATTGGGAGTTTGATGCTATTTGTCCAATTTATGAGAAGGACAGTGATTTTCACTACCGGCTTCCTGATAGAAACGAAAAAAGCAAGTCTTGAGAAAAAGTAAAGGTCCATTTTCATGGAATGGTGGATGATCCTTATCGTAATATTGATATGCCTCATGGTCTTGTTCGTCTTAGGGGTACCGGTTGCCTTTGCTTTCCTGTTTGTCAACATCATAGGGGTTTATGTTTTTTGGGGAGGAGAAGCAGGCCTAAGCCAGCTAATTAGAAGTATTTACAGATCAGTGGCGACCTTTTCTTTATTACCGGTTCCATTGTTTGTTTTGATGGGAGAGATCATGTTCCGATCTGGAATTGCTCCCAAAATGATGGACACCCTTGATAAATGGCTTGGAAGAATCCCAGGACGATTGAGCCTGCTAGCCGTTGGAGGAGGGACTTTGTTCGCTGCCCTAAGCGGGTCTGCCATGGCCGGGTGTGCTATGCTGGGGTCAGTACTGGTCCCTGAAATGCAGAAGCGTGGCTATGAAAAACCAATGACTCTCGGTCCTATCCTGGGTAGCGGCGGGCTGGCAATAATGATACCTCCAAGTGCTCTAGGGGTCCTATGGGCGTCCTTGAGTAGGGTGTCGGTAGGTGGCATATTAGTGGCTATCATCCTGCCGGGTATATTAATGGCCATCCTTTATACGGCCTACATAGTCATAAGATCCATAATCCAGCCGGAATTGGCTCCTCCCTACGATTTGACGGCCAGCCCTTTTCTCGAGAAGATCGTCCTTACCTGTAAATATGTCCTCCCTCTGGGATTTATCGTCTTTTTGGTTATCGGTCTCATGTTCTTGGGCATTGCAACACCCACCGAATCCGCTGCCTTAGGGGCCTTTGGCTGCTTTGTGCTTGTTTTCATATACCGTGGTTGGGACTGGGACGTCATATCCAGTTCTCTTTCCAATACCATCAAGATAACCGTAATGATGTTTATGATCATGACAGGAGCCATGGCCTTCTCACAGATATTGGCCTTCAGCGGGGCAAGTTCAGGATTGGTCAAATTGGCTTCTGGCCTTGATTTGCACCCGATTATCATTTTGATATTTATGCAAATCATTCTAATCTTCATGGGAACTTTTATGGAACCTTTGACCATCATGATGGTGACTCTGCCGGTCTATATGCCGGTGGTTGAAAGCCTTGGCTTTAATCCGCTTTGGTTTGGGACCATCATGCTCATCAACATGGAGATGGCCACGACAACCCCGCCCTTTGGCCTAGTCCTCTTCGTTATGAAGGGAGTTGCCCCTGAGGGAACGACAATGGAAGATATTTACAGGGCCGGTCTTCCATTCTTGATCTGTGATGCTATTGCAATGGCGATGGTTATGGCCTTCCCTTGGCTGGCCCTTTATCTTCCTGGTCTGATGGAATGAATATCGCTGATTTACTTAAAGGAGAACCACGGGTTTTACGACTCTCTCAGACTCAATTCGCCTTTGAGTGGAAAAGATGGGTTGCATCCCACCGGGTCCTTGAGGTTGGAATACAAGCACGGTAAATGAGGCATTGCCACGGAGTGGAGCGAAGATGAGAATTGGGATAGATGTAGGAGGGACGTTTACAGACGTTGTCCTTTGGGACGAAAAGGAGAAGGAATTCTTGTACACGAAGACGCCGACCACCCACCATGACCTCGCCGAGGGTGTCCTGCGTGGATTAGAGGAGATACTTCAAATGTCGGGAAAGGGTATAGGAGAAGTAGAGTACCTTATCCACGGGACGACGATCTGCACCAATGCTATCATAGAGCGTAAAGGCGCAAGGGTAGGATTGATAACCACAAAAGGGTTTGAAGATGTCCTGGAAATTCGGAGGGTTGCAAGGCCGAAAGAGGCCGCCTTTGATTTCGAGGTTGATAATCCGCCTCCACTGGTTCCCAGGAATTTGAGAAAAGGTGTCGAAGAACGCATCAACAGCCTGGGAGAGGTTCACAGGCGCTTGAATGAAGATTCGGTCCGTGAAGCGGTTGCTTCTCTGAGGGCTGAAAGGGTGGATGCCATCATAATTTCTCTCCTGTTTTCTTTCCTCAACCCTTCCCATGAGCATCGTGTGGCGGAGATCTGCAAAGAAATGACACCGGGGGTCTTCTTGTCCCTGTCTTCGGAAGTTTGTCCCGAATTCAGAGAATACGAGAGGACCTGCACGACGGTCATGAACGGGTATCTGGGACCCGTCATCCAAAAGTATATGGACAACCTCTTGAGCCGCTTGAACAACAGGTACGGAAGGATTCAACTCCATATCATGCAGAGTAACGGCGGTTCAATGGCGGCCCAGCTTGCAAGAGACTATGCCGCAAGTTTGATCAATTCGGGGCCTGCCGCAGGTGCCATAGCAACCGCTTTTATCAGCCGCTTGATGGGCCATGAAATGGCAGTGGGTGCCGACATGGGCGGTACGACCTTTGATATCTCCATCATAGACAGGGGAATACCCAAGACCACCACGTGGGGCGGTGTTACGGATTACCCCATTAAGCTCCCCATGGTGGACCTGAAGACAATAGGGGCAGGAGGAGGGAGCATAGCATGGGTGGACCAGGGCGGGGTATTGTACGTGGGGCCCCAGAGTGCAGGATCTTCACCGGGACCTGCATGCTATGGTTGGGAAGGAGAGCTTCCGACGGTATCGGATGCCAACCTCGTACTTGGGAGGCTCAACCCCCATTATTTCCTGGGAGGGAATATCCCTCTTTACATTGAGAAGGCGAAATCAGCAATAGGGATGGTAGCAGAGCGCATGGGCCTGAGTATAGAAGCAGCGGCCCGGAGCATCATAGACATTGCTGATGCAAACATGACAAAAGGCATAAGCGGAATTTCGGTAGAAAGGGGATATGATCTCAGGGAGTTCATCCTTGTGCCTTTCGGGGGCGCAGCCCCGAATCACGCCGTCTCTATCGCTGCTGAATTAAACATAAGAAAGGTCGTTGTCCCTCCCATGTGCGGTAATTTCTCAGCCCTTGGCCTCGTGGTTGCCGATATCCAGCATGACGGGGTCAGGACTATTGCGGCGAAGCAAGATGATGTTACGCCTGAGGTTATCTTGGAGACCTTTCTTGACCTGGAGAGAGATGGCAGAGAGCAGCTAAGGAAAGAGGGTGTAAGAGACGAAAACCTGGTTATCAGCTGGTCGGCTGATTTGAGATACGAAGGTCAATCGTGGGAGCTGAACACTCCTGTCAGGAGATCTGTTCCCTTCGACAAGAAGTCACTGAAAACCCTGATAGAAGATTTCCATGATCTTCACCAGCAAGTGTACTCTTACTGTGAGCCAAGGGAAAAGGTGGAGATTATCAACCTCAGGGTGAGGAGCATCGGGCGCAATCCCGGCCTGTCCATGTCCAAGAGCCCGGTCAATCCAACACCCCTCAAGGACGCCTTGAAGGAAGAACGCCCCGTATATTTTAGGGGAAAGGGATGGACTGAAACGTCGATCTATGAGAGGGGTCGTCTGGGCTGCGGAACCACGGTCCCGGGACCGTGCATCATAGAGGAGAAGATATCGACTACCCTCATCCCAGAGGGCTGGGAGGGGCAGGTGGATGAGTTTGGAAATATTGTGATTATGATCAAGGCCCCATAGGTATGGAATGGGAACTGGGAAGTTTCGGAATGTGAGGGGGCGCCGTGACCTATAAAGCAGATCAGGTAACAATGCAGGTAATTAGATACGGATTGGAGGCCATAGCGAACGATATGGGTTACAATCTCATGCGCATGGGTCGTACCACGATCGTCAAAGAGATCATGGACATCAACTGTGCGGTGCTGGACTCATCCGGAGGGATCCTTTCCCAGGCTAATCTTTGTCCCCTGATGTTGTTTAGTTTGCCGGAAACAGCCAAGAGGATGATCGAGAAGATCAAGGAATTTGATGAAGGCGATGTAATCATTTGCAATGACCCCTATCTAGGGGGTCAACACCTCCTTGACATGCAATTTTTCTCCCCCGTACTCTTTGACGGGCAACTGATTGCCTTTGTGGCCAACATCGCGCACCAACTGGATATGGGAGGGGCCGTGCCCGGCGGCGTCGCCGGGGGTCTCACAGAGATCTACCAGGAAGGATTAAGGCTTCCCTTTGTCAAACTTTTCAGGGGAGGAAAAGAGGATTCGCAGATCTTTGAGATAATTGAAAAGAATATCAGGATACCAGAAAAGACGCTTGATGATTTCAGGGCCCAGGCTGCTACGACTATGTGGGGAGTGGATCGGGTAAAGACCCTGGTAGAGAAATACGGCCTGGAGATATTCCTGGATTCCACCCGGCTGCTCATTGAGTATGGTGAGAGAATTGTCAGGGACGCCATCCGCAAGATGCCGGATGGCCACTATACCGGAGTCGATTACCTGGATGATGACGGGCAATCGGAGGAACCCCTGAGAGTCCAGGTCAATGTCAACATACAAGATGATGAGATGAAGGTAGATTTCAAGGGCAGCAGCCCACAGGCCAAAGGTAACGTCAATTCGCCCTGGTCCTGCAGCCAAGGCGGGGTCTTCTACGTAATGGTCGGCATTATTGATCCCTACATGGTCGTTAATTCAGGGACCTTCAAGCCGATAACCGTAGAAGGCGAGGAAGGCCTCATAACCAGGCCCATACCGCCGGCAGGGGTGACGGCCCGCAGCCAGACCATGACCAAGATAACGGAAGCCATGCTGAAGGCGATGAGCCACGTGGTCCCTGATCGGGTTGTAGCGGGGAGCCATGGACAGGCTTGTACGAATAGTTTCATGGGTACCCATCCCAAGACGGGAAGACCCTTTTGCTACATCGAGATGCAGGGAGGAGGGGCGGGCGCCAGACCCTCAAAAGACGGACCTGACGGCCAGGACCTTCATCTCGGTCGTTTCCTCAACACCCCCCTGGAGGCGGCGGAACTGGAAAACCCGGTCATGATCGAAAGGTACGAATTGATTCCTGACTCAGGAGGTCCTGGCAAGTTCAGAGGGGGTCTTGCCCTTCGCAGGGACATCTGCTTCCTGACGGACGTGGTTTGGGCCCGGTATTCTGACAGACAGAAGTTCAGGCCCCAGGGTCTTTTCGGAGGAATGGAAGGGACTACCGGCAGCCTCATTCTGAATCCGGGTACCAAGGAAGAGCGAAGATGCAAGTCCAAGGGGGTGGAAGAACTAAAGGCAGGGAGTGTTCTGAGTATTCGGCTGCCGGGAAGCGGGGGCTACGGTCCGCCCCATGAAAGGGACCCTGTACTTGTCCGACGAGATGTAATAGAGGGCAAGGTAAGTATGGAATCCGCCAGAAAACACTACGGGGTTGCCTTTAGGGAAGACGGGGAAATCGACCCGGAGGAAACCCGAAGGCTTAGACAAGGAAGGAGAAACCCCTAACAGGTATGTAGATAACGACTTTTCCCATGGAATATCCTGTCATTAGCAACACCAAGGTGAAGCATAACTACTACAAGATTTCCCTGGACATAAGCGATTCAGGAACGATACCTCGGCCTGGTCAGTTCTATAGCATCTTGTGTGGCCAAGGCACGGATCCTCTGCTTAGAAGACCCTTCAGCGTGCACCAAGTTCAGGAGGAAAAGGGGAGGACCCGGTTGGACATTCTCTACCTGGTGCTCGGGAAGGGGACCACGTGGTTGAGCACAAGGGTGCAAGGGGATAGGGTGGATGCGACAGAAGTGAATATCTCCTGTCCTAACTTGGACCGGGGGGGAATGCATTTCGGTGTTGATCCCCGGATCACCAGAGAGCTTGTTCGTGGCATAAGGCAGGCCACTTCCAAGACGCTCATCATTAAGCTTACTCCCATGGTGACTGGCATAAGGCAACTCGCAGATATATGCCAGGAAAACGGTGCAGATGCCATATCCTTGATTAATTCACCCCTTGGTATGGCGATAGACATAAAGACGCGCGGGTCTAAGCTCGGCAGGAATATCACTGGAGGAATTGCGGGTCCTGCTATCAAACCCCTGGCCCTCTATCTCGTTTGGCAAGTTAGTAGGACCGTGGACATACCGGTCATTGGTATAGGCGGGATCTCGTCTCCTGAAGACGCCCTGGAGTTTATCATCGCCGGGGCGTCTGCGGTACAGAGCGGCACGTGGAATTTCGTCAATCCCGGGATCACATTGGAAGTCATCAAGGGAATCGAGACCTATATGCAGGAGCAGGGTATCAGCAAACTTTCGGATCTGGTCGGGAGCTTAAGGATTTCTTAATATCAGAAAGCATGTATTATGTGCGGAAGATGCATTGATGCGTGCCCCGTCCCCTGTTTTGGTTTTGATGAAGGGGAAACATGCATCGAGGTGATCAACATGGAAGGCTGTCTCGTATGTCGAAACTGCGAAGAAGAATGCCCAAGAAGATGCATTTCCGTGCATTTTCCGTACCGATCCACGGTGGATTATTTTTGACATGTCCAAGAAACTGATACTGGATGAGATCCAATATGATAAGGGTAGGGGCGCGCTACTTTTCAAGGGTGTTCGGTATCTGTTGATCAGGCCCGAGACTATCTCTGGGTTTCAAAAGGCCCTTGGAGAGAAGTTTGGTTCGGAGGCGGAGGAAAAACTCTTTGAAGGTGGATTCTCCGGCGGACGCCTATCGACCAAGAAATACAAGGAGATGCACGAGCTTTCTGACAGGGAAATCATCGACTTCATGATGAGCATGGGAAGCCAGATCGGTTGGGGAAAGTTCACCCTCAAGGAGTACAGCCTTGAAGAAAAGAGGCTGTGTGTTTCAGTTTCCAATTCCCCCTTTGCCCAAAGCTATGGTAAAGCCAGCCATGGGGTATGCCATCTCATTCGTGGTGTGCTTGCAGGGATGGCAACAGTCCTATTTGAAGGAGAGTGCGAGGCAGATGAGACATATTGCGTGGCCAAAGGGGATGAGTACTGCCTGTTCGAGGTCGAAGGCAAAAAGTGATCGAGTCCATGAACATCTCTTCCATAGTAAGGCGTTGGTGTGAAATAAACCCCGCCAAGACCGCCATTGTAGCTGAAGGCCAGAAAATCAGTTACTCGGAGCTTGTTAAAAGGGTGAACAGGACAGCCTGCTGGCTGCTATCCCTGGGCATAGAAAAAGGTGACAGGGTGGCGGTCATGTTGAAAAACAGCCCTGAATTCATGGAACTCTACCTTGCGTGCTCCAGGGTGGGGATAATTTTTGTTCCCATTAACTTCCGCTCTGCTGAAGCGGAACTGAAGTACTTCCTGGAGAATTGCGAGCCGCGCCTGTTCATATTCGGTTCAGAATTCAAGGACACGGTAACAAAGGCGGGTATCAAAGACACTGTGCCGCGGCTCTTGCTCTGCACCCTTGGCAAGACAGGGAATCAAGGGGAATTTTTGGATTTCAATCTTGAAATAGGTGCCTTCAACGGTCAGCGCCCAGACGTAGAGGGATCAAAGGGGCCGAGTGATCCAGAGGAGGCCCATGTGATCATGTATACCTCCGGGACTACGGGCAAGCCTAAAGGTGCGGTGCTTTCCCACCGGAAGACCTTTTTCAATTGCCTGAATGCGGATATTTTTTTCAAGTTGGACTTCGATGACATCATGCTCATCGTGTTGCCCCTGTTTCACTCAGGCGGTCTTTTCATCCAGGCAACACCCACGCTGTACAAAGGGGCCACGATGATAATATATCCGAAATTTGACCCCAACAGGGCCCGTGAAGACATCCAGAAGTACAGGGTTACGAAGTTTCTGGGAGTGCCCACGGTTTACAAGTCTCTCTTGCAGGCATGGAACGCCGAGAAGCCGATCTTTTCCTCCTTGAAGATATGCGCCATAGGCGGAGAGAAGGTCACTCCTGAATTCATGACCCAGTTCAGGGAGATGGGGCTCCCTCTGCGGCACGTCATGGGACAGACAGAGACATCTATTCTCCTGTGGGCATCAGAAGACGAGGTACTTCGTAAACCTGGATCTGTTGGGAGGCCCGTGTTTCATTCCCAGGTTACCATCCTGAACAAGCAAGGAAGGCCTTGCAAGCCTGGCGAGATCGGGGAGATCGTTGTGCGGGGCACGATCATGATGAATGAATACTGGCGGGATCCCGAGAGAACCCAAGGGACCATCAGGAACGGCTGGCTTCACACCGGGGACCTGGCAAGAATGGATGAGGATGGTTTCTACTACCTGGTCGACAGGGCAAAGGACATGTACATCTCGGGGGGAGAAAATGTTTACCCAGCGGAGGTTGAAAGGGTCCTGAGGGAACACCCCCGAATTGAAGACGTTGCGGTTGTCGGAGTCCCGGATGAGAAATGGGGTGAGGTGGGACATGTCTTTGTCATCTGCAAAGGTGGCTGCAGTCTTAAGTCGGAAGATATCCTTTCTTTTTGCGAGGGCCGCCTGGCCCGTTTCAAATGGCCCAAGAAATTCACTTTTTGCAAGGAGTTCCCCAGGACCGACCTGGGGAAGGTGAAGAAGGGCCTTCTCAGGGAAGAGGCGAAAGGCCAGTAGTTCCGTCGGGATAGAGTTTTCTGAAGAACATGGGAATTTTTGCCCTTCTCCCTGGCACACCCTCAGGAGACATGACTAAGGCGAAAGAAGGGATTGGTCATGCGCTCCCTGCCTATGGTAGTGGGAGGTCCGTGTCCCGGATACACCCGAACATCATCACCAAG
>JAFDHB010000256.1 GCA_019308985.1 Deltaproteobacteria bacterium | reverse complement strand
TCTCCGGCGTGCCCCTCAAGCAATACATTGCCGTGACCGGCTCCGTGAACCAGAAGGGCGAGATACAGTCCATTGGTGGGGTAAATCAAAAGATCGAAGGATTCTATGACTGCTGCCGAAGCGTCGGGCTCAACGGAAAGCAGGGGGTGATGATACCTGAAAGCAATGTCAAGGACCTCATGCTCCGAAAAGACATCATGGACGCGGTGAAGAAAGGGAAATTCCACATCTATGCCATAAAGACCATTGACGAGGGCATAGAAATATTGACAGGGGAAAAGGCCGGGGAACTCAGAGCAGATGGTACTTATCCAAAGGGGACTATAAACTACCTGGTGGACATGAAACTGAGAGAGCTTGCTGAAGGACTAAGGAAGTTCGGGGAGGAAGAACAGAAAGAAGATAACAAGAAAGGCAAGGGCAAGGCACAAAGGACCAGGAAAAAGAAATAGGACACGTGGTGGGCTATGATCGCTACTCCCCAAGGCACCATACACTCCAAGATCGCATGGGCGGAAAATTGTTACCAGGGATTTAGGGGGATCTTCCTCCACGACGCAAGCCTCCAGGCCTTGAGCGCAGGCCTTGAACAATCCATATCTGAATCACATCGTTTCATGACAGAGGCGGGCATCGGGGACATCTGTGAGTCGTGCGAAAGGCAGGATGGAGGCTCTTGCTGCGGCAAGGGCATGGAAGATCATTACGACGGCCCCATTCTCCTCATAAACCTCCTCCTTGGACAGAGCATCCCCAAGACCCGAAAAGACCCGAGAAGTTGTCTGTTCCTTGGGGATAAAGGGTGCCTGCTAAGGGCCCGACATGTGATCTGCATCAATTACCTGTGCACAAACATCTCGGACCGTATCCCCCATTACACTATCTCCCTCCTGAGAGAAAAGGAGGGCCGGGAGATCGAATATGTCTTCCTCCTCAAGGAGAGGATCCTTGCTCTGTTGAAAATAGCGCCGCCCGGCCAAAGGAAATGGGGCTACCATATCCGCCTAATGGTCCTGTAATAGGAGACTCCTCCCGTTTCCACGGGAGTGCTGTCCTTCAGGTACATGTTCACCACGTACAAGTCGTTCCTGCCGTTGTTGTCGCGATCGAAATCGGCATATACGTAGATGTAGGAATAGTTTATTTTCATCCCGCTCCAGTCCAGGTTGAGGGCATAGATGTCGAAGCGATGTTCGTGCCCAGCGGGGAAAGTGTATTTCAGCTCCGGGATCTCCTTCTCAACGCCCCTGTCCACCCTTACCATGCCCCAGATGCCAGTGGGATAGAATCTGTCATTTTCGATATAGAAGGTCTCCATTCCGTCCATGAGATAGCGGAGTGTGGTCATAAGGTTGCTGTATTCGGCCTTGACCCTGTACGCCTTGGCCAGGGGCACGGAGATGGAAGCAAGAATGCCTATTATGGCTATGGTGACCAATAGTTCTACCAGGGTAAAACCTCTCTCTCCGGACCCGCTGGCACTCTTCCTCACTGCGACCCCTCCAGGATCAGTCCTTGGTCTGTAAAGACAAGATCCACGGGCAGATCATTTGGAGCGTATCTCGGCTCAAGCACATAGGAATAATGGGACCTTCTCTCATAGTGAAATGCCTCCAAATCCATTGCACTGACGCTTTCTTTGGGTAGGTACTTGCCCAGTAGTTCCTCCAGTCTCCCGGGGGCCACGCCCTTGTGGTCCCGTGAGTAATCGCTTATGGCCTGACGTATCACGATTACAAAGGCCGAGGGATTCTCATCAGGTTGAAAGGCCCCGACCTCCCTCGTGGAAGTAATCTTGTAATAGAGAAGCAGCTCCACAATGGCGATCACCAGCCCTACTGAAACAGGGATCAGTATCCGGAGATAGGCCTTTTTTTTCTTCTTGGCCTCTTTTTCGGTTTCCTTTTTGTTTCTTGAGCTGATTTTTTCATGTCTTCTTTCATTGATCTCCTCTAAAGTGGAGCGCAAGCTGCAGTTCATGCACCCGTATTTTCCATCCTGAATCTCAATAGCGCAGTCTTCACACAGGGGTTTTCTGCACGACACGCAGCGGAATTCGGCATTTCTGTAAGGATGACTGGAGCACTTCATGGGAGAGATTTCTACCTCACGGCTGTCTAATTCGGGCATTGAAGAGCATAGGCAAAACCCCCTCTCTTGTCAAGGCTGGAGGCCTCCCCTCCTCCCGGCCCGCGCTCGCATCCAGGGGCACGCTCTTGGATCACAGCGAAAAATATGGGGAGAAGGGCTCTCAAGATTTCAATTTCCTTTTTCCCCGAGCACACAGGACTTTAGAACAAGTTAATAAAATTAATTTATATCGTTCAAAAGATATGTTACTATTTTAATGTTTTTGCCTGGCGTTGAAGCCTATGACCGTTAAGATATGTCTCCTGGGCGGGGAGAAACAGACTTGAGGGAAGGCAATGACTAAGATTCATATACTAAGCGGGGTGGACAGGGGTAAGTCTTTTGACCTCCTTGGGGATATCACCTTGATCGGCCGTTCACCTGATAACGATATCCAGGTCAGAGACGGCACGGTCTCTCGCTCTCACCTCAAAATCCTCAAGAAACAGGAAGGCTTCTTCATTGAAGACATGGATTCCCGAAACGGAACCTTCTTCAACGGGGAGCGGGTAATCCCTGGAAAGCAAGTTCCGGTGAAGGAAGGTGTCCCTATAATAATAGGGATGACGGTAATCTGTATCGGAAAGGGATGCGTCGAGCAGATGCAGCCCTTCCTCGATTCCATTGAACTGTCCAGGGTCAACGGAAGTGAAGGCCTTACACCCACCGGCAGTCACAGGATCAAGACGGTTCAGAAAAATATAGACCTCATCTACAAGGTGGCTACGATTCAAGGAGATATCCTGAATAGGGATCTGAGGGACATCCTGGGAAAGATACTTGAAGACATATTTGATATCTTGAAGAGGGTTGACAGGGCCGTGATCCTTTTGACCGACCCGGAAACGGGACAAATCAAGACAGTGGTCTCCAGGGTGAAAAAGGCCCTTCAGGGCACGAAATCCAGCTATAGCGCTCCCATAGTAGAACAGGTTCTCAGGCAGGGCAAGCCTGTCGTTATGCTTGATACCATCGACGAGGAAACCTCGGGCTCCTTGGAGACCTTGAAATCCCTAAAGATCAGGTCTGTGATGTGCCTGCCCCTCATGAGCAGCACCAAGATCCTTGGGGCCATATATATCGATTCCCTTGAAAGGCCTTACGGGTTTCGCAGGGACGATCAACCCCTCTTCTGGGACCTCAGCGGGCGTATCGCAACAGCACTAGAACACTCAATGCTCCATGAAAAGTTGAAAGAGTAAGCATCCCGGCCCACCGCAGATCCCCCCATGCGGGGAAGGACCAGGTTTTTGAGGATAAAGTAAGGAAAAGCATCTCCCGCATCCTTTGTATTTAGAGCTACAGAAACGACACCTTTCACCCCTTCCTAAGCCCCAGCGGATTTCGACCTGCTCCCACCGGTCTTGAGCTCAAAGCCCTATTAGGCCATAGGATCGTCATTAGAGCCTGCTAGAATCATCCTTGCCTCCCCGCCCTGGTCTTGACATCCCTTGATGGGATTGGGTAAGAAGATATTTGATAAGGAGTGGGATCCTATGCCGGCAAACCTACCGCCCCAATACTTCGAAGTTGAAAAGCGATACAGGGAAGCCACTACTCCGGAGCAAAAGCTGGAAGCCCTCGAAGAGATGCTCATGATCAT
>JAFDHB010000062.1 GCA_019308985.1 Deltaproteobacteria bacterium | reverse complement strand
GCGTACGCCGCAATCATTTACCCCGTTAAATAACCCTGAATTCACAACTATTGAACCCACGATGTTCTCTGACGGTTCCAGGTCTTTGATTCAATGCGGAAAATGCCCATTTAACGGGGCAGAGATGAAGCGCAACGCAGAAATTGGACTTTTTACGAAGCCATCAAATCTTTAATGTATTACTGTCCGCCCATAGGTGGTTTGTTATCCTACCGGGATGAAGCGCGAGTCTTATTCCGCCCAAGGGGTCAATATTCTTCTCTTCCTTTCCAGCTTGCGGGGACATAGGGCCTGCCGACCGGAAGGGGCCCAAGCCAGCTCCGGCCCGGAGGCTTGACATTGTACAAAATTGGGCCATTGTACATGCATCGCCTTCCAGGTCTGGAAGCCTCTTAACCGGGAGCCAGCATGAATAGCGCAAGAGATACAATAGTAGCGCGGGTATACAACAGCTTTGGCTTCAAGGCCTTGGAAGGATATTACTTCCCGAGCATTCCGGGCAGCCAGAGAACTATATCCGGCCAGGCAATGATCATGGCCATAATCAGGATGTCAAAGATGATATAGGGCAGGGCTGCCCAGCAGATCTCTTCGATGGTAACGTCTTTCGGGGCAACCCCCTTCATGACAAAGAGCAGCATACCAAAGGGAGGGGTGATTTGCCCCATTTCCAAGTTAATGAGCATGAGTACCCCGAACCAGACAGGATCAAAGCCCAGGACATGAGAGATGGGCATGAATACCGGCAGGCAGATCATCATGATGGAAATGGCCTCCATGAAAGTTCCCATGAAGGCAATGATCAGCTGCATGAAGATTAGAATCAAGATGGGGTGAATTTCAAGTCCCTTTACCAGATCAGTCAACCCTGTTGAGGCCCCGGTAAAGGCCAGGATGCTGCTGAAGGTCTTTGACGCCGCAATAATCATGAACACCATAACGGATATCTGGACCGACCCCGTCAGGGTGCCTTTCAACATCTTCCAACTCAAACGACCATAAACAATCGTAACCAGCATGGTGGCAATCACCCCCGAAGCAGCAGCTTCCGTTGGGGTAGCAAAACCAAGGATGATGAGCCCTATGACCATGAAAATGATGAAACCCATGGGGATGAGGTACTTGACGGTCAGGAAGATCTTTCGGCCTAAGGGCGTGGGCTTGACCTGGTAGGGGGGGGCAATATGAGGCATGAGCCAGGTGGATATGACGATGTAAGCACCAAAAAAACAGCCGAGGATAAGGCCGGGAACGACTCCGCCCATAAGGATCCGGCCGACAGAAATTTTGCCTATACTGGCGAGTACCACTGCAAGCGCAGATGGAGGGATGAGCATGGCAAGACCGCCTACTCCAACGATCGGCCCCACAGACATAGAAGTGCTGTATCCGCGGTTTCTCATCTCCGGGAGCAATACCGTCCCCAACATAGCAGTATTTGCCATCGTTGAGCCACTGGTGGCCGCAAAGATCGTGCCACTGGTTGCAGCCAACAAGCTCAATCTTCCAGGGACCCGGCCAAGCCATCTGTCAAGGACATCAATGGTGTCATATGCAATTTGGGAATGAAACATCAATTCACCCATCAGTATAAATAGTGGTACAGGTGCTATTACAAAGGTGGATATGGATGTGAATATATTGAGAGTGACATGTTTTAGTCCCAAAGGCCCCATGAAGATGAGAATACCGATTAGGTCCATTAATAAGAACGAAAAGGCTATTGGAAACCCGGAGAGGAGCAGGATGATGAGCCCGCCGATAAAAAAGAGAAGTACCGCCCACCACTCCATTCTTATAACTCTCCTCCCGGGTTGGCAGTCTCGTTAGATCCCGATTGAGGGGAGGAAATGAGCTTGGCCTGTTCCGCGTCCCTCCACTGGGACCGGAGGTCCTGGAGGGCATGGTAAAAATTTTTCAGGAATTGAAGGGACAACAAAAAGAAACCGAGTGGGATAACAACAAGGACGTAAGCCTTCGGGATATCAAGGGGTTGAACATCAATAACCCTTCTTTGAAAATGATCCCAGGTAGTTCCCCAACCATACCAGCAGAGCACGCCGCATAACCCTAGCCCCATAATGCTGTGCAGGAGGTTCATTATCAATTGAGCCCTGTGACTTAAGCGTGAATAAACAAGATGTATTGATACATGCCCCTTCCTTGACAGGACCCAGGCCGTTCCAAGGAATGTCAGCCACAGGAGGCTGTACTCATTGAATTGCACTGTCCATACCGGGGCGTGCAGACCAAGGGAACGGGTAAGTATAGAGTAACCAATGGTAAAGGTGATGAACAGGAGGAGGAGGGCCGCAATCACCGCAAGGGCTGCACTGCTTTTTTCCAAGAATCTTGACATTCCTCCCCCTCCTTCAATAAATAAGAGTTCATGGGCTTGTTAAACCGCCCCCAAAATCTATTTCTCCTTAAAATACCTCAAAATAGTTTCAGTCTCCACCGGTGCCTTCTTTTTGATGGTTGATGAGAGGGCATCCCAGGCCAGTTTCTTGAATTTCTCCGCCTCCTGGGGGGAAAGGTTGATAAAGGTCATCCCCTCCTTCTTAAATGAGTCAAACTCCGTATTGACCCTGTTGAGTATATTCTTGATTGCGAATCTGGCCATGCCCCTGGTGTGTCTGGCAAGCAATTCCTGGAGGTGCCCGGGTAGCTTGTTCCAGACATCGAGGTTGATCAATACGGTCTGGCAGGCCTTGTATATGCCGGGTTGAACCATGTATTTTGAGGGCTTTACAAGACCAAAGTCACGAATGGTATGGGGCGGAAGGATGAAACCGTCAACCACACCCCGCTCCATTGCAGTGTATACATCAGGAGGCGGCATACTGACCGGTTCTACTCCAACCAACTTCAGGAATGGTATGTTGGTCGGCGAAGAGCGAATTTTCATGCCCTTCAGGTCATCAACTACCCTTATGGATTTGGAGAGGAATAGGTAAAAGTAGGTTCCTGTCCCCACTCGCCCGAGAAAGTGGACATTTGCCTTTTGATTGTGGAGTTTCTCTATATAATCATAGAGCCCGGTGGCCCGCTCTTCCCACGGACGCATGGGAGAGAGTGAAAAGGTGTCCATTTCCGGCATAATGGAGGTGTAATAACTGGTTGCAGTAAATACCATATCAATAAGGCCGCTGCGGCATGCCTCAACCTGCTCCCTGTTACGTATGACTTCTCCTGCCCCCTTGTAAACAATTTTAAGTTGTCCGGGGTATTTCTCATCTGCCTCTTTCTGGGCCAACTCTATCATCTTGAGAAACTGTTCTGATTCAAATGCAGTCTTGGGCCAGGCAGTCAGGCAGTTAATGGTATACTTCTTGGCCGCAGGAGCTTCTGCTGTTGACCAGGTAATTACCCCTGCAAAGATACTCAAGGTTATAAGGAATTTCATCCATTTCTTGCTGCCCATGTCTACTCCTTTCGACTAAAGGTTGATGAACCCGTAAAAAGTCAAAATTGGGATGGCAAAGTAAAAAGCTTCAAGTTCAAGGCGCGCAAATCTCGTGTGATGAGGCGTACTTAGCGTACGCCGCAATCACAACGAGATGAAGCGGAACGCAGAAATTGGACTTTTTACGAAGCCATCAAGGTTAATACCTATCTACGACAACCCAACGACCCTATCCTTCACCTGTTGTTGTCTTGATTTCACCTCCCTTCCAATCGCCTGAAGTTCTCCAAAGAGAAAAGTTACCGGACGTATTTCAACAGGATGCCCTGTTATTTTGATCGGCGGAGTATAGCAAAATGCAAAAAGGGAGTAAACATAAAATCGCCCATCGGAGGGGGCAGACGATTGATAGGACCGGATCTATCTGTTCCTTCGGGCCGTGAACCCGGCCTATTCCTCAGGCCAAGGCTTTCCAATTTTGAATTGGAATGGTGCAGGTAAGGCTCCAAGAGGCTTTGTGCGGCAAAGCATGAAACGCCCTCAGCACTTCCGGGATCTGCAGATCCCGATCCCCGGAAAGGACCTGTGACTTCTGCCGGTTCCTCTAGGGATCGTCAGCTCAAGAAAGTATCCACATATGCATAAAGTGCAGGGGAACCTCCGGTGTGTACGAAAAGCACGTTCTGATCCTTGTGAAAGTGACCTTTGCGAATCAAATCCACGAGTCCTGCCATGGCCTTACCAGTGTAAACGGGATCCAGTAAGATCGCTTCGGTTCTTGCCACCAGTTTGACGGCTTCGGTCATCTCAGGAGTCGGGAGCGAATATCCCGGCCCCACGTAATCCTCGAAACACAGTACGGCCTCTCGCGAAATCTCGCCTTTGATGCCCAAGTAGGTAGCGGTCTCTCTTACCAGGTTGTAAACCAGCTCCTCCTGGGCCTCCTTGGAGCGGCTAACGTTGATCCCGACGACCGGGATGGCGCTGTTGGTGCCGTAAAATCCGGTTACCAGCCCCGCATGGGTCCCGGCGCTGCCGCTGGCGCAGACAACCCAATCAATTCTCACCCCTTTGTCAAAGGCTTGAGCCAAAATTTCTTCTGCGCAAGACGCGTAGCCTAACGCACCAATTGGATTCGAGCCCCCTCCAGGGATAACATAAGCCTTGCGCCCTTCCATGGCTACCTCATCTTCCATCGCCAGCATTTCTTTCATCATATCAGTGCCGCTTGGGACAACCTTGATCTTCTCTACTCCCATTAAATGAAACAGGAAGTTATTACCGCTGGCTCTGGGATTGTAGCTCCCGGGCACACGCTCCTCCAACAGCAGTCGACACTTCAATCCCTCCTTGGCCGCAGCGGCCAGGGTGAGACGACAGTGGTTAGACTGAACAGCCCCGCAGGTAATCAGAGTGTCAGCTCCCTGCGCCAGGGCGTCGGCAACCAAGAACTCCAGTTTCCGGGTCTTGTTTCCCCCAGCGGCAAGACCAAGAAGGTCATCCCGTTTCATATAGATGGTTGGTCCGCCTAGAGCCTCAGATAAGCGTGAAAGCCTTTCAATCGGTGTTTGTCCTTCGGTGTACCTCCTCCGGGGAAAGCGTGCAAGATTCATTTGTGTCCCTCCTCATTAGTCGACAAATTGCACATATGTCTGGCATTCCTGTCAGTATAGTCCGATATTGTTTTCCTGTCCATGTCTGCGAATCTGTCTTATTCGTGAGCTTGGAACCGATCAGGAGTAAGGGGGTGTTTTTGGCTTGCCGCCAGCCCGACGGATGGCGGCTCGAGCCAGGAGAAGCAGGGGGTCGAAGTAAGGGACAGAGAGGTGATCTTGGCTTAAGACCAAGGGAATTTCGGTGCAGCCAGCGATAATCGCCCGGGCACCACGGCTGATAAGGGTTTCGGCCACGGAGATCAGCTCAGCGGAAATCTCGGCTCGGGAGCGGGAAGGTTGAGCATCCTTGATATCGTATATGGCAGCCATAACCTTTTGTTGAACCTCTTCTTCGGGCACAATGGTCTCTACGTTGCTTTCCTTCAACCTCTGCTGAAACACCCCGCCACGGAGAGTGCCGGTAGTGGCCATAAGGCCAACGGTTCTTATCTCGGGATACCCCTTTTCAATGGCTTCTGCCACAACGTCCAACATAGAGAGGATAGGCAACTTGACCAGATTGCGAAGCTCGTCCAGAAAGAAGTGTGCTGAAATACAAGGAATAATGATAAAATCAGCCCCGGCCTGATCGAGAACCCTGGCGCCAGCCATGAGGGCCGGGATAGGCGATTCTCCATGCCCAAGAATAGCAGCAGTGCGGTCAGGCACCTTTGGGTTAGAGTCTACTATTACTCGCAAATGGTCTTGATCCCTCCGGGCCACCGCATTCCTTATGATTTTTCCGAAGCAGTCCAAGGTTGCTTCGGGCCCCATACCGCCCAAGATACCAATTACTTTCTCTTTCATTTGTAATTATGATGGCTTCGTAAAAAGTCCAATTTCCCGTGGAGCGGGATCTAATGATCTCTGTTGCGCTTCATCTCGTTGTTATTGCGGCATACGCGCTGCGGGCCGGAGGCCAATTGGGGCGAAGCCGCTAAGTTCTAAATTCCCGATTGAGACTACTCCCTCAATGTCCTTCTAGAGTATTTGTCTCAGAAATTCCTTGGTCCTTTCACTCTTGGGGTTGTTGAAGAACTCCTCATAAGTCCCCCTTTCGACGATCTTTCCAAAATCCATGAAGATGATTTCATCGGCCACTTCCCGGGCAAAGCCCATTTCATGGGTGACCACAATCATTGTCATCCCCTCTTTGGCCAAGTCAATCATGACGTCGAGGACTTCTTGAATCATTTCTGGGTCCAAGGCCGAGGTTGGTTCATCAAACATCATATACTTGGGTTCCATTGCCAAGGAGCGGGCGATGGCCACTCGCTGTTGTTGGCCGCCGGAAAGGTTCGCCGGGTAAGCGTTTGCCTTTTCAGGGATTCCGACACGGTCAAGTAGCTCCATGGCTTTTGCCTCGGCCTTTTCTTTTGACCACTTGCGCACCTTCATGGGGGCCAATGTGATGTTCTGAAGGGCTGTCATATGCGGGTAAAGTTCAAACCGTTGAAAGACCATACCGATATTCTCTCGGAGCTTATAAAGATTGGTCTTGGAATCGCTCAGGGAAATACCATCTACGACAATTTCTCCTTTCTGGTATGGTTCCAGACCATTAATACAGCGAAGCAAAGTGCTTTTCCCGGATCCGCTCGGACCACAAATAACCACGGTCTGTCCCCTCTCTATGGTTTCATTAATATCGGTCAGCACTTGAAAATCGCCAAACCACTTGCTAACATTTTTTATTTCGATCATAGTACCCCTGTCCTTCTACCCTTTTCTTCGAAATGACGGGAAATTCTAGACCCGGTAAAACAGAAAACAAAAAACACAATAGCCACGAAGCCAAAGAGCTCAATGGAGCGCACCTCAAGGTTATCAACAATAGAAGTTCGCCGGACAAACTCCTGCAGCCCAATGACAAAGGCCAGACTGGTGTCCTGGAAAGTGACGATGGATTGGGTAATCAAACTGGGTAGCATGCGCCTAAATGCGATGGGAATGAGGATATGGCGAGCTGTCTGGGCGTAAGTCATACCGGTTGAGTAAGCTGCGCCAATAAGGTCTTTACTGATTGACTGATACCCGGCCCTAAAGATTTCCCCGAAATATGTGGCTTCAAAAATGATGAATGAAATCACCGCCGAAAGAAAAGGATTCATCGGTCTTCCCGCGATGATGGGCATAATGAAATAGAACCAGAAAATTACCAGAATGAGCGGTATGTTGCGGAGGAAATTAACATATAGGGTTACGGGGTAGTAGATCCATTTGCTTCTTGCTATCCGTCCGAGACCAACCAAGGCCCCCAGAACAATCCCTCCGCTCAAAGCGCAGGCAGTCAACTGGAGGGTCACCATAAAGCCGCCAAGTAAAAAATAGATATTGCGAGCGACAGCATCAAACATTAGTCTCTTCCAATCATACCACGTATCTTAAATTTGGACTCGACTATACCCATTAGTCGTACCACGGTCAGCCCCAAGACCAAGTAAATCAACATCGCTCCGGTGGTTGCTTCCAGGCCGTGGAAAGTTTCGGAGTCGATGCGATAACTCATGAATGTTATCTCTGCTACCCCAATAGTCATAGCAATTGATGAGTTCTTAAAAATGGTCAGGAATTCGGTTGTCAAAGGCGGCATAATGATTCTCAGGGCGTAAGGAATGATGACATGGCGGTACATTTGATATTGGGTCATGCCGGTAGACAGGACGGCCTGGTACTGCTCGCGGCTAATGGAGGCGAACCCGGCTCGCATATGTTCGGCTACCCGTGAAGCCGTGTATAGCCCTAATGCGAAGATGGCCACATAATAGTTGAGCCCCATGATCTGGTTAATATGACGCCCCAGGTGTTCGCCGAACAACATTGGCCCGGCGTAATACCAGAAGAATAATTGAACCAGGAAGGGAACGTTACGAAAGACTTCAGTATAAGCCGTGGAAAAGAATCGCAGCAAGCGCCAGGGCGTCACCCGTAAAGTACCGATGACAATGCCCCAGAAGAAGGCTATTATCCAGCCTAGAAATCCTATTTTCAGAGTGAACCAAATCCCTTGCAGCAACCAGATTCCGTATGGCTGTCGCCATAGGACTCCCCAATCAAAATCATAAGCAAAGCCCATTTGCCCTATTTCAACCTATGGGGATAAAGAGAGAGTCCTCTGACCTGAGGCTCTCTCTTAAATCAGCTATTTTACCTTTACTTCTTCCACCAGCCGTCGGACATGGGGTAGACCATCATCTCCAGGTAGTCCTTGTAAGCCTTTGACATGGGGATAGGGACAACACCTTTGGGACCCATCCACTTGTCGTAGAGTTCAAAAAACTTGCCGGTCTTGATGGACCACCTAATAGTATTGTTGAGGAAATCGCGGAAGTCGGAGTTGCCTTCACGCAGGATATAGGCATAAGGTTCGTATGCAATGGCGAAGGGAACGGTCATCCATTTCTCAGGATGCTGATCCTTCATGCGCAGTCCTTCCAGTAGGCTGCGGTCGGTTGAATAAGCATCTATCTTGCCGGTCTTCAAGGCCAGCATCCCTTGGGGATGGGTCTCAGTTACCAAGATATCCCGGGGCTTGAATTCGCCAGCTTTGGCCAGGGCTTCGACTGCCCTCAAATTGGTAGTCCCCCTGGCTGCTCCAACCCGCTTGCCGTTGAGATCCTCCAGCTTCTTGATGCCTCTGTCCTTAGCCACCAGAAAAGTCGTTTCGGAAAAGAAAAAGATCATACTGAAGTCGGCCTGCTCCTCACGTTTCTGGGTATAAGTGGTCGATCCCATCTCAACATCAATAGTACCGTTGACCACCATGGGGATGCGGGTCTTGGGTGTAACCGTATGCGGCACGATCTCTATTCTCTTGCCAAACCGCATACCCAAATATTTGGCCAACTCGCCAGCCATATCGACTGAAAAGCCTACGTGCTTTCCCACTTTTGGATCAACAAAGGCAAAAGGGATTGACCCTTCTCTGAAGCCCACTTTGATTTTGCCTGCCTTCAGGATCTGATCCATGGTTTGGTCTGCCAGTATTGGTGCTGCCAGAAAAAACATGACAATGACGATAGCCAGTCCGATGCCAAATTGCTTTTTCATTTTCCCCTCCTCTATTTATGGTTACGGAAAAAGGAAGAAAATGCCCCAAAAAATGGTTAGATGGTTTCGAATGATACTATGAAATGAAATAAGAAAAATGATTAATTTGTGGAAGCTCGCAAAATCAGATGCCTTGCCAAAGACCCTCCATCTAGAAAATAAATTATAGTGTGCTGGGCCTTGTTGTCAACAGTTACCCTAACTTTTGCATTATTCCATTCTCATTCATGGTCGGGAAATATGAAGCATCCGATTTGGGTGAAAGTCCGTGAACACAGAATCAGTGTATAATAGAGAGAAAGGAGAGATCTCCTTTGTTCAAGCAAAACCTTCATTGAGGTTCGACAAGATTGTCGAAATCGGCAATTGGTTTCGACAATCATTTCCTCCCTAAGCGATACTCCGAACATGCCACTAAAGAAAAATGCTGGGAACACGGGAGGTTATACTGACAAGGAGGTTGTGGCACAACCCCTGCATATCCAAGTTTTTGAAAAGGAGGTGAAAACCAATGAAGAAGATGACAATTCTCACTATCTCGATTCTCTTCGTCTTCTTGGCTGGCGTGGCAGCAGCAGCCAGTCCAGGAGCGGGACGGACCGGAAAAGGTGACAGGTTAGCGTGGCTCAAGGATGTAAACCTCACCGAGGAGCAAAGGGGAAAGATCCAATCCCTGCGCCAATCCCTCAAGGATGATATTCTTCCCCTGCGGAACGAGATGATCAAGAAAAGGACGGAACTGAAGCTCCTGTGGATGGAAGACGATCCCGATGGAGCAAAGATCAAGGCAAAGCAGAGGGAGATTCGCGAGCTGAGGGCAAAGATGGAAGACAGGTTGACGGACTTTCGCCTGGAATTCCGAAAGATCCTGACGCCTGAACAGAGGGCAAAGATCCCCTCCTTCAAGTTCGGCAGAGGGTCACACCGCTCAATGGGAAAGAGGCCGGGGCCTGGCCGGTAATAGGACGCGACCGTTGATACTGGATAACTCCTTACCTGCTCGGCATTACAGCCCCAGGGCCGAGCATGAAGCGAGAGTATGAAGAAGGAGTACCCGGGATCTTCTCGCGGAAAAGGCGCCGGCAGATGTGTCCGATCCGAACCCTTTCCTCTGGCCTCCGTACCCCGCATGGTTTCCCCGTAATATTCTTCTTGCGTGTCTTGTTGGCCGATTATTGTGATATGATGGCGCTGTTGCATATTGCCCAATCTTGGATCAAACCGGGTCGCGGGTCTTCAAGAAACACCAATAGGATAGACATAACGGCAAATATCAGCATAATCTTGTTACCAAGGGCTGTAAGAGAGGAGCAAGGAGGAAGAGGTGATGGTGTCAGGTACAAGAGCAGTGATATTGCTTTGCATCAGCTTCATCTCCGCTGCCTTTGCTGCGGGTATTAAGGGCGCCAAAGAATTCATGAAGTCATCGCTGCATCCTGCGCTTATGTTGCTTGTTGCACTGGTAATCTTGGCGGGTTGCGGCACACCGGAAGTGTACAGAAAAGACGCTGACAGGACCGCGGTGACCATAGTCCGGGAGGCACAGGAGAAGCTGCTGGGCAAGGCAGGGCCTTTCACTATTGAACGCCCCAGCGATATCCTTCGTCGGCGCTTGCTGATCGCCCAGGGCCTGCCTTACACCGGCGATCCATCCCTGGGTACTGACAGGCTGGAAAAGATTGAGCACTGGCCCGAGATGGAATATCCTAAGGAGGAACCGTGTGAAGATCGAGTCGTCACGGTGCCTGAAGAAGGTTCCCTTAGGATTTCCATGGTAGAGGCGCTCCAGATAGGAGCGCGAAACAATCCTGAATACCAACTCAAGAAGGAGGCCATATTCAGGGCCGCCCTGGACCTGGATCTGGAGCGGAACGAGTTCCGAAACATACTGGGAGGAAAGACAGAGGGATTCATAGAGACGGATTTGAGCGGCGGGAAGACCGTAACCGGTGCCGAAGTCCGAGGAGACTTGGACTGGAGCAGGAAGCTGAAGAGCGGCATAGAGTTCAGTGCGGCACTGGCACTGGATATCGTGAAGTTGCTCACCCAGGACCGCTCATCCACCCTGGGAATCGTGGGTGATGCCTCCATTACGATTCCCCTTTTGAGGGGAGCGGGCCGACACATCGTGACCGAGCCCCTGACGCAGGCACAGAGGAATGTCCTTTATGCCATATGGGAATTTGAGAGGTTCAAGAAGACCCTGTCCGTAGACATTGCCAAGAACTACCTGGAGGTGCTTAGGCGCCTGAGCGAGGTGGAAAATGCCGAGGAGAACTACCGCAACCTGATCTCCTCCACGCGGCGTACACGGAGGATGGCGGATGCAGGGCGGGTCTCGGAGATAGAGGTCGACCAGGCACGCCAGAACGAGCTGAGGGCCCGTAACCGCTGGATCAGGGCACAAGAGGCCTACAAGGGGAGTTTGGATTTTTTCAAGCTCCTCCTGGGCCTGCCCCCTGACGCAGACCTCCTCCTGGACAGGGGTGAGCTGGATAAACTGGTTGCGGAAACCTCCCGGGTCACCGAAGAAATAGCACAGGAAAAAGTGCGGAACGCAAGGGAAAAAATCCCGCCTGCAGACGCCCCTATCCGACTGGTCAGACCGGGAAGGGAAGGGGCCGGTCCTCTGGAGATGGATCCTTTCCGCGCCATCCAGTTGGGTCTGAAAAACCGTCTGGATCTCAGGGTGGCGGAAGGAAAGGTCTATGATGCCCAGAGGAATGTAATAGTAAGGGCCGATGCCCTGAGGGCTGAAATAACCCTCCTTGGGAAGGCAAGGCTTGGTGAATCCCGAAGCATCGATACCGCTCATTTGGATAATGCCAATCTCAGGGGGGAGAAGGGCATCTATTCCGCTCTGCTGACCATTGACCTGCCCTTAGAGCGAACGGCAGAGAGAAACGCTTACAGGAAGAGCTTTATTGACCTGGAAAAATCCGTGAGGGACATGCAGGTGTTGGAAGATAAGATCAAACTTGCCGTCCGCGACAGGCTGCGCGCCATGTTCCAGGCCAGGGAGGAGAGGAAAATCCAGGCAAGGGCCACGCTCGTGGCAGAGAAGCGGGCGAAAAGCACGGCACTCTTCTTTGAGGCAGGCCGCATCCCGATACGGGATGTGCTCGAGGCTCAAGAGGCGTTGATCAATGCCAAGAACGGATTCATTTCAGCAGTAGTGGATTACAGGATAGCGGAGTTGGAATTCCAGCGTGACACGGGCCTCCTCAGGGTTGACGAAAGGGGGTTGTGGCAGGAATATAGCCCTTAGATCGGATGTTGGATGGAGGGATTGGAATGAACGGCAAGAGAAAAAATTCTTGGTCCTTCAGGAGCAAGAAACCCTATATATTAATCGGCCTTATTGTCCTTGCAGCCCTTGCGGCAAATTACCTGGCCGACCTGCGGTCATCCAGGGCAAAGGGAGGCAAGGAGAAAGAGATCGCGACCTTTGTTGTCAGACGGGGTCCCTTGAAGATCAGCGTCATTGAATCGGGTACCATAAAGGCCAGGAATCAAGTAGTGATAAAGAACGAAGTAGAAGGGAAGACCACTATCCTTTACCTCATACCTGAAGGCACCAGGGTAAAGAAGGGGGATCTGCTCGTGGAGCTGGACGCCAGTTCCTTGCTGGACGAGAAGATAGACCAGCAGATCCGGGTGCAGAATGCCGAGGCCGCCTTTATCAGTGCCAGAGAAAACCTGGAAGTGGTCAAGAACCAGGCCGAGGCCGATGTGGACAAGGCGAAACTGTCTTACAAGTTCGCCAGGGAAGACCTGACGAAATACGTAGAAGGGGAGTACCCCAACCAGTTGAAAGAGGCCGAGGCAAAACTGACCCTTGCAAGGGAAGAACTGACGAGATCTCAGGAAAAACTCGAGTGGTCAAGGCGCCTCTTCAATGAAAAGTACATATCAGAGACCGAGTTCAGGACGGATGAGCTGACCGTTAAGAAGAACGCCCTGAACCTGGAGCTTGCCAAAAACGACCTGGAGTTGCTCAAGAATTACACCCACAAGAGGAGGCTGGATCAGCTCAAGAGCGACCTCAAACAGGCCAGGATGGCCCTGGAGAGGACGATCCGCAAGGCAAAGGCGGACGTGGCCCAGGCGGAGGCGAACCTGAAGGCGAAGAGGGCGGAGTTCGAGCGGCAGAAGGACAAGCTGAAAAAGATAGAAAGGCAGATAGAAAAGACAAAGATCTATGCCCCTGCCGACGGTCTCGTCATTTATGCCACCAGCGCGCAAAAGGGGGGTTTTAGACACAGGGTGCAGCCCTTGGAGGAGGGCCAGGTCGTGAGGGAACGACAGGAATTGATCCACCTTCCCGTAGGCAGGGCTGCAAAGGCAGAGGTAGCGATACACGAGTCAAACCTTGACAAGGTTCGGGTGGGCCTTCCCGTTAAGATCACGGTCGACGCGCTCCCAGGGAAGGTGTTTTTCGGAAGGGTTGCAAAGATCGCACCCCTGCCCGATGCACAAAGTGCTTTTTTGAACCCGGATCTCAAGGTATATGAAACGGACATATACCTGGACGAGGCGGGCGATGAGCTGCGTACCGGGATGAGCTGCAAGGCGGAGATCATCGTGGAACAGTATGAGGAAGCCACCTACGTGCCGGTCCAGGCGGTACTCAGGATAGGGGGTAAGCCAGTGGTTTATGTGATGAACGGGGAATCATTTGAACCGAGGGAGGTTGAAATTGGGTGGGACAACAACCGAATGGTACGTATCATCCGGGGTCTGGAACCGGGAGAGATCGTTTCCATGACCCCTCCTCTTTCCGAGGCGTCCCTGGAACCGGCAACGGATGGAGACAAGATCATAAAGGAGGTCGGGTCCACAGGAACGGAACCGGCTTCATCATCGGCTCAGCAGCCAGGGCGGATTTCCGGCAAGAAAGGGGAGGGGGTCCAGGGGTCAATTGACAGGCCCGGCGCCGCACCTTCAATAGGGGCCGGAGGAATCTCGGCCGGTGCAGCGGAGAAAAGATCTACCAGGCTCAAGGACCTCTCGCCGGAGCAGAGGGAAAGGCGGCGCAAGTTTTTTGAGAGCCTGTCGCCCGAAGAACGGGAGCGGTTTCGCAGCATGTCAAGGGAGGAAAGGAGGAGGTTTTTACAGGAGAGGATGGCAGGACAGTGAAGGGAAGGGTTTCTCTGCATGGCGGGTTCTTCAAGAACAGACAATGAAATTGTGAGATTAGTGGATGCCTACAAGGTCTACCAAATGGGGAGGCAGGAAGTGAGGGCCTTGGCGGGAGTCGGTGTTTCCTTTGAGCGGGGGAGCTTCAATGCCATCATGGGACCAAGTGGTTCGGGCAAGAGCACCATGATGAATATCCTGGGGTGCCTGGATCGCTTAACAGCAGGGGCGTACTTCCTTGAAGGAGAAGATGTCAGTACCCTGGACGACGACGCCCTGAGCGAGTTGAGGCTCAGACACCTGGGGTTCATATTCCAGAGTTTCAACCTCATCCCCCAGTTGACGGTGCAGAGAAACATTGAGTTGCCCCTCTACTACCTGGGTTGGGATGCCTCCCGAAGCGCTCGGAGGGCGAAGGAACTGGCATCTCTGGTAGGTCTCGAAGAAAGGCTGGACCATCGCCCGTCAGAGCTGTCCGGCGGTCAAATGCAGAGGGTCGCCATAGCCAGGGCCCTTGCCAATGATCCGGAGATCATCTTTGCGGATGAGCCGACAGGGAACCTTGATACCGCCACTGGAGAACAGATCATGGAGCTGTTGGTTCGACTCAATGCCCAGGGCAAGACCATCATCATGGTAACGCACGAATCCCACATAGCGGCCTATGCCAAGAGAAGGATCCACATGAGAGACGGCCTCATAGAGGGTATAGAGGAGTAAGGAGATGAAACAGGCCAGGATAGTCCGCAATATCCTTCTTGGCATCGATAACCTGCTGCTCCACAAGCTCAGATCCTTCCTCACGATGCTGGGAGTGGTATTCGGCGTCGGCAGTGTCGTCGCCATGCTGGCCGTGGGCGAGGGTGCCAGCAAGGAGGCCCTGGATCAGATAAGGAAGCTCGGCAGTAACAACATTATTATCACGGCAGTAAAGGCGGTGGAGGATGAAAGCACCGGCACCACCAGGACTTTCATGGTCATCTACGGGCTCACCTATGATGATCACAGGCGCCTGGCGGAAACAATCGGTACCATAAAGAGGACCGTGCCGGTGAAGGTTATGCGAAAAGAAGGCCGCCTGGGAGAGAGGATGCTGGAGCTGAGAGTGGTCGGCACAACGCCCCTATGGTTCGACCTGGTGAGGCGGGATATCATTGCCGGCAGGGTCCTTTCGCCGAGGGATATGGAAAAAAAGGCACCTGTTGCGGTGCTCACCGAATACGGGGCCAGGAGGCTCTTTGCCACGGGGAGCACCATCGGCCAGACACTTCGCATAGGCGGCGATACCTTCAGGGTGGTGGGAATCGTAAGGAGTGAAGGTGGTACGGCTGCCAACATCCAGATCCCGGACCAACAGGTGGACGCCTATATCCCCATCGGCGTAGCGCGCGTATACTACGGTGACATCACCTTTCGCCTCACATCCGGCTCCTTTGAAAGGGAAATGGTGGAGCTTCACCAGATCATCGTGGAGGTAGACCGGAGGGAAAACGTGGAAAAGACGGCGGTTGCAATAGATCGGATGCTGAAGAAGTTCCACAAGAAAAAGGACTACGCAATCAGCGTCCCCCTGGCGCTTCTAAAACAGGCAGAGGCGACCAAGAGGACCTTCAACATCGTGCTGGGATCAATAGCGGCCATCAGCCTTTTGGTGGGTGGTATAGGGATAATGAACATAATGCTGGCCTCGGTGACCGAGAGGACGAGGGAGATAGGTATCCGCCGTGCCATAGGCGCCAAAAAGAAACAGATAATAACCCAGTTCCTGATCGAGACGGTTGTCTTGTCAACCCTAGGCGGTATTCTAGGGATAGGGATAGGTGTTCTAATACCGAGGTTGATAACCTACTTCGCAGGAATGCCCACCATCATCACACCCTGGAGCATTATGCTCCCCCTCTTCATCAGCGTGGCCATCGGTATCATCTTCGGCCTCTATCCTGCCGCAAGGGCGGCGGAAGTGGACCCCATCGTGGCCCTCAGGCATGAATAAACCACGTAAACCACGGGACGTTGTTGACTATCGTGACAAAGTAAGAAGGCGGTTGAGGGACTAGAATCGACATTCCTGATTCAATCACAGCTCCTCTGATCATAAGGTAATGCAAGAGGCCGGGGGTATCTAATCCGGCTATTCTGAGCATGCCTGCAAAATATTCCCGGATAGACCTTATGTCAGGTTATTTAATTATTGAAGGTCGTCCCCCATTACACATTACACATTACACGTTACGTTACATATGGGCTTAGCCGCCCATGGTGATGGGCAGGAACACGACCCGGTCTCCTTCTTTCAGGATCGTTTCCATACCCTGGAGGATCTCGTGGTGCCGGCCGTTGACAAGGATTAGGTGGCTGTTCCCCAGGTCAAGGGTATTGCGAAACTTATCTCCATGGACATGAAACAGGTATTCCAGCAGGTCGCGCAGCTTTGCCCCGTCATCCAGGTTGACTTCTTCCCGGGCCCGGCCGGTTATGTTGCGCAGGGTCGCAAAATATGATGTTTCGATCCGCATGGCATATCCAGGAGGTCGCGTCTTTCCCCGGGAGCCGGACCCCCAGGCTACTTTCCAGATCCCAAGGTGTATTCGAGCCCCAGTTCCCACAGCTTATCCCTGGTGGGAATCCCGGTCTCCGGATCCCAGCCTCTTACTTTGTAGTAATCCTGAAGCAATAAGTCGGCCTCGAAGACTTGACCTGCCGCCGGGCCGTCAAGAAGAGGATCTTGGGTAAAGCGGGATGGATAGACATCGTCTTTTCGGTCGAATCCCTCCCCGTAGTTGAACATCCGCTCCAGGTTCACGATCCTTTCGCCCACGAGGAGCAGGAAGGCGGGGTCAAGGAATTGCTGGTAGCCGGTAGCGCTGGAAAGCATCCGCCCGAAGAGTTCGTGGTCAAAGTAGCGTGCCGCAAAGGAGCACATTATCCCAACGTTCCATATGGCCCTGTTATCCTGGTTCCATTTGGTCAGTTCTCCTTTGCCTTCAATTGCGAACCTGTCGACGGGTTTACCCTTGTAAGGCACCCCGAATATTTCCTGGCCTGCATACCCGTAACCATGGTCTGCCCCGAGACTGGCGGTCATCATGCTGAGCCCGTGGGCCTTGGCGCCGCGGGGGTCGTAGGCCGGTATGTCCAGTCCCTTCACATGCATGGCGTATTTCTCGCTGTCCTTGCCGATCCTTCTGGACGCCTCCCTCGTGCCTTGGGCAAGCAGATCTCCGATCCCCTGCCGATAGGCTATTTGCCTGATAAGGCGCAGGACGGGTTGATCGTTCCCATAGGTCAGTTCCAGTCCTCCGGTATCCTCCTTTGTGATTATGCCTCTCTCATAGAGCTCATAGGCGAAGCCTATGGCATCACCGGTGGATATGGTATCCAGTCCCAAATCATCGCACATCCCGTCAGCGGCCACGGTCAATCCGATATCCGTGCACGACACGGGGCCGGTGAAGGCCCATATGGTCTCATACTCAGGCCCCTCGCTCCAGGAGCCGGCGTAGGTGCCGTGATTGATCTTTGTGAGGCTGCCGCAGTGGAGCATACAGTTATGGCAGGCGGTATTACGTACCCTGATCTTGTCGAAGGCGGAGCTGTCGATTTTTTCATATCCCGGCAGGACACCTTCCCTGAAGTTCCTGGTAGGAAAGATACCCAGGACATTGGTGAATTCCGGGTTCTGGGTCCCACGCAGGGAGAAGTTTTCAAAATTGGGATCATTCCTGTACCGTTTT
>JAFDHB010000061.1 GCA_019308985.1 Deltaproteobacteria bacterium | reverse complement strand
TGGCAGGGGGACTTCCTGGAAGCTGACGTATCTAGGGCTGAGGAGGTCGGGGACCTGGTCAAGCGGGCAGTGGGGTTGTACGGAAGTTTGGATTTTGCAGTGAACAACGCGGGCTATGCCCTAAATGGCAGGTTGTTGCACGAATATGATGAGACGGAATGGGATCACCTCATCGCAGTGACCTTGAAAGGGGTTTGGCTGTGCATGAAGTATGAGGTCATACAGATGATGAAGCAGGGTTCAGGGGTAATAGTGAATATGGCTTCGGCAGCCGCCATAGAGGGACAGATGGGAGCTGCGCTTTATTCCGCAGCAAAGCACGGGGTCATGGGCCTGACAAAGAGTGCGGCCTTGGACTATGGGGAGAAGGGCATTCGGATCAATGCCATTTGTCCAGGGCTGATATTGACTCCGGCCACGGAGCCGTTGATGGCAGAGCCTGAGTTGAAGGTCAGCTTCGAAGGGGCACATGCACTGGGGCGGTTGGGAAAAGCGGAGGAGGTCGCGGCGGCGGTCTTGTGGCTCTGTTCCGAGGGAGCGTCCTTTGTTACCGGTCATGGGATGTTTGTTGACGGAGGCGTGCTGGCAGGGAAAAAGGCAACTAGAACTTTCAAACAGGGAGTGGGATAGGGCTCCAGATAGGCCTGGAGCCTGGTGAGGACTGAAAAAGAGATTGAGCAGGTCTCGATGCACTCAGAAGGGTAGACAGGTTTTGTGCGCCTTCGCGAAAACCGGGGAGCTGCGCGCGGGGCCTATTTTGGTCATGTGAGGTGGTATTGTATGAAAGCTGAAGACATAAACAAGGTGCTCGTGGTGGGGGCGGGGAATATGGGTCAGCAGATAGGTGCGGTATGCGCGATACACGGGCTGGAAGTGGTCCTTTATGATATCAAGCAGGAAATACTGGATGTTTCAATGGCGAGGATAGGAAAGCTCATGAACTATTTACTGAAGACAGGCAGAATCAGTAAGGGAGATCCTGAAGAAGCCATGGGGAGAATAAGCGTTACCTTGGACATGGGAGAGGCGGCCGTAGAGGCCGACCTCTTGAGCGAATCCGTCCCAGAGGACCCGGATCTGAAGGGAAGGGTGTTTTCCCTGTTCAATGGCCTTTGCCCCGAGCGTACCATCTTTACTACCAATACGTCTACACTGCTGCCTTCGATGTTGGCAGGTGCCACGGGCAGGCCGGAAAAATTCCTGGCCCTTCACTTTCACGACGTAAGGGTAACGGACATAGTAGACGTCATGGCCCACCCCGCGACATCGGAGGAGGCTTTCAAGGTGGTAGTTGAGTTTTCCATGAGAATCGGCCAGGTCCCCATAATACTGAAGAAAGAGAACTCGGGCTACGTCTTCAATTACATGCTCACCGCGCTTTTCAAGGCCGCCCAGAGTCTTGCTTCAAATGAGGTCACCACTGTTGAAGAGATTGATCGGGCCTGGATGGGGGTCTTGCACACGAATATCGGACCCTTCGGTCTTATGGACAGCATAGGGATTGATAGTGTCTGGAAGGTTACGGATTATTGGGCAAAGGAATCGAAGGACAAACAGGAAGAAAAGAACGCCAGGTTTCTGAAACAATTTGTTGAGAGGGGTCATGTCGGACAGAAGTCTGGTCGAGGCTTCTACTCATATCCAGATCCGGCCTACACCAAGCCGGACTTTGTCAGGGGAAATATGTACAGGCGCGAACGGGGAGATGATGAATCTTACGGAATTACGACAGAGGGCTCTGGCAGCGATTGAATCAACGGAAAACCGCGAAAAGACCTCTCTCAGAGAGCGACGCCAAACTCCCTCACAGGGGCGGGAAACGACGGGGGTGGTGCTCCGGAATTGGGGCAGGAATGTCGGCGGCAGCCTGTATCGTTATATCGCGAAGGCCGACGGATACGGCGCCCTGGACAGGGCCCTTGGTCTCGGCCCCAATGGCCTCATTGAGGAGATAAGGAGGTCCGGCCTCAGGGGAAGGGGGGGAGCGGGATTTCTCTCTGCAACAAAATGGGAGGTGTGCAGGGAATCCAAAGGTGAGAAGAAGTATGTAATCTGCAATGGGTCCGAAAGCGACCCCCTGTCATTGTCAGGCCGAACACTGCTTGAGCAGGATGTCCATTCGGTCCTTGAAGGAATGATGATAGGTGCCTATGCGGTGGGGGCGAGCCGCGGGTATGTATACGTCAACGTAAGACATGGACGGGCGGTCGAAAGGTTGAGACAGGGAATAGGAGAATTGAGAGAAGCGGGTATCCTGGGGCAAGAGGTGTTTGATACGGAGTTCAGGTTCGAGGTGGAGCTTTTTGAGAGAGAGGGGGAGCTTGTCTGCGGTGAAGAGACAGCCCTCATCAGTGATCTTGAAGGAAACGGTCCGGTTCCCTATCCCAGGCCTCCTTTCCCCGCCCAGGCCGGCCTGAGGAAGATGCCGACCCTGGTCCACAATGTGGAGACCTGGGCCAACGTTCCGGCCATTCTTCATAAGGGGGCCGAGTACTTCCGCGAACAGGGTACCGAGAGGAGCAAGGGGACAAAGCTGCTAACCCTGTGCGGAGAGATACGCAACCCCGGCTTGATCGAGGTGCCTTTTGGTATGAGCGTCCGGGAGATAGTGTATGGAATAGGAGGGGGATCGAGGGATGGAAAAGAGATAAAGGCCGTCCAGGTAGGCGGTCCAACTGGAGGATTCCTACCTGCCGATTCCATGGACATTCCCCTCGATTACGAGACCCTTGGGGAGGCGGGAACCATCGTGGGGTCAGGGAGCATTAGGGTGGTGGCCGGAGAGGAATGTATGGTAGGTCTTGCAATGGAGGCCCTGGACTCGATCCACAGGGAATCCTGCGGGAGATGCGTCTTCGGACGGGAGGGCACCAGGCAACTGCGAGATATCCTGAGAGATATAAGCGAAGGCAAGGGAACGGCAAGGGATCTGGACTTCCTGGTGGAGCTCGGGGAAGGCATGAGGGCAGGTTCCATGTGTGGACTGGGAAAGACGGCTCCTAACCCGGTGTTGACGACAATAAGATACTTCCGGGAAGAATACGAGTCACACCTAAGGAGCAAGGGCTGTCCCCTGAGTAGGTGCGGTAATTAAGGACGTGAAGGGAAAGGCTTGGAAAGAATAGCACTGCACATAGACGGGAAAGAGATTGAGACGGAGAAGGGCAGCTCGGTACTGGATGCTGCGCTCGAAGGAGGCATATATATCCCTCATCTTTGTCATCACCCAGACCTCCGCCCGGCAGGCGCATGCAGGTTGTGCCTTGTGGAGGTGGAGGGGATGGATGACCCGGTCGCCTCCTGCACGACAATGGCGGAAGAGGGAATGCTCGTGAGGACCACATCGGAGCGCCTGGACCGCATGAGGGCGTTGGCGATGGAATTGATACTTGCCGATCACCCGGAAGAATGTGTTGCCTGTAGCCAGTACCTAAATTGTGAACTGCAGTCCGTGAAGCAGTACGTGGGGGTCACCGCGGAATTGAGGGTGAGGAGGCGCAGGAAGCCATTTCCCGAAGACAGGATCAACCCCTTGTTCGTACATGACTTTACCCGCTGTATCACGTGCGGGAGGTGCGTGAGGGCCTGTAATGAACTGAGGGGTGTTGGTGTCCTGCAATACACAGGAAGGGCTGGCGAGACCAGGGTAGGAATTAGTGGCGGACGGAGTCTGATGGAGGCAGGATGCAGGTTTTGCGGGGCCTGTGTGGAAGTTTGCCCAACCGGAAGCATGAGGGACAAGGAGGAGTTGCTGGAGGGCAAGAAGCGGAGAGAAGCCCTTGTCCCGTGTCGGTTCAGGTGTCCCGCGGAGATAGACGTTCCCAGGCATATCAGATTCATAGAGGAGAGGAAGTACTCGGAGGCCACGGCAGTAGTAAGGGAAAAGGCGCCTTTCCCACTGGTCCTAGGACACGTTTGTCTTTACCCCTGTGAGGATTCCTGCCGCCGAGGGGAGGTGACTGACCCCATATCCATAAAAGCCCTCAAGCTTTTTGCTGCAGAAAGGGACACGGAGAGGCTATGGGAAAAGAGGGGGCGAAGGGAAGCCCCGAGCGGGAAGCGGGTAGCGATCGTGGGTTCAGGCCCTGCGGGATTGACCGCCGGCTATTACCTGGCCAAGCTTGGTCACAAGGTTACGGTGTTCGAGGCCCTCCCCCTTGCAGGAGGAATGATGAGATACGGGATACCGGAATACCGACTCCCCAGGCAGGTCCTGGAGATGGAGATCAGGGAGATAGAGAAGGCCGGCGTGGAGATAAGGACCAACAGCAAGGTCGAGTCACTGGAAACCCTGATGACGGAGGAGAAGGGCTACGATGCGGTGCTGGTGGCTGTAGGCACACACTGGGGCCAGAGCCTCCCCATCCCGGGCGCGGACCTCGAGGGGGTTCTCATAGGGCTCAAGTTCTTGAAGGACGTGAACGAGGGCAGGGAGGTCAAGGTGGGCAAGAGGGTGCTGGTCCTGGGGGGAGGAAACGTGGCAATTGACTGCGCGCGCGTTTCTTTGCGCCTTGGAGCCGAGGAGGCCCACATAGCCTGTCTGGAATCGAGGGAGACTATGCCTGCCTCGGAGGAAGAGATCAGGCAGGGTGAAGAGGAAGGGATCCTGCTCCATCCCTTGAGGACTTTTACAAGGATAGTGGAAGACAAAGGGCGCGTAGCCGGGGTGGAGTGCATGGAAGTGGAGGCCTTTGAGTTCGACGAAGAGGGGGAGTTGGAGGTGGAAACGGTCGAAGGGTCTGAGCAGGTAATCGAAGCGGATACTGTTATCTTCGCAGTTGGTCAGAGGCCGGAGATACCCGATGGTTTTGAACTGGAGACCAACGAGAGGAACCTCATCGAGGTGGACCCCTATACGTATGATACGAGCGAAGAGGGTGTCTTTGCGGCAGGAGACGCAGTGACGGGAACAGGCTCCGTAATAGGTGCCATAGCATCTGGGCGAAAAACCGCCATGGCCATAGACAGGTATCTCGGAGGAGAAGGTGATATAGAGGAGGAGCTGGCGCCGGGAGAGCAGTATCAGGCCTGGCTTGGCCCCTGCGAGGGTTTTGCCCGACTCGTAAGGAACAGGGAGATATGCGGGGAAGGGGGAGCTCATGGAGCCCTCGAGGATGAGGACGCCGTCTACGAGGCGTCCAGGTGTCTCAGGTGCGACATGCGGCTAAAGATGACGCCGGTCAAGTTCTGGGGAGATTACTAGGGGATGTCGCAGGTTTTGGCAATGGGCCGCTGCCAGCTCATGAGTTTCCTTTGCTTAGTATTTGAACGGGGCATAAGAGAGCCTCCTTATGGTCAAAGGCAGGATCGAGGCTTGGGTGACCGGCCTTTGGGATATGGCCTTCCAGGAAGGCGAGCCCTTGGATGGAGGCCACCCTTGCGGTGTCATTCAAGGACAGAGGGAATGAGAGAAGATTCTTTATACAAGGACTCTCGGATTGTTTGAGTCTTTTCAAGCGAGGAAAGGGAAGTGAAAAAGCTAAGCACTGATATCATCGTTGTTTCAGCAGGTGTCGCGGGACTGGCTGCCGCCATTGCCGCTGCGGAGAAAGGCGCCAGGGTCATCGGTTTTGAAAAGGCATCAACTACGGGTGGAACCGGCAACATGGGTATGGGCCCCCTTGGAGTCGAAAGCCGGCTCCAGCGCCTGAAGTCCCTGGGGCCGACCAAGGATGAGGCATTCAGGATATTCATGGACTACACCCATTGGCAGGTGGACGGCAGGCTGGTCAGGGCATACTTTGACAAGGCGGCCACCACCATAGACTGGCTCGAGGGGATGGGTGTGGAGTTTATGGATCCCTGCGCCTACTTCCCGGGAGGTCATCCTACCTGGCACCCGGTCAAACCCGGCACGGAAGGATGCGCAGCCAATATGGTCAGGATCATGACAGAGAGGGCGAAGGAACTGGGCGTGGAGATCCACCTGCAGACGCCGGTGAAGAAGATCATCAAGGGGGAGGGCAAAATCACCGGGGTCATAGCCGAAGACAGGTCCGGAAATGAAATAGAGGCTGAGGGCAAAGCCGTTATCATAGCAACGGGCGGGTTCGGGGACGATCCCAAAATGATAAGGAAGTATACCGGGTATGAATGGGGAAAGGATATTCAGTCCTTCAGGGTTCCGGGGTTGGTGGGTGATGGTATCCGCATGGCATGGGAGGTAGGAGCGGCTTCGACGGAGATGAGAATGGAGTTGATTTACCTGATGCCCGGAGAGGTGAACCCTGAACTGGCAGAGGCATTCCGCCAGCCTCACCTCCTGGTGAATCTTTTAGGAGAGCGTTTCATAAACGAGGAGATCATGCCTAACACGGCCTTTACGGGAAACGCGATCTCGAGGCAGAAGGAAAGGACCTCCTTCCTCATCTTTGATGAAGACATCAAGAGGCACATGGAGACGGTGGGATTCGATTTCTACCACCTGGTCTTTCCCTACACCAAGGTGAGTAATCTCGATGCATTGATAAAGGAGGCCCACGGCTCAGGCTGCAGGGATATCTACGTAGCCGATTCCCTGGAGGAGCTGGCTGAACAAACAGGGATTGACCCACAGGGGTTGAAGGCAACAGTAAAGGAATATAACGAATTCTGCGAAAGGGGTTTCGATCCGGTGTTCAACAAGAGCCACAGGCTCCTGAGACCCATCAAGTCACCCAGGTTCTATGCAGGGAAACAACTGCCTGGCGCCTACGGTACCCTTGGTGGAATCAAGATAAACTACAGGACAGAGGTCCTGGACAAGAAATGGAACAAGATCCCCGGGCTTTATGCCGCCGGCACTGATGCCTGCTCCATATACGGCGATACCTACGTATTCATACTGCCCGGCAATACCATGGGGTTTGCTCTGAATAGCGGCCGCATAGCCGGGGAGAATGCAGCGGAATATGTTAAGGAGTGAATCCCCCGGGGAGGGTCAGGTTGAATAGATACAAGAACGTGTTTTCTCCTTTCAAGTTCGGGAACGTAGAAATAAGGAACAGGATAGCCGTGCCGCCAATGCTGGCCTGTATGGCCACTGCCGATGGTTTCGTCACGAGAGAGATGATCGAGTTCTACTCCTCCTTTGCCAGGGGTGGTGCAGGCATTGTTACCATTGGGGACTCTGCGGTTGATTTTGACTATGCCAGGGGGCACTTTGGGCAGCTGAATCTCGGAGATGACGGGGTCATTGGAGGTTTGAGCACCCTCGTAGAGGCCGTTCAAAAACACGGGGCAAAGATCTCCATAGAACTGGATCACTCGGGCAGGCTGTCTCCTCCATCTGTCATTGGAGGGAAGAACCCTATAGCTCCCTCCCCGATACCAAGCAAGGGCGAAGAAATCATGGCCCGAAATGAGGGCAGGAAGCTCGTGAGGGTCCAGGAGATGGACCAGGACCTGATTGACCAGGTGGTGGACAACTTTGCCGGCGCAGCCTACCGTTGCCTGAGGGCAGGGTTCGAGATGATAACAATCCATGGGGGGCACGGACAACTCCTGAGCCAGTTCGTATCGCCCTACTCCAATAAGAGGACGGATAATTACGGGGGCAGCCTTGAGAACAGGGCCAGGTTTGTCCAGGAGGTCCTCTCGGCCATAAGAGGGGCGGTGGGCGACAGGCTGGCCCTAGAGTACCGGGTGAGCGCCGATGAAATCGTGCCTGGTGGGATGCATGTGGAGGAGACCATAGAGTTCCTGAAGTTGATCCGGGACAAGATAGACCTGGTCAATGTCTCACTCGGGGGTATGATAGCCGGGCCAAGGTACATTGCTCACATGGCTCAACCCACCTACTTTCCCCATGCCTACAACGTCGAACGGGCTGCGAGGATAAGAGGTGCACTTCAAATACCGGTGACCTGCGTGGGTTCCATCATAGACCTGGAAATGGCGGAAAGGATCATTGCGGAAGGAAAAGCTGATATTGTCGCCATGGGGCGAGCCCACATCGCCGATCCTGAAATCGTAAACAAGACCAAGCGTGGCAAGGCAGATGACGTGAGGCCGTGCCTGCGCTGCAACGTGTGCGGGGAAAGGCCAAAGGACTTCTACCCTGTTCGTTGCGCCGTGAACCCCGTGGCAGGAAGGGAAGTCGAGTACAGGTATTATATCCCACCCGCGCGGGAAAGGAAGAAGATCGTAATCCTCGGGGGCGGCCCAGCCGGCATGGAAGCAGCCCTTGTGGCATCTTCGAGGGGACACAGCGTGGTCCTGTACGAGAAGGAGGGAAAGCTAGGAGGTGCCCTGAGGATCGCAGCCGCCCCTCCCTTCAAGAAAGACATGAGGAGGTTCCTGGAATGGATGGTGAGGAAGACCCTTGAGGCCCCCGTGGAGGTAAAATTGTCGACCTCCGCCACTGCGGATATGGTCAAGGGAGAGGCCCCGGACATCCTCATAGTGGCCATTGGAGCAAAACCCTTACTGCCGGAGGTTCCGGGGGCCGACAAGCCGCACGTGCTTTGGGCAGGTGACGTGCTCAGGGGAAAGGCAAAGACAGGGAGGACCGTGGTCATAGTGGGGGCGGGTCTCACGGGTTGTGAGACCGCTCTTCACCTCGCGCAGCAGGGTATGAGGGTCACTATCTTGGACATGTTGAACGAGGCGGAGATTGCCATGGATACCACGTTCGTCTCCAAGATGGCCCTGATGGAGCTTCTCCGGGAAAGCGGCGTTGAATTCAAGACGGAGGTAAAACTGGAAGAAATAGGAGACAGGGGTGTCATTGGTATTGACAGGGAGCGGCGACATATCGAATTGCCCGCAGATTCAGTGGTTTTATCCCTGGGCGCCAGGAGCCCCGGGGAAGAGGTGGCGAGATTCAGGGACCTGGCAGAGGAGGTTTCTATCATTGGAGACTGCGCCAAGCCACGCAACCTGATGGCCGCGATCCATGATGCCTTCCATGTCACCGCGGAAATATGACCCTGTCCAGGGGTGGCTGATTTCGGCGCAGCATCACGCAAGGAATAGGGGCGAGAGAAGATGAACCAACTTGAAACCGATGTGGCAGTCATTGGGGGGGGTGCTGCCGGGCTGGCGGCGGCAATCTCTGCAGCCGAAGGAGGGGCGAGTGTCATGGTCTTTGAAAAGGCCTCTACCACGGGAGGGGCAGGCAATATGGCCTTTGGACCCTTTGCCGTGGAGAGCAGGATACAGCGCCTCAAGCAGATAGCCCTGACCAGGGAAGAGGCCTTCAAGATCCATATGGATTACACCCACTGGCGAGTGGATGCCCGCCTGGTCAAGGCCTATATAGACAGGTCGGCCAGCACCATAGACTGGCTCGAAAAGATGGGCGTGGAATTCTATGACGTGAGCTGCCACAATCCCGGGTTCCCCTTCACGTGGCATATTATCAAGGGGGTCGCAGGCAGTGTCGAGAAGCCTGCCCTCGGCTCAAACATGATAAGGATAATGACGGAAAGGGCCAAGGACCTGAAGGTGAGGATCTACCTGCGGACTCCGGCCAAGGGGTTACTCAGAAAAGGCGGAAGGATTGAGGGGATTGTGGCAGAAGACAGTGCCGGTGACGAGATCAGGGTAAGGGGCAAGGCAGCAATCATAGCAACGGGTGGATTCGGGGACAACCCGAAAATGATAAAGAAATACACGGGCTTCGATCTCGGTCTCAACTTGTTTTCTTTGCGGATTCCTGGTTGCACCGGGGATGGGGTTAGAATGGCCTGGGAAGCGGGCGCATCTCCCACAGAGATGATAATGCACTTAACCCCCCTTCGGGTCCCCGAGTTGGACGACTTTTCCCTTGAGTCGTTCCTTTTCCGCCAGCCAAACCTGATAGTCAACCTTGAGGGTGAGCGTTTCATGAATGAGGAGACTATGGGAAACCCCACCTTCGTAACCAACGCCGTTTCGAGGCAGAAAAATGGTTTCTGCTTCATCATCTTCGATCAAGCCACGAGGAGGCGATACGAAAGACACGGTCTGGATCTGCCCCCAGACGGCGTGGCCACCTCCGCAAATCCCAATATTCAGGATGCCGGTCCTGTCGAAGTCCTTGACAGGGCGGGAAGCGAAAACATCTTCGTGGCAGATTCCATTTCCGAGTTGGCAGACAAGATCGGCGTTGACCACGGGGCCCTCCAGAAAACCATAGCCGAGTATAACAGGGCCTGCGAGACGGGCCGTGACGAGCTTTTCCACAAGAAGGCGAGGTACCTGAGGCCGGTAAAGGAGCCGAGGTTCTACGCAGGCCGGCTTTTCCCGGGTGCCATAGGAAGCCTGGGAGGGATAAAGGTGAACTACAGGACAGAGGTATTGGACAGGAAACAGGAGGTGATTCCCGGACTCTATGCAGCGGGGACCGATGCCAATGCCCTTTACGGTGACAGCTATGCCTTTGTCCTGCCCGGCAACACACTGGGCTTTGCCCTCAACAGCGGGCGGATCGCAGGGGAAAACGCGGCGGAATACGCCCGTTCTTTGGCCTGAAGGGGCTGTCGAAAGAGTCGCGTCAAACCAGGAGATTTTTGACAGGAGGATATGAAGATGGCAGAGAGGACTTTGGAGGAGAGGATACAGCGGCTGGAAGATGTCCACGCGATTCAGAATCTTATGGGCAGATACGAGTATTATCACACGGCAGGGCTACACGAGGAGACGGCGGACCTGTTCGCAAAGAAGGTCCCCGATGTCAAGGCCGAGTTCGTGGGGTGGGGAATATACGAAGGAATAGAGAGCATAAGGAGGATGTTCGTTGGGGTGCACAAGGCCCTTGAGGGAGATCGTCGAGGGGTGCTCAACGTATTGCCCATCACCACACCGGTCATTGAGGTAGCGAGGGACGGAAAGACGGCCAAGGGAGTCTGGATAATGACCGGCATCGAGACCATGGGGGTCGGCGGCAAGTTGCAGGCCAACTGGGCCTGGGCCAAATATGGAATAGATTTCATAAAGGAAGACGGCGAGTGGAAGTTCTGGCATTTCCATGTCTATGCAATTTTCCACACTCCCTTTGGTACCAGCTGGGTTGACGCGCCCGGTCCGGTCCCCTTCAACCCTCCAGAGGAACTCGCGCCGGACAGACCTTGCAGTTACCACTGGCTCTACAGTCCTGCGGCCGTAACTGAGAATGTGCCTGAGCCGCCCTTGCCCTATGATACCTGGGATGATTCAATGTCCTATGTCAAGTAGGTGAATGAACCATGTACGGGTGGATGGGGGAGATATTACACGTAGACCTCAGTCATTTGCGCATAAGCCGGTTGCCGACGCAAAGTTACGCTGAGCAATATCTGGGCGGCAGGGGTATAGCTAGCAGGATCTACTGTGAGACGGTGGCGCCAGAGACCAAGGCCTTTGACCCGGAAAACCGGCTGATCTTTATGACCGGCCCCCTGGTGGCAACTGGAGCCCAGGCGGCGAACCGCATGTCAGTAGTAAGCAAGTCTCCCATGGCCTTCCCCGAAGGATACTGCTACGGTAGCATGGGAGGGTATGTAGGGGCTGAACTCAAGAGGGCTGGATTTGACGGTATTGTCATTGAAGGACGTGCGCCAAGCCCCGTGTACCTTTGGGTGAATGACAACAATGCCGAACTTCTGGACGCGTCTTTCCTCTGGGGGAAAGGTGTATATCAAACGGGTGAAATGCTCAGAGGGATCCACGGTGAAGGGGCGAGATTCCTCACCATTGGTTTGGCAGGGGAAAGACTGGTAAGAACGGCAGTCATCGTAGGCTCCCATCACTCTACCTGTTCTGCGGGTTTCGGGGCCGTAATGGGGGCGAAAAACCTTAAGGCCCTGGTGACGAGGGGAGGGACAAATCCTGCCTTGGCCCAACCCGAGAGGCTCAAAGAACTCAACCGTTACACCGTCAGGATAAGCAAACGTATGAGACTGTCTATTCCTCCTACGGTAGCCGCAACCAACCATGCCCATTTGCTGGAGGTTATAGGCAAGGGAGGATGTTATGAATGCGCCTTGGAGTGTATAAGGGGACTCTACAGGTATGGGAAGCGCTTGGAAGGGTACAGGAAGTGCCAGTCACAGGGATATTATCTGCCTTGGAAATACGGAAAGGAAGATGAGCCGGTGGAGACCTTTTTCGATGCGCCTACCCTGGCAAACGATTACGGCATAGAGACCTGGGAACTGGAAAGCTTGATTGAGTGGCTCCATTCCTGCCATGAATCAGGAGTTCTCAGGGACCAGGAGGTGGGCCTGCCCCTGTCGGAGATCGGCACAAGAGGATTTCTCGAAAGGCTCCTTGCGCTGATAGCATCCCGCGAGGGCTTTGGTAATGTCTTGGCCGAAGGTCTGATGCGTGCCCGTGGGAAGATGTCAAATGAAGCCAGGGCCCTGCTGAAGCGTGACATCGCGGCCATCGGTACCCAGGACCTGTTCCCTCCCAGGGCCTTTATCACCCATTCTCTCTTATACCCCATGGAGCCCAGGGTACACCATCTCCTGCTTCATGAGACCGGCTTCGTCTACGTGGCATGGGCCTTCAATCAACTCCAGCCCGGCATGACCCCCGTTACTACCAGGGTTTTTCATGACGTGGCGAGGACCTTCTGGGGTAGCGACGAAGCAGGCAATTTGTCCGGCTATGAGGGCAAGGCCCTTGCGGCAAAGAAGATACAGGACAGGTGCTATCTCAAAGACAGCCTTGGCCTCTGCGACTTCGCATATCCGGTTACTTACTCTTTCAATACGCCGGACCATGTGGGAGACCCGGCCCTTGAGGCCAAGATATTTTCCGCGGTGACCGGCAAGGCAGGAGAGGAGCTGGAAGGATATGCAGAGCGGATCTGCAACCTCCAAAGGGCCATCCTGGTAAGAGAAGGAAGGAAAGTCCCGGAAGATGACTTCCCGCCAGAGTATAACTTCACCGAGCCCATCGGAGGCATCCCCAATTTCGATTTCGCGATGGTCCCGGGCCCGGATGAGGAAGCGGTCGAGGTTTCGGGCAGGGTGCTGGACAGGGACCGGTTTTCAAAGATGCTCAGGGAGTATTATGGACTGAGGGGATGGAGTCATGATGACGGGTTGCCCAGAAAAGAGACGCTGGCTGCCCTCGGTCTGGAGGATCTCAATCTTGTCTTTCGATGAAGATTCCAGAGGGAGGCGACTCCCGTCCGCTTGTTGAGGAGCACGCCTCAGGATACTGGGGCCCGAACTGGCGAGAGTGGTTTTTGGACACCTTGGCAGCCCTCTGGCTCAAGAGGCTTCCGGAGTGAGACATGGCTGGCGAAGAAACCAAGATGCAGGCTGATGTGGTCATCATTGGTGGCGGGGGTGCGGGACTGCCGGCAGCCCTTACCGCCCATGAAAGGGGTTGCAGCGTGCTGGTCCTGGAAAAGAGGAGGGCGGTCGGAGGTAATGCCATGATGGCGGAAGGCTTCTTTGCGGCAGAGAGCCCGGCCCAGAGAAGACTCCTGATTGACGCCAATCGGGACCATCTCTACAAGGTGGCCCTCGATTACGCCCACTACAAGATAGACACGAGGGTCCTGAGGGCCTTTATCAACAAGTCGGGCGATACCGTACGGTGGATAGAAGAGAAGGGAATGAAGTTCAACCGCATTGCTCCCTTTTATCCCAATCAGGTTCCCCTGGTCTGGCACATTGTTGAAGGCCATGGTGCGACGCTCATCAAGATCTTTGAGAGGGAGTGCAAGGAGAGGGGGATACCGATATTGCGGAAGACGCGGGCGAAGAGGATATTGACGGATGGGGAGGGGAAGATCGTCGGCGTAAGGGCGCAGGGGGAAAAGGGGCACATAGACATTGGGGCAGGGAGTGTGATCATTGCTACCGGAGGTTTTGCCAGTAACAGAAAATTGCTCAAGAAGTACTGTCCCCAGTATATGGATATCCTTGAGCGGTCGGGAGTGCCGGGAATGGATGGGGACGGTTTGATGATGGCCATGGAACTTGGTGCCTCTACAGAGGGTCTCGGTAACATTATGCTGGTCGGTCCTGCACCCTTCCCGAAGAACTGGACGGTCGAGGGGGTGGCGGGAGAGCCTTGTTGTATATGGGTCAACGGGAAAGGGGAGCGTTTTATCCACGAGACGATAACCTTCAATGTCTTTGAAGCAGCCAACGCCATATTGAGGCAAAAGGGCGGCATTTGTTACAGCATCCTGGACAGCGGTATCAAGAATGATATTGCTGAAAGGGGATTGGTAAGGGGTTGTGGTGAAATGTTCGTGCCCAGAGGGCAGCGGCTCGATGACCTGGACGAGGAGTTGAGGAAGCAGACCCGCAAAGGAGGCGCCATGGCTTCTGAATCCCTGGAGGAGATATCCGAATGGATAGGGGCCTCAAGGGGGGCCCTCAGGAAGACGGTAGAGGAGTACAATAGTTTCTGCGAAAGGCGCTACGACGAGACATTCCTGAAAGATCCCCAATACCTTCGCCCGTTACGCACCCCTCCCTACTATGCCATAAGGTCAAGCGGTGCCCTTCTTGGAACCACGGGAGGAATAAAGATAAACCACAGGATGGAGGTCCTGGACGAGGACCATGATCCCATTCCGGGTTTATACGCGGCGGGATCAGATGCGGGCGGTTGGGAGTCCGATACCTACTGTGCGGTCCTGTCAGGGAGCGCCTTTGGTTTTGCCTTGAACTCAGGACGTATTGCCGCGGAAAGTGCGGCGGCATATGTTAGGTCAAAGGGGACAGAGAGGAAAAGGGTTTGATATGAAAGAAAAGGGTCTATTTGATCTTTCGGGCAAAGTTGTGCTGGTCACAGGAGGTGGTTCAGGTCTCGGCCGGTCGATCTGTGAAGCAATGGCCGAATACGGGGCCGACGTGATATGCGTCGGAAAAACGATGGAAAAGATCGAAGAGACCGTTGATCTGATAAAAGCCCATGGCACTCGAGTCAAGGCCATCCCCGCGGATGTCTCTGACCAGGCTCAGGTGGAAAGGGTCATTGATCGGGCAGTGGCAGGGTTTGGGACCATTGATGTGGTCTTTGCCAGTGCGGCTATACGGGAAGTGGGCTTCCAAAGGATTCACGAAAAACCGATCGAAGATTGGGACCTCCTGTTACACGTGAACTTGAGAAGCGTGTTCCTTTTGATGAGGGCAGTATTCCCGATAATGATAAGTAAAAGGGGAGGGAACTTCATCAGCATCTCGTCAATCGGGGGCCTTTGGCCGGTCGCTGATCACGAATTCCCCAAGCTGAACACGGCCTACTCCGTGGCAAAGGCGGGGGTCATCATGCTCACAAAGTTGGCTGCCAGGCAGTACGCTGAGAACAATATCCGCGTCAACGTCATCTGCCCCGGATATCATGAAACGGGTCTGACTCCGCCGGAGGAAAAGGAAGCGCTGGAGGCCGAATTGATACCTCACATCCCATTGGCAAGAGCGGCTAAGGCAGAGGAGATCAAGGGCCTTGCGGTCTGGCTTGCTTCGGATGCATCGAGCTACGTTACTGGCCAGATCTTGATCCAAGACGGGGGCGTCTATGCTTGATATCGCTGTTGGAAGGCAGAGGTCATTTGCATGTGTTTTCTTCAGGGGATGTTCCAGCCTTCTGGCAACGGGGAAAGAAGGGCGTACCTCTTAAAACGTAAAAGCTTTGGAAGGAGGGAGAAGAAATGGCGAAATTGAGGAAAGGATTTGGATGCCTTGGATGGAAGGGAACTCTTGCAATTTCTATGGCAGTCCTGTTGGTCCTGGCGATGGCCTGCAAGGCGCCTTCCCTGGCCGCTGAACAGAAGGTGATCAAACTCAGATTCAGTTCCAGCTTCATGCCCCCGGAGCCTCCAAATGTGCAGGCCAACCATACCTTTGACCTGGTTGAAAAGAAGACGAAGGGTAGGGTAAAGATCGAGCGATTCATGGCTGGTGCCCTGGGAGGGCCCCACGAACAACTGGACCTGGCAAGTTCGGGCGCAGTGGACGTTATTTCTCTGCATATTGACCAGTTCCCCCAGCAGTTACCCCTGCACCAGATTACCAACACGGAGCAGAGAGTCAGTGGCGAACAGGGTCTGAGGAATGTGACCGCGCTCATCCGGGAGTTGCCCGAGACAAAGGGCCTTTTTGAAGCGGAACAAGAGCGTAACAACATAAAGATCTTGCACTTCCATGCCAATGGCCCGACCGGGGTTACCGCCAGGTTCGAGGTCAGCTCTTCCCTCGCAGAGCTGAAGGGCAAGAAGGTGAACGTGATTGCAGCCTTCCACAGGGAGGTCTTCAAGGAGTTGGGCTGGATTCCTGTCAACGTTCAGATCCCCGAGCTATACGAGGCCCTGTCACGGGGGGTCATAGACGCCATCTTCATGGCCACGGCTGCGGTAATACCCCTAAAGTGGTATGAGCCGGCCAAGGCACACCTGGTTCTGGGGGAGAACACCGTCATATCCACTCCCCTGGCCTTCAACCTGGATAGCTGGAACCGGCTGCCCGCAGACGTGCAGAAGGCGTTCCTGGATGCCTCCTGGGAGACGGCCCGGTGGAGTGTCGATCAAAACGAAAGGTTCATAAGAGACACCTATGGTAAGCTTGAGCAGTCGGGGGCGAAAGTCATAAGGATCTCCCAAAGGGAAAGTGAAGAGTTTTTCACGGTGCTGTTCAGGAATTCCATAAGAAACTGGCAGGACATTTGCAGTAACGCGGGCGTAAGGAAAGAGGCAGGAATCATCCAAAAATACTGGGACGAGATGAAATGGGGCAAGTGGAAGGGGCAGTAAAAGGGTTGCTTCAATCTTGATGCTCCCTGGAGAATCTCATCGGCCCTTCGACCGGCTCACGGCAGAGGCATAGCCTAAGGGCGGCCCTTTGCTGTATCCTCGCCCTTTTAGGTAGGTGCCATGAACGTTGGCACATAACTCAGATTGCGTTTGAAGGAGCATAGGTCGCGGCGCCCCATGACAGTGTGTCCCAAGGATTTATGCACTTTCGATGAGCGTGACTTCCCGCGCCCAACGTACCCCTTGAGCCTTTCCGAAGGGGATCCTGGCCGGAAGGGATTTGGGCTGATTGATCTTGCATGATAGGAATGTTCGGGGCACCGCCAACGGAAGCCAAAGGCTTCCCCTTTTAGCCTGTTCCGTAGCTCCCTGATAATTCAGGAGAGGGCCGGAAAGGGAAAGAAGGTCGAAGATGAGAAATTATGTTCTCAGAGCACTTGACCTAGTTACGAAGATTGCCAGGTGGCTGGCAATACTGGGAGGCTTCAGCCTGGCTGTGCTGATGGTGGTGAATTTCACCGATATAATTGGCACGAAATTCTTTGCAAAATCGGTCCCCGGAGCACTGGATATAAGCGAGGAGTTGATGGTGTTCTTGACCCTGTTGCCGATCGCCTTTGTGGCACTTGAGCGGGGCCACATACGGATCACGATGCTGGAAAGACGCATGTCTCCATCACTGCGCTTTGTGCTGGAAATTGTCCAGTACGTGATTGCAGCGCTCATCACGGGGTTTATCACCTGGCGTGTGTACGTGCAGTTGCAAAAGACGATGAAAATAATGCAACTCAAGGAAGGCATAGATCTTCCCGTGTGGCCTGCCAATCTGGCGACTGTTGCGGCATTTGGCTTCTTGACGCTGGTGTGGCTGTTACTACTAGCAAAGAGATTTGTTGTGGGATCTGGACGATGAAGTACTCTATTTCATGCCCCAGGCACAGAAGGCCTTAAGGGTTTCACTGCTGGAAGAGGGAGCCAGAGAATGGATTATGGCGCATGGGTCGGTCTCGGTACTTTCATAGGGATGTTTGTGTTCCTCATGCTCGGCGTGCCGATTTTTATCTGCCTGTTCGCAGCGGCATTCGTGGGCTCATGGCTCATCGGGGGACCCGTTTATACGCTCCAGCAATTTGCCAGTGCTCCATACCATATTACCTCCTCCTATACATTTGCGGTTGTCCCGCTGTTCATTCTGATGTCGGTCCTCGCTGCGAACTGCGGAATTGCACAGAGCGCCTATGATTCTGCACACAAGTGGCTGGGGAGACTCCGGGGAGGGGTCCTGATGGTTACCGTGGCATCGGCCGCCATGTTTGGCGCTTCCTGCGCATCGAGCATAGCTTCTGCGGCAGTCTTTTCCAAGACCGCACTCCCTGAACTCA
>JAFDHB010000255.1 GCA_019308985.1 Deltaproteobacteria bacterium | reverse complement strand
ATCAGGGGCGATCCGCGCGGATGGGTCGATTATTGTGGCATAGCGTTCATTTTCCAGGCCAAGACCGTCGATAAGATCCCGGCGGCCCCTGAAGTTATTTGGTGAACCCGGGACGGCCAGCACCCTTGCCGACGGGAAATCATTCAACCTTTCTCTCCCGCCAAGCACGGGGATTCCGCAGCAAGCTTCGCCCCAGAGCATTTCATTATCATCGATAAAGCCCAGCGGGTTCCATGAGTGGCTTATCTCATTTTGTGCCAGAAGGACAAGCAGGGCCTCCCTGGCATTACCACCGAACGGAAAGAGTAGAAGATCAGTCATGTTCGAAGACCCCTTGGGACATTAGAGACGAGTGCCTCCCTGAGAACAGCGTCGATATGGGCCGGAACGCTGTCATCAATTTCGGGATAAAGGGGCAGCAGGATAACACTGTCGCGGCTTTCCTCGCTGATGGGCAGGGACCAGCCCGCTTGCAAATAGGCGGGTTCCTGGTGTGCATTCATAATGCCCCTCCGGGTTGAAATACCCCTGTCAAGGAGGAATTGCATCAGCTCCATCTGTCTGAGACGAGACTCCCCATGGATCCTTACAGGATAGCTTTGCCAGTTAGGTCTTGCAAAAGGACCGGGCTCAAGGGGCTCAAGACAGGGAATATCCTTCAATAATTGGCCGTATTGCTGTGCCGTCCTGCGGCGTTTTTCCAGGATTCCTTCAAGTTTTTTCAGTTGCTCAATTCCCACTGCGGCCTGTATGTCCGTCATCCTGTAATTGAAGCCCGTGGTGAGATATTCTTCAAAAATTACCTTTTCAGAGAAATGACGCTTGATGTCGGGTATGTTCATCCCGTGGTGGCGAAGGAGCCTCAACCTGTGATCGAGACGCCCGCTATTCGTGGTTATCATCCCCCCATCCCCTGTCGTGATTATCTTACGGGGATGAAAGCTGAAACATGCGATATCCCCATGTGGCTTGCCGATCCTTTCCCACGTGCTCCCCTGGTCCCGCGATATTTCACTGCCAAGGGCGCAGGCCGCATCTTCTATAACAGGCAGTTCAAACTCTTTTCCTATGTTTACGATATGCCCGATATCGCATGGGATACCCATCTGATGGACAGGCAAAATGGCGGCTACCCGACCTACCTCAGACAGTGGCGCTCCCGTTTCAGAATGCCGGCAAAGGTGGAAAAGAGGAGACTCATGGGATGTAAGATGATCCACATGCCTGTAGTACAACCGCCCGTTGCGAAGCTCGCAGTCCTCCAGTAAGCACCGTTTCAATTCATGCGGGTCCATGTTGTAAGTCTGCTTTTCGATATCAACGAACACAGGCTCGGCCCCGCAGCAACGTATGGCATTGGCGGTGGCTATGAAACTATGACTGACCGTTATGACCACGTCTCCCGGTCTGACCCCGGCTACCAATAATGACAGGTGCAGGGCAGCGGTACAACTGGACACCGCACAGGCATAGCGTGACCCTACGTATCTCGCAAATGCATCCTCAAAGGCCTTTACCCTGGGTCCCTGTGTCACCCAGCCCGAGAGGATAACCTCCCTGGCCGCGGCTGCCTCCTCCTCACCTAGATATGGTCTTGTAATCGGAATCATCGCCATTTGTCATCGTTGGCCCCGGTATCCTCCAGCCACGAGACCAGCCTCCTAAGGCCGTTCCGGAGGGGTACTTCGGCCTCGAATCCGATCCTCTCTTTGGCCTTGGTAACGTCTGCAAGGCGCCTTCCTACCTCTACAGCCCTGCGCTGATCAGGTAATGGCATGAATTTAGGTTCCAGCTCTGACCCCATTACATCCAGTAAGAGGTGACATAACTCCTCGAGGGATGTCTCAACTCCGCTCCCCACATTAAGGACTTCGTCAGTAACATCCGACTTGAGGGCCAGGATATTGGCTCGGGCGACATCCTCGACATAGATGAAATCCATTGTCTGCTTCCCGTCCCCGTAGATTTGAGGTCGCTTTCCTTCACCTATCATCTTGTACCACCGGACCAGAACCTCTGTATACTTTCCCCATACGTCCATGCGCGGCCCAGAGACATTGAGATACCGCATCCCCGGATAGGCCAGTCCATACATCTCGTTGAAGGACCGGAGAATTCCCTCGTTTGCCAATTTTAGGGTGCCGTAGAGGGTCCTGTTATTGTAAGGATGATGGCTCTCACCTGTGGGAAAGCTGTCCGCCATTCCGTAGACAGAGGCGGAAGACGCCAGTACGATTTTCTTGACCCCCTGCTTAACGCATGCATCCGCCACGTTGAATGTCCCATCCATCATGACCTCAAGGGCTTCTCTCGGTTCCGCATTACACTGGTTTATGCGTAATGCAGCCATGTGAAAACAGTAATCAACCGGCTTCAAGATATCATCCAGGAGCCCCCTGTCCCTGATATCGCCGACTATGAGATCGACCTTTCCGGACCGCAATGCAGCGTGTATGTTGGATTTCGATCCCCTTGCGAGGTTATCAAGGACCATGATTTTCTCAACGCCCTCCTCAAGGAGTTGATCAACAATAAATGACCCTATGAATCCTGCACCCCCGGTAATCAAGACCGTTGTTCCCGAAAGATCATTCACCTTACTTGCCTCCGATCAAGAACTCGCCGCCTTTCCCTTTGTCGGAACCCATCAAGACAATATGGACCGCAGTCCCTCGCAGACATATATAATTTGAGCTTTGGACAACTCCGGATACATGGGCAGGGAGAGGAGCCTTTTGGCCGAAGATTCGGCCCTGGGGTAAGACCCTGCTGTAAGCCCCATGTCTGAGTAAGCCTGCTGGAGGTGAAGCGGAACCGGGTAATGAAGCCCGGTGCCTATTCCCCTCTCGTGGAGTTCTCGGGCCACTTCGTCCCTGTCATCTACCTCTATGACAAAGAGGTGAAATACGTGGAGGCGTCCTTCCGCTGTTTTGGGTGGTTTGACACCTTCAAGATCCTTAAGGGCTTCGATGTAGCGGTGCGCATTTTTCCTCCTGGCCCTGTTCCACTCCGGAAGCCTCTTGATTTTGGTCCTCAAGGCCGCAGCCTGAAGGGCATCACAACGGCTATTGAACCCCTCCATGGTGTGGAAATACTTCTTCTCCTGGCCGTGGTCGCGGAGCATGCGGACCCGGGCTGCCAGGTCAGGGTCATTGGTAGTCACCGCCCCGCCTTCACCGCATCCCCCCAGGTTTTTCCCGGGGTAAAAGGAAAAGGCCCCGGCTATTCCCACGGAACCGGCCCTCCGTCCCCTGTATTCGGCAAGGTGGGCCTGGCAGGCATCCTCCACGACCCAAAGCCCGTGCTTCCCGGCTATATCCATGATCGGATCCATATCCGCCATCTGCCCGTAAAGGTGGACAGGTATAATACCTCTTGTTTTGGGCGTGATGGCACGCTCAATGTCTTCCGGGTCCATGAGATGGGTATCGGGATCTATATCCACGAATACGGGCCTTCCTCCTGCCTGGGAAATGGCCTCAGTCGTTGCTATGAAGGTGTTGGGCACTGTGATGACCTCCTCTCCATGCCGCAGCCCCAATGACAGGAGTATGAGCCGAAGCGCATCTGTTCCGCTGCTCACGCTGACGCAATGTCTTGCATTGCATAGTTCGGCAAACTCCTCCTCAAAGGCAAGTACATGCCTGCCTCCAACGAAGGAGGCATTCACCAGTATCTCCTCCCACAACGCCAGTATCTCGTCCTTCAGGGCCCGATGCTGGGCCTTCAGGTCAAGGAATGGAACCTCCATTGGTATTCGCCTTTCTCAT
>JAFDHB010000060.1 GCA_019308985.1 Deltaproteobacteria bacterium | reverse complement strand
CAGTTTCCGGTCAAAACCACATCCGGTCTATGTCCTGCAATATTCTGGGCCGCCTGTATCCCTGCCCCTTGCGGCAGATTGAGACTCTGACTGTTCTCAACTACCTCAAAGGACATATCTTTCGTGTCTACGACTAAGAACTTGGAAGCCCTGCCGAACCTGGGATCCACCTCGGCATTTAGATCTTCTCCCTGTGACGATATTGCGATGCGCATCAGGTTTCCTCCTTAATTCAAGCCCGGTCATTTGCCCAGGGCCTTGGTTCTTTCTGTCGCCTGCCTCTACAGACGAAATCAAGGCCTAAACTCAGGAAAATCATAAGCATTTAGCGTGCCAAATTCAGCGAATTTAGCCATCATAGGGAAATGCCAGGAAAAATCACAGACCCGCCGGCTGTGTCCTGTTTGGAGGCCGGTCCCTTATTTCAGGTCTGCAATATAGATCTCTCGAGAGATTGCGATATCGCAACGCAACGGTTTTGGCCTGGATCACGATTTGGGTGAAGGTTGTTTGAAATGGATGGAGTGCAAGATTGAGGCTTCAGGATTACGGGATAGCGACAACCGCCTCATGGCTGGTCGGGCATTATACATTGACACAGGAAAATCTGTTTCCTATACTCCAAACCTCGTGCTGGATGTGGGGACAAAAGCGCATGGCCCGGATGCCAGCACTAGAAATGGACTCCAGAGTGTTACGTCTGTGGTTCGGTAGATGGTGGAGAGATCATTAGCCACCTTCCACCTTGAACGTTATAGGAGGCAATCCTCTTCGGTTTGGGACCTATTCCGACCTCTTGATCAAAGCTGCGGGAAAACACCAATTACCAAGGTGAGAGCGCTTTTCACGAATCACCGGATAGTTTGGGATAAGGTTCGCCAGGCACGGTGAGGTACTCCGGGGCCGGGTAACTTGCGTGGTCGCAAAGATGCTGGAAGATTACATTTCATATTTGCAATCAGCCGGGACTTTTCGGGGTTTGTCCAAAGAAAGATTGATATCAGATGACTCATTGATCTAGCAAGCCATTTGATTTCTAAGACGCGATCGCTTTTTTGGCATGAACCTTGCTGAATATATAATCTTCGTGCTGGTTATGAAAGGAGTAAGGAGGGGTGCCCAAAGATGCCGAGACAGAGAAAAACAAGTGCCTGGCGGGACCCGGTCAAGATCAGGGTTTTTCAATCTGTTGAGAGTGAGAATTCGGGAACAAATACTCGGTATTGAACCTTTCTAAGAAGTAAAAATGAAGAGGTGACTTATGAGCTTCAACAAACGATTGTCCTCAGGGGAATTTGTGATCCTGGCTCACATGAATACGCCCAAGGGCGTAAATATTTCAGAGATGGTAATTAACGCCCGCAGGATCAAGGAACGGGTCCACGGTGTCGTGATACCTGATATGGATAATGGCGTCATGAGAATGAGCGCCATTGGAGGTGCAGTGCTGATGCGACAGCAAGGACTCGAGCCTGTCATACACGTATATGGCAGAGATAGGAACAGGATGGCCATACAAGGTGATGTCTTGGCGGCTCACGTCCTAGGGATTGAAAATCTCGTTGTCGTGAAGGGTGAAAACATGGCCTCCGGCGATCACGTGGATGCCAGGCCGGTAGACGATCTGGACGAGATAGCAATTCTTAAGGCAATCAAGTCTCTCGAAAGCGGGAAGGATATGGCCGGGTTCGAACTGGACGGCAGCCCCAGTTTCACCTTGGGTTGTACTCTAGGCCCTTTTGTGGATGACCAATCACTCGCTCAAGAGATAGATAGAGTAGAGAGAAAAATTGAAGCGGGTGCACAATTCGTCATAACCCCTTACATCTTTGACATGAATCGGCTAGTCGAACTCGTCAGGAAGATAAAAGAGCTAGGTGTGTTTGTGGTTTCCACGGTGTTCCTCCTGAAGACCGTTAGCATTGCCAGGTACATAGCCACTTATGAACCGGGGGCCTTTATCAAGGAAGATCTCATAAAGCGGATGCGCCAGTCAAAAGATCGGGAGATGGAAGGGTTCATTATCGCCGGCGAAATGATAAAAGGGCTCAGGGGCATTGCCGACGGGGTTCAGATCGTTACACTGGGATGGGAGCACAGGCTTCCTTCTATCCTCGATTACGCGGATCTCTGATCGAATGGCCTTGGAGGCCGAAGAATGCTCTCGTTTCGATGAAACGAATTTTATGCAAAGGCATTAGAGACAAAAATGGAAAAGGAAACGACTACAAAAACCAATAACAAAGTACTGGTGATTGGCGGTGGTGTTGGAGGGATCAAGGCGGCCCTGGATATTGCAGAAACGGGCAGGGACTGTGTGCTTATAGACAAAGCTCCTTCTATCGGGGGTTTGATGACCTTGCTCGACAGGACTTTTCCTACCAATAATTGTGACTTGTGCACCCTTTCCCCGCATCTTGCGGAAGGGGGAAGACGGCTTCATATCAACCTGTTGCCGTTAACCGAACTCGTTGATATCCAAGGAGAAGCAGGCGCATTCAAAGCTACCCTCAAGACGGCTCCACGATTCATTGATCCGGAAAAGTGCACTGCCTGTGGGGATTGCTACAAAGAGTTCCCCGAGTGTGTTCGCTTTACTCCTGGACTCGACCATAGGGCGCCTACATGTATGCGTTATCCGAGGGCTACGCCGTTCGCTTATTCCATAGAACCGGACAAATGCAGGGATGTTGACAGGCTAGTGGAAGTTTGTCCGGCGGGAGCGATACTGCCAGAGGACAGGGAAACAACCCGGGAGATAGAGGTAGGGTCGGTAGTTCTCGCTACTGGAGCCGCTTTGTTCGACCCTTCAATACTGGTGGGATACGGCTATGGCTTTTACCGGAATGTAGTTACAGGGTTAGAATATGAACAGATTCTCTCCGCCTCAGGCCCAACATCGGGAGAGCTTCGGAGACCTTCCGATGGAAAACGACCCCAGAAGATAGCTTGGATACAGTGCGTTGGTTCGAGGAGTGTCAAACAAGGGTGTCTGTCATATTGTTCCAGCGTGTGCTGTATGTATGCGCTCAAAGAGGCCATAGTGACAAAGGAGAGATTTCAAAACGATATCGAGACAGTTATCTTTTTTATGGACATGAGGACTTCGGGGAAGGATTACGAGCTATATCTCAAGAGAGCCAAAGAGGAATTCGATATTCGACTTGAACGAACTCGACCCCATACCGTTGAGCCCGTCCCCGGTACGGATAGCCTGTCTGTCACCTATTTGCCTTTGGGAGAGGAAATCTGCCGTGAGGAAATTTTCGATATGGTAGTACTTTCAACAGGGTTTGAAATCAGCCCAGATTTTGTTGATTTGGCCAACAGGATTGGCTTAGATCTGAATCCCTATAATTTTGTGAAGACGGAAGGGTTCAACCCAGTTGCTACCTCTATTCCAGGCATTTATGTATGTGGACTGCTGGAAAGCCCAAAGGACATCCCTGAAACCATGGTGCAGGCCAGTGCCGCAGCTTGTATGGCATCCCGATATTCCGGGTCTCCTGGAGATTCACTTGAAGAGAAGGATCAATTACCACCGGAACGTGATGTGACTCAAGAGGATCCCAGGATTGGCGTCTTTATCTGCGATTGCGGGAATAATATAGGAGGTGTGATTGATGTCTTCAAATTAGCGGAATACGCCGGCGGTCTTCCCCGGGTAGTGGTTTCAAAGATGGTGGGCCGTGGTTGCTCCCGTGAATCCCTGGCCGACATAGAGAGAACTATCATTGAAAAGGCCCTGAATCGCGTAGTGATGGCAGCCTGTTCACCAAGGACTCATGAGCTTCTGTTTCAAGAAACGCTTAGAAAGGCCGGCCTGAACAAATATCTGTTGGAAATTGCGAATATACGGGATCAAGATACGTGGGTTCATCTTGATAGACCCGATAGGGCGCTTAACAAGGCAAAGGACTTGATTCGAATGGCCGTATCTGCTGTTGCCCTTGCACATCCCCTTGCGGATAATACTCTGCCGATGAACAAAAATATCCTTGTGGTGGGGGGAGGTGTTGCAGGAATGAATGCGGCCCTTGTTTTGGCCGATCAGGGCTTCAGGGTTTATCTGGTAGAAAGATCTCCTGCCCTGGGTGGAGTGGCACGAGAGATTCGGAAGACCTTGGAGGGAGAAGATGTCCAGAAATATATGAACAATCTTATAGATCGCACCATGAAACACAAAAACATTCAGGTCATGACCAGGTCGGTGATCGTCGATCATAGCGGAATGCCGGGTCTTTTCAAGACGGGCCTGCAAGTCGGCCCTCAGATGACCTATCGCCAGATAACTCATGGTGTGACAATCATTGCCACAGGTGCTCTGCCAAACAGGCCGCAGGAATATCTGCTGGACAACCACGAAGCGGTGTCCACTCAACTCGATCTCGAGAGAACTATTGAAGATCAGCGCAAAGAAATAGAAGGATGGGGAAAGGTCGTCATGATCCAGTGTGTCGGTTCGCGATGCCCTGAGAATCCAAACTGCTCGCGTATTTGCTGTCAGTCGGCCATCAAGAATTCTTTGCGGTTGTTGGATATCAATCCAGAGATACAAATCCATATCATCTATAGGGAAGTCAGGACTTACGGGTTTCAGGAAGAATATTACAGAAAGGCAAGAGAGAAGGGGGTTCTTTTTTTCCGCTATGAGGAGCAACAAAAGCCGGTAGTAGAACCCGTTGAAGACAAGCTATCGATCACCTTCAGGGATCATGTCCTGGGGAGAGATGTGAACGTACTGGCTGACAGGCTGATACTGAGTACTGGTTTTGTTCCGGATGAAGAAGGAGCCGAAGACCTGGCCATGGTTTTCCGATTGCCTAGAACGCCGGACGGGTATTTTCTTGAAGACCATGTGAAGCTAAGACCCGTTGACCTCCCCGTCCCCGGATTCTTTGTGGCCGGTACGGCCCATGGTCCCAAGACCATACGGGAAAGCATAGCACAAGCTCAGGCGGCAGCCGGCCGGGCCCGGACAATGCTTGCCAGGGAGGTAATCAACCTGGGCGCGACCGTCGCAAAGGTGGACAGTAAGAGGTGTGCCGCCTGTCTAATCTGTGTGAGGGCATGCCCGTTTGGGGTCCCTTTCATCAATGCAGATGGGTTTTCGGAGATTGATCCTGCCAAGTGTCATGGATGCGGCGTTTGCGCGGCTGAGTGCCCTGCAAAGGCAATACAGTTGGTGCAGTATGAAGATGATCACATTATGGCCAAGTTGACCGGCCTGTTGGAAGGGGTGATTTAGTGGAAGAATTTGATCCTGTTATTGTCGCTTTTTGTTGTCACTATTGTGCATATACGGCTGCGGATATGGCGGGAAGTATGAGGCGGTGCTATCCTCCGAACGTAAATATCATTCGTGTCCCATGCTCGGGAAAGGTAGACGCCATCCATATAATGAAGGCGTTCCAAAAAGGGGCAGATGGCGTATATGTGGCAGGATGCCTGGAAGGAGACTGCCATTTCAAAAATGGGAACATAAGGGCCGCCCGCAGGGTGGCTTATATGAAAGGGCTGTTGGATGAAATCGGGATTGGGGGAGAGCGACTCGAGATGATTACGATGTCTGCGGGTATGGGGGAGCGCTTTGCCGCAACTGCATCTGAATTCACGGAACACATCCGCCGCCTTGGTCCGAGCCCCGTAAAACGTGGGGCAAAGCGTGAGGGCAAGAATGTTTCCGTTTGAAATCGCCAATGGAGGAGGAAGTCGGGCATGATTACCGCTGAACGAAAACCCATTGAAGAGATCCTTGAATATATACAATCTTTTAGTCGCATCTTTCTCGTGGGGTGTAACGAATGTGTTACGGTTTGTTCTGCAGGTGGGAGAAAAGAGGTTGCCCTCCTATCTTCCGCTCTTCAGATGAAGTGTATGCAGGAAGGTAAAGTATTGGACGTGAAAGAGATGACATTAGAACGGCAATGTGATCCAGAATACGTCGAGGAGCTTTCAGGTACCATAAATCAGGTCGATGCCGTGTTGTCCATGGCCTGCGGTTGCGGTGTACAGGAGATTGCAAGGAGGTTCAAGGAAATACCGGTATTCCCTGCTGTAAACACGAAATTTATGGGCGCCTCAGAGCGACAAGGGGTGTGGGTGGAGCGATGCCAAGGATGCGGTGATTGCATCCTTGGAATAACAGGAGGAATTTGTCCCATTGCACGGTGTTCTAAGCGCCTGCTCAATGGCCCCTGTGGAGGTTCAACCCAAGGAAAATGTGAGGTCAATCCGGATATTGACTGCGCGTGGCAGTTGATTTGGGATAGATTGAAGGCCCTAGGGCTGGAAAGACGCTATGAAGACATTATGCCTCCGAAGGACTGGAGGGCTAGCCGGGACGGAGGGCCTAGGCGGATTATGAGAGAGGATCTTGCATCATGAAGACTGAGAGTGCGCTGGAAAGAATTCTGGCATCGGGCAAACTGGCGGTTACTTCCGAATGCGGGCCACCAAGAGGGGCAGCGCCCGAGAAAATCAGGGAAAAGGCCGAAATGTTAAGAGGTTGTGTAGACGCCATAAATGTTACGGATAATCAGACTGCCGTGGTAAGGATGTCCAGCTTCGCAGCATGTCTTATCATTAAGCAAATGGGGCTTGACCCTATCCTTCAAATGGTTACGAGGGATAGGAATCGTCTTGCCATGCAAAGTGATATTTTGGGGGCTTATTCCCACGGAATCAATACTATGTTATGTCTTTCAGGGGATCACCCGTGTTTTGGTGATCACCCCATGGCTGCTAATGTCTATGACTTGGATTCAATCCAGTTCATAGAGATGGTACGGAACATGCGCGACAAGGGGAAATTCCAGGGAGGTGACGATATTATCAATCCCCCCCGGATGTTTATAGGGGCGGCTGCCAACCCATTTGCAGATCCTTTCGAACTGCGGGTGGCTAGGTTGGCCAAGAAAGTGAAGGCGGGGGTGGATTTCATACAAACTCAGTGTATTTATAATATCGAAAAATTCAAGAAATGGATGGAAGGGGTGCGGGATAGAGGTTTGCATGAAAAGGTCAGTATCCTGGCGGGGGTCACGCCCCTCAAATCTGCAGGAATGGCGAAGTATATGAAAAACAAAGTGCCTGGAATGGATGTGCCCGATGAGATCATCAGGCGTATGTCGGGGGTCCCCAAGGAGAATCAGCCTGAAGAGGGTATCAAGATCTGTGTGGAAACCATCGAGCATCTCAAAGAAGTAGATGGTGTGCGAGGTTTCCACATTATGGCGATAGAGTGGGAAGAGAAGGTTGGCCAAATTGTAAGGGAGGCAGGCCTGTACCCCAGGCCTGATGCCCAAGATTAACATCTTGAAATCAGCCAATGTGTCAGCTATAGTGAATTTATGCTTATAACAGGGTATTCAGGGGGAAAACGATGAGCAAGGAAAAACTGATTTTAGTTGTTGATGATGACCCGGATTTGGTCGAGGCGGTATCCATAAAACTGAAAAGTGAAAACTTCAGAGTTGCAAAAGCATACGATGGTGTCCAGGCTTGGGATAGGATCAAGGAGGAGAGACCTGATGTGATCATCCTTGACGTGATGATGCCCAACAAGAATGGTTATCAGGTCTGCGACGAAATCAAGAAAGACCCGGAGTACAAAGACATAACGGTGATCCTTCTTACGGCAGTGGGTGAGGCGGTAACCTCGACGAGTTACACCCACTGGGATGGAAAGACGGCCCTGGCAGATGAGTTCATACCCAAGCCAATTGACCTCGATAACCTGATGGATATTGTCAAAGACTATGTGAGCTAGGCGGAATTTCAAAGGGGAAAGGTGCCCGGCAAGACAGAAAAGGTCCAGGTGGCAGGGGTGAAGCTGAGCGATGAGTTACTCCAGATAAACATATCAGGCATATCGAACGACCTGGATGCTTCGTTACTAATTTCCCGCCTTATGGCAGAAAACAAGATAAACATGCAGTTCCTTTGGGGCTTCAGCCTTCGGGCCCATAGTGAGGCCAAATGTTGTGTTTCTATGAGAGAAGAGGCCCGGATAAGGGATCTTGTGAAAAAAGATGTGACACTGAGAGGTGAGGTAGAGTTCATTCCTTCTGTAGGTATGCTTTCCCTGTTTCCTCATCAATTCAACTTAAGAATTCTAGGAGCCTCGTTGGCCGCTTTCGGAGAAGCGGGCCTTCCCCTCTATGGCATGAGTTCTTCCCTGTCTGCCTTGACATTTATTACAGATTACATCCACTTGCGCAGTGCGGTAGCTGCGTTGAGACAATATCTGAGTATTCCAGAGGGTGAGGATTCGGCTTCCTCCCTACCTTGAGGGGAGACGGGCCTTGATCTGCTCTAAAGGCGCAGCTTTGGCCAGGAAGTTTCCTTCTGTTTTTTCCAAGTAACTGTGACTCAATCCACCTATCGGAGTTTTGCGTTATTCAGAACGGTGGTGCTGGCTTAGAACCAAATCATTTTGGGCTAGATTTGCCGTAGGTGACAGGATCGTCAAGAGAGAAAGTGTTACAAACCATCGCGACCTATCGGGAAGGGAGGGTTAAGACTTATGGATTTCAGGTTGCTGGAGATCTGGCCCTGTTTGAAGTCAGGTTGCCTGCCCGGTTGATAGCTCCTTTTGCAGAAAAGATATATGGCTTGGCCGAGTTTCATCCAGTGTTTTACCTGGTTGCGGCCTATATCTCGTTTGATGGACTCTGCACGGCATACATCCTCATTCCGGCCAAGGAAGAGAAAGATTTCCTGAAGCGGGTTGCGTCGTCCGGGGAGTTTGAAGAATCAAAGACAATTCTCGTGACTTCGCCTGTGGATCTCATATACTTTCAAGGACCCCATTACGGTGACAGGTATGGAATCGCGGAGACTGCGCTTAACACGCTTGCTCAGGCCTCGATACCCGTCCTGATGACTGCATGCTCCCAATCCTGCATCTATCTGGTCCTTGCTGAAGGAGGGGGCCCTAAAGCCAGAAAAAGTCTGGCAAAGGTCTTTGAGGTTCCCCATAGGCGACCTCCTTCACGATAACCTGATAATGATTTGGACTTGATCATGGATGATAGAATTGCTGAAAACTTGGACTGGAGAGTTAGGGTTTTTGACTCCCTATCTTTTCCAACCCTTATCCTAAGACCTGACAAAAGCATAGTTAATGCCAATCACGTATTTTTCGAAAAATTCAAGGTCACAAAAGAGTTAGTCGAAGGGAAGAGATGCCATGAGATTTTCTTCAATACTAAAGACACCTGTCCCATCATAGATAGTTGTCCCTTTCCTATGGTCTTAGCCGACAAGAAAGGCCATTCCATCCTCAGAAGGTTTTCTATGGAAGATGGTTCAACGAGGTGGGAGGAAAGAGTCTTTTCCCCGATGAAAGATGATTCCGGAGAAGTAATATATGTCTTGGAAAGTCTCAGAGATGTCACGAGGATAAAGGCCCTAGAGAAGGAATTACGGGAGACAGAAGAATTTCTCCAAAAGATTATTCAAAGCTCTGCCAGTGCCATTGTTGCGGCAAACCGGGAGGGTGAAATTCTGTTGATGAATCGGGCGGCAGAAGACCTTTTTGGTTACTCCTTCGAAGAGGCCAGAAAACTGCGTTCCGTTGAACGTATCTATCCGCCCGGCGTTGCCAGAGAAATCATGCGAAAGTTGAGGGACGATGGTGAAGGTGGAAAAGGCAAACTGCCCAGCATAAAGACAACCGTCATAAACAAGGCCGGAGAGGAAATACCCGTGGAATTGACTGCCGCTATTATTTACGAAGGGGACAAGGAAATTGCAACTATGGGCATATACAATGACCTGAGAGAGAAACTCGCAGTGGAGAAAAAACTACAAGAGACACAGGCACAACTCGCTCAGTCAGAGAGGATGGCCTCCCTGGGCCAACTTGCGGCCGGGGTGGCCCATGAAATCAACAACCCCCTGACAGGCATTCTCTTTTATGCAAATTTGGCGGCAGAGGCCCTCAGCAAAGACGATCCAATAAAGGAACACATTGAATTCATTATCGAAGATGTTGAGCGCTGCAAGGGCATAGTTAAGAACCTTTTGGCCTATAGCCGCCAATCCGCTACAACAAAGGATATTGTTCAGATAAACGAAGTTGTCAATCAGGGGCTGGCTCTGACCCGCGACCAAAAGCTTTTTGGCGGTGTAGTCATCAGAAAAGAACTGTCCGACGAAATGATGCTTATCCGTGTAAACAAGAACCAGATCATTCAGGTGATTATCAACCTTATCATGAATGCGTGCGCAGCTATGGACGGGAAGGGCGTCCTTGCGTTGCGTACTTACAGGGACAAGGCAAGGGAAAAAGTCTACCTTGAGGTCTCAGATACAGGGCGTGGTATCCCACCGGAGAACCTGAAAAAAATTTTCGATCCTTTTTTCACGACCAAAGAACCGGGCAAGGGTACGGGACTGGGCCTCAGTACTTCACTGGGAATCGTCATGGAGAATGGAGGAGATATCAGGGTCAAAGAAACGAGCCCCTCGGGAACGACCTTTCTCGTTGAACTCCCTCTTTATGTACCCGGGGAAGACGGGGATGATTTCAAAGATGAATCAGAGGAGAAAAGAGGAGGGGACCAACAACAATGGCAATAGATGATGCAGTTCTATCATCCTACAGGCCGAAGATCCTGGTGCTGGATGACGAGAAAAGGATCCGGGATGGGTGTCGGACGGTCCTGGCGCAGGAAGGTTTTGAGATAGAGGTAGCCGAAGACGGGTATTCAGGGTTGAAAAAAATAGAAGAGGCCCACTTCGACATAGTCTTGTTAGACCTGATGTTGCCAGGGATACAGGGCATGGATATCCTTGAACATGTGAGGGCCAGACATTCGGACGTCGTGGTTATAGTGATTACGGGTTACGCGACCCTGGAGCACGCAATAGAGGCCATGAAAAAGGGGGCCTTTGATTTTATCTCCAAGCCCTTTTCCCCGCAAGACCTGAGGACCGTTGTTCGAAAGGCAATTGAATATATACGGACCTTGCAGGATATTGCCACTGAAAAATCGCGCATGCGAGTGATGATCAATTGCCTTGCCGACGGGGTGATGGCGACGAATGCAGAGAAAAAGGTGGCCCTCGCCAATCCTGCGTTCCTCAAATTCATCGGATACAAGGGCGAGAATGTAATAGGGAAGGATTTGAGGGATCTTGATCTAAATCCAAAAATCGAATCAATGATTGATCGCGCGCTGGCCATGCCCAGGGACGAATTCACTCAACTGGGCGATGAAGTCGTCTCAAAACTTGCGGGGGAAAAGGAAGAGAGGATTTTGGGGGTTTGGTGCGTCCCTTTCCGGAACAGGTCAGGGCGCAATTTGGGGACGGTGACAGTCCTGCATGACGTCACAACTATAAGAAAAATGGATCAGCTCAAGTCGGATTTTGTCTCCATGGTCTCCCATGAAGTCAGGAACCCGTTAAATACGCTTCTTATGCAGATAAGAGTCATTCAAGACGGCTTGCTGGGACCTGTTACAGAAGACCAACGGGAAGTCCTTACAAGGATTTCAGAAAGGATAAAATCACTTGTTGCCCTTTCATCAGAACTCCTGGACCTTGCGAAGATCGAATCTGGGCTTGTTATTCAGGAAAAAGGTAAACTGGATATCTGTGAAATATTAGATGAACAAGTGGCGTTTTACAGACCCCAGGCCGAGGAAAAGAACATTGTCCTTGAGTGGGAGTCAGCAAGGGGATTACCTCCAGTCTTTGGGAACAGGGGAAACATAGAAGAGGTTTTTTCAAATCTATTGAGCAATGCCCTCAAATACACGCCGGATGGAGGGAAGGTGACTATTACGGCGGAGGTGGAAGATGATTATGTTCGGATCGATTTTGCCGATACGGGTATGGGGATCGCCGAGCAGCACTTGCCATATATATTCGATCGCTTCTATCGGATAAAAAATGACAAAACAAGGTTTATCACGGGCACTGGTCTGGGCTTGGCCATTGTGAAGAGTGTAGTCGAGGCCCACAACGGCATGATTACTGTCGAGAGTAAACCGGGTGTGGGTTCGACATTCAGGGTCTATTTCCCTCGAGTTTCAACATGAAGACCCATGGCGTACCTTCTGCCTCCGAGAAGTTTGGTCAGCCAAAAGCTCCGGCCTCCAATACGCCCGGAGGCATTTCAGATCGCATGGGCCAGTCAATCTTCGTCATTTTGCCGCGAGAGCCGGTAGGAGAATCCAACAAGGCGCCAACGATGAACCCCACGCAAAATGAGCCCGCAACGGTCAACAGGAGAAAGTTCAAGATCGACCACAAGCAGGTAAGAAGAGGCTCCCAGCCTGTCACTTACCTTGGCGTCGAGATCCGGGCCCTCTGCGGGAACGGCATACTTCAACCTTCCTTCCTCCCATGATATTCGAAGGCCGAACTCTCTTTCAGACGGCCGTCTTTCAGGACCATCTCGCCCGCTTTGGCGCCAAGATGTTGAGCGATAACCGGGCACTTCACCTTGATAAGAAAGAATATGGCACCCTCTTGGCCGGATAAACTCTCCAGGTTTCCCTGGCCTTTGCTCACAATGACGTCCGCCATCTCAAAGATATCCAAAAACTCCCGCGAGCATCTCTTCAGGATGGTTCCAGGGGCATCGCACCCGGATGAAACGATTCGCGCCACCTTGCCGATTCCGCTTTCTTGCGCGTCTTCAATGGTCGCGTCGTTTATTCGCCGGGTTAGTAATCAGGCACGGAGTGCCGAGCACGGAGGAGACGTTATTACAAATCGAAGGCCCGGGGCAGGACGACCGTAAAAGTTGAGCCCTTTCCGATCTCGCTTTCCACGAGGACCCTTCCCCCATGGGCTTCAACGATTGCTTTTACGGCTGCCAGTCCCAGACCGAAACCCTCTATTTTTGTCCCCACTCTGCTTCGGTGAAAGGCGTCGAATATGCGGGGAAGTTCGCTAGGAGAAATGCCTGCGCCTTGATCACTGACCGAAACACGGATCTCTTTTTCATCACTCGTTGTAGAAATAACGATGCTTCCGCCCCTCTCTGAAAACTTGATAGCGTTATCGATCAGATTGGTAAATACCCTCCTCAACTGTCTGGCATCTCCGTTAATAAGCGGCAAGGCGGTTTCATTTTCCAGCTTCAACGTAAGCTCGGCGCTTGAGATCATAGGCTGATAAGCCTCGCACAATTCGATGAGGTCTTTGTCCAATGACATGGCACTCAAATTGAGCTTCAGCTTTCCTGTCTGGAGGCGGGCGAATTGCAGAAAATCCGAGATGAGCGCCTCCAGCTTCTCTGACTCGTCTCTGATTATCTCGAGGTACCATTGCTCCTTCTCGTGATCGACTGTGCCGGCCTTGTGCAACAAGCGAAGCGCAAATCCTCCTATGATGGCGAGGGACGATTTCATATCATGGGCAAAGGTGGAGATCAGGTTGTCTCTCTCTCGTTCCAGTGTTTTCAATGCCGAAATATCCTGGAACGATTCAACCCCCCCGATCAGTTCTCCTTGTTCATCGAACAAGGCAGCCACATTCATTCTCACGGGGATGGTTTCCCCGGTCCTTGTCACGACCGTGGATTCCAGAAGAGACATAGGCTCCTGGTTGGTCACGGCCATGCTCAAGGGGCAATGTGTATCGCACATGCCCCCTTTGAGAATCTCACCACAAAAGGTCCCCAGGGCTTCCTCTGCGCTGTAACCTGTCAATCGCTCAGCCCATGGGTTGAAGCCCGTGATCCTGAGGTTCTGGTCTACCGTGATGACGCCAGATGGTACACTATCCACAATGAATTTGTAAAAGGCAAGGTCCTTAGAAGGCATTCTCTACCCTCCAAACCTCCCAGATTTTTCCGACCAAGTCGGGTCCGGGCCTGAGGGCGGGGCGACCGGGGGCCCATCCCGATGGAGTGGCCTCTGCCCCCTTGGAGTTCCAAACATGCTGGAAGGCCTGGAGTTGGCGGACGAGTTCCTTCACGTTTCGTCCTACGGGTGGGGTCAGGATTTCGATTCCTTGAACGACACCATCGGGGTCAATAATAAAACGTCCCCTCATCTCAACCCCGGCGTTTTCGTCATAGACGCCATAGACCGTGCCTATCTTTCCGCTCTGGTCGGACAGCATGGGAAAAGGGACCCCTCCTTAGACCATCTTGGAAAGTTCGTTGTCCTGCCACATCTTGTGCACGAAGTGGCTGTCCACGCTGACAGAAAGAACTTCTGCACCTAAAGCCTGGAGTTCTTTGTATTTGGAGGCAACTGCCGCCAGCTCCGTTGCTCAGACAAAAGTAAAATCTCCGGGGTAGAAGCAAAGCACCACCCATTTGCCAAGATAATCTGAAAGCTTCACCTGGCCAAACTTCCCATCTTGATAAGCCGGCGCCTCAAAATTTGGTGCCTTGTGCCCAACTTTAACTGCGACCATATCGACCTCCTTTCTTGTCTCTATCTCCTCCAGCGTAGTTTGACTTTCCTCCGTATCCCCAACTTTTGCCCCTGTCGGTTTTCCACATCCAATCTCTAGATCTTTCATCTATCCGACCTCCTTTCTTCTCACCCTTATGAGCTTCTTAGCAAGGTGAGTCTTCTAGTCCCTTTTATTTGCCTGAAGTTTGCACCCTGGCTGACACACCGGAGGGCAAGATCGGCATCAACAACCCTTGTCCCTGAAAGGGCATGCACGCCGCAATCGAAGAGCACAGGGGAAAGAGGGACAGTATCTCCAAGCATGACAACATAGGCATTGGGGTCGCACAGCTCAAGCAAATGCTCAAGGGTGTGGTTGGTCAGGGAAGTTCCTGTAATTGCCACCACGTCCGCCTTGGGGATGAGGGAATCAGCATCAGCCTCCTTGAAGTCGCCTTCCCTGGGATTCTTCTCAATGACCCAGAGGGCGTCTGCCTTCTCACGAATCCTGGGAAGGAAAGGAAAATGACCCACGATGGCGACCTTTTTGCCCTCCCCCTTTTGCAAGATCAGGTCAGCCGCGTTCAGTTCAGTGCATGAATCAAGATCTACCTCAAGGAGCGAGTTGATGGTGGCCATTCCAATGGCCGCTTCGAGAATACTTTCCGAGTAAGCCATTTGGGCAAGATCCCTAGGGGTCTTATCCAACAGAAATCCGGGTTCCTTCACCAGCGGGCCTTCTTGCTTGAGGGCGTCTCTCGGCAGTGTAGCGGCAAGGCCGCAATACCTTGTAAGAACTCCCGTGTGAAAGACGCCCTGTCGAATATCTTTCACAGGGGCATTGAAGTCCAGAGTCGAAATGAGATCATCAAGCACTTTCATGGTTCCTCCCGTCACTAACTCCGTTCCTGCAAAAACGTCCTGATGCAGGCTGCGTTAGCTCTCTTCTTTGTTGAACCTGCTCCTGGGCGCGTATCGTTTCTTCCATCCCGGTCGGGGTTCGCCGTCTTACTCTCTCGTCATGGCCGTTCCACACTTGGGGCATTTCTGTTCATAACAGGGACTCCCTGCCTGATGGATTGCTCTTTCGCCGCAGTTTGGGCAAGCGCAATATCCGCCCGGGCCGGCTGCAAGACCACCGCCTCGTCCCTGTCCGCTACCTCCTCGGCCCCGGCCGCCCCCTTTACCCATGCCTCTGCCTGTTCCTGCTCCTCGGCCTCTCGGCCCTGTTCCGTCTCCTCTTGGCATCTTGATTACCTCCTTTGGGTTAGTTTAACGGTAAGAGTTTGCTTTGGTTCATATCTCGAGACTTTTCACGAGATCTTCCCAGATCTTTTTGAGCGCTCTAGCAGCCACCGAACGATCGTCATATTCAAGAATCGTCTTCCCCTGGACCATTGCCCTTGTAAAGACCGGATCAAATGGAATTCGACCCATCACTTCTATCTCTCTCTGCCTGGCAAAGTCTTCTATGGGCTTCCCCTGGTCGGGATTTAGATCAAACTTGTTTACGCAGACCATGGCGGGGACCTTGAAAAAGGCGGCCAGTTCGGCTACGCGCTCCATGTCGTGCCTGCCCGAAACTGTGGGTTCGGCTACAATGAGGACCGCCGAGGCCCCGCCCAGAGAAGCGATCACCGGACAACCAATCCCAGGAGGGCCGTCCGTAAGCAGCAAATCCAGGTCCTTTTCTTGCGCAAGCCTCTTGCCTTGCTGCCGGATGAGGGTCACAAGCTTGCCCGAGTTTTCTTCCGCAATCCCCAACCTGGCATGGGCCATGGGGCCGAAGCGGGTGTCGGAGATGAACCATTCCCCGCACCTGTTCATGGGAAAGTCGATCGCGTCTTCGGGACAGAAATAATGACATACACCGCAGCCCTCGCAGGCGATATGGTCCACTACAAAATCTTCACTGATTGCGTTCCACCTGCACAGATCCCGACAAAGACCGCATTGGGTGCATTTGTCCTGATCGATTATGGCCGTGTGTCCGGACTCAAAATCATGGCGCTCTAAGATCTGTGGATTCATGATTAAATGAAGATCCGCCGCGTCCACATCCGCATCGCAAAGCACCTTGCTTTCTGCCAGGGAAGCAAAGGCGGCCAGTATGCTCGTTTTCCCTGTCCCTCCCTTTCCGCTTATGACGACCAGTTCCTTCATCCTCATCTACCCCGCTTTATCCCTTTAGGCCTGTTCAAGCCCCTACCGATTTTCCATGAGAAACAATCTCTTCAATTCCATGGAATAGATCCCTGAATCTATCCTTCCACTCGGGCATCACCTCAACGAGGAGGTCACCCCTTGAATAGGACTCCGCGATCTTTCGATCAAAGGGAATCTCCATCAGGATAGGCACTCCTTCGCTATTTGCATATTCCCTGACCCGATCATCCCCCATATCAGATCGATTGATGATCAGACCGCAGGGAATCTCCAAGATTTTCACGGCTCCCACAGCCAGCTTGAGGTCATAGAGACCGAAAGGGGTGGGTTCGGTGACCAGTAACACGAAATCCGCTCCTTTCATGGAGGTGATCACGGGACAGGACGTTCCGGGAGGGGCGTCAATGATGCTCACCATACCCGGCCGCGTATACTCCCGAACTCTACGAATAAGAGGGGGAGACATGGCCTCTCCGACTCTTAACCTGCCATGCACGAATTCCAGGCCATCTCTATGCCCCCACTCGATCACGCCCAGTTCACGACCCACCTCCACAATGGCTCCCTCGGGGCAAACCTCGATGCATCCTCCGCAACTGTGACAGAGCTCATGGAACGTCAAAAGGGTTTCACCGATAACCACGATCGCCTTGAACTGGCAGATCTCGCCACACTTCCCGCAGAGGGTGCATTTTTTCATGTCTACTTCTGGTACGGGGGTTGTGATGGCTTCAGAGTTTTCAATCACTGGCCGGATAAAGAGATGGGCATTGGGTTCTTCTACGTCGCAGTCCAGGAGTTGCACGCCGGATTCAAGCGATAGGGCCAAATTGGTGGCCACCGTCGTTTTTCCCGTTCCTCCTTTTCCACTGGCTATGCTTATAATCATCCGTCGGTCCTCACCGTCTTAATGAGTCTCAAATTTGAAGAAACACGTACTTCCTTCCCATTCAGGCCGAGATTTTTCGTGTCATCTTTCATTTCCGAATCACCGAGTACCAATTCTACTTGGGGTCGGTGATTCATTTGGAATCTTCAGAAGCTGAAGCAGTATTCACGCGTGGGCATGGCTCTGTCTGTTCTTTCCTTGTGGCGATAAAGTAAAGGGAATCACCTGTGCGTTCAATGCGGATTTGTCCTTGCCGCAGGAGATTCCCAAGGTATTTGGATGCCTCGCCGAAATGCATACCGAAAGCCCTGGCAATATCCTTTGCCGTGCAGGGTCGTCTCTCTAACATGGAAATGATCGCCTCCTGGTTGGCCTGAATTTCAAGATCGCCCTTATCCTTGTATTCTGCAATCACTTCCGCCCGGGGGCGAAATAGATGACACAGAGAGGCCAATCGCTCCCTTGAAAGGGGTGCCACAAAATCCTCTGCCGGAGGGCGAACAGCCGTATTCAGATGAATCCTGTCCGGTTTGAGTAGCTCTGTCAGCGCAGCGATTTTTGACACATCGGAGGGAATAGAGTTCATACCAGCAACAATGAAAACTTCTATCCACATCTCTCCCTTGAACTCATTGCGAAAGGCCTTTTGCCCT
>JAFDHB010000059.1 GCA_019308985.1 Deltaproteobacteria bacterium | reverse complement strand
ATATGCAGGTCAATTTCCATGGCTGTTCCTCTTAATCCGTCCCTTTGGAATCTAGCAAATAATTGTGCTTTTTCCAATACTCTTATGAATCCCGGTGATAGAGCTGCTCAAAGAGCCCTTTAAATAGATTGTAAGATGGCATCAACCTGTTGATAAAATGTATAAATGGGCTATAATCCTGTCTCGTGCCGATGCCGGGAGCCCTGGAAAGGGGAGCGGGGAATCTTGGCACTTTCGGGCGATAGAAGCGATCAAATAGAGGAACCAAAGGGAGACAAAAAAGATGTCCGGCACTGAAAAGATCATGAGAGGGGTTCAGGAGTCTGCTGATTTCCTTCTGGCCAAGATGGAGCGGGAACCTATCGCAGGCATGATTACCGGCACAGGCCTTGGAGATATCAGCAAGGTAATGGTTGTGGAGCTCAAGCTGCCCTACAAGGAAATTCCCAACTTTCCCGTATCGACCGTGGAAGGGCACGAAGGGAACCTATTGATCGGGACAGTGGAAGGCAGGACCATTATGGTGATGGAAGGGAGGTTTCACCTATACGAAGGATACTCTCCATTGGAAATCACATTCCCGATCAGGGTGATGGCCAGGATTGGTGTAAGACACCTCTTCATATCCAGTGCCGCGGGAGGACTAAATCCCTTGCTCGAGTCCGGCGATCTTCTTTTGATCACCGATCACATAAACTTGACGGGAAGCAACCCTTTGATAGGCCCGAACCTTGATGCATTCGGCCCACGGTTCCCGGATATGTCCAAAGTCTATGACCCTCAGTTATCGGCCCTAGCCAAGGAGGCCGCATTGGAGACAGGTATCATGCTGAAGGAAGGAGTGTACGTGGGGATCGTGGGGCCCAGCCTTGAAACTCCTGCGGAGACCCGATTCCTCAGGATGATAGGCGGGGACGCAGTAGGTATGTCCACCGTATTGGAGGTAATAGTGGGCGTACACTGTGGTATGAGAATCCTGGGAATCGTAGTGATCACCAACGTCAACCTCCCGGACTGCATGGAGGGGACTTCCATTGAAAAGGTCATTGCTACCGCAAGGAAGGCAAGCCCGTCCCTTGGGCGGTTATGGAAAAAGATCATTGGGAGCATGCCACAATGACGGCCACAAACTTCTGTAGCTTTTCTCAACACATCGAATCTTTCTAGGTTTGCGTAAACGTTTCTTGGTCAGGAGCGGATTCCGTGGAACACTTTGATATACTCGTAAAGAACGCAATGATTGTTACAATGGACGAGGAGTGCAAGATCATCGAGAGAGGTGACCTGGGCATAAGAGGGGATGCCATCTGCTACGTGGGAGACGGTCTGGATCAAGCATCTGCCCGAAAGGTCCTGGATGCCGAAGGCTGTATCGTGATGCCTGGAATCGTAAATGGGCACACCCATGCTGCCATGAGTCTCTTCAGGGGCCTCGCAGACGACCTTCCTCTGATGGAATGGCTCAATAATTATATCTTCCCGGTAGAAAGCAGGATGGATTCTGACTTTGTCTACAAGGGGTCACTGCTGGCATGCGCCGAGATGATCCTTTCTGGGACCACTACTTTTTGTGATATGTACCTGTTTGAGGATGAGGTGGCCAGGGCCGCCAAGGAAGCGGGGATGCGTTGCCTCGTAGGGGAAGTCCTCTATGATTTTGATTCTCCGAATTATGGCCCCATCGAGAACGGGTTCAAGTACACGGAGGCACTCATAGGGAAGTGGAAGGGCGATCCTCTTGTATCCATAGCGGTTGAGCCCCATTCCCTCTTTACATGCAGTCCTGGGATCCTCACCAGGGCGAAGGAAATGGCCCTGGAACACGACGTGCCGCTTATTCTGCACCTCGCCGAAACCCGGAGCGAGCTCGAGGAAATCAGGAAAAGATACGGCCGAAGTCCGGTGGAGCACTTGCAAACCCTCGGTCTCCTAGGCCCCCGCCTCATAGTTGCCCATTGCGTCCACTTGAAGGATGAGGATATCAAGCTCCTGGCAGAAAATGGTGTCAAGGCCATCCACAACCCAGAGAGTAACATGAAACTGGCATCGGGCATTGCGCCGGTGCCAAAGATGATAGCAGCCAAGCTGACAGTGGGTCTGGGAACGGACGGCTGTGCATCCAACAACAACCTGGACATGTTTTCCGAAATGGACATGGCCGCGAAACTTCACAAGCTGAGTACACTCGACACCACTGTTATGGATGCCTTGACCGTGCTGAAAATGGCCACGAAGGAAGGTGCCGGGGCGCTTGGCATGGGAGACAAAATCGGATCCATAGAGATCGGTAAGAAGGCCGACGTCATAGTCCTTGACCTTGAAAAACCCCATCTCACGCCCATGTATAATCCCTACTCCCATCTCGTTTACGCGGCCAAGGGCAGCGACGTGGTTCATGCAATCATAAACGGTCGCCTTGTCATGGAGAATAGGAGGCTGGCACACCTGGATATTGCCGAAATCATGATGGACGCCAAGGAGAAGGCGGAGAAGGTCAAAGGATGGGTGTCTTCGGGCAAAACTTGACGGCGAGGAAATCTGGTCCACTGGAGTTTTTTTGCTGACCCCCTGCGTGGCGAGCACCCAAGAGCCAGGGAGTCGGCAGGGACCGTGACTTTTGAATGGGCCATATATGGCTCCTTTCATATAATCTTAATAGGTCTAGAAATCTAATATATCTTAATATCTTAATTATAATTAGTTTATTGAAATAACTTAAGTAATATGTTAGGGTTCCCCTGGATAGGGGGTTAAGAGCATGGAAAAGAGCGGGATAAGAAGGAGGAGGAACAAGAAAGACGAAGGCTGGGTGCCTGTGCAAATCAAGGTGAACTACGTTTTTTGGAAGCGCCTGAAGGCAGCCGCCGCCATGGAGGATACCAGCCTGGAAGAAATTCTGGACAAGATCATCCGTGAATATATAGAAAGAAATCACAGCTATTTGCTACCGTCATTACAGCCGTAAAAAAGAGTTTTCCCGACTCAACCTGATGATTGGACCATGACTTGCTCAATATAGGCACACCAGCACATCTTATCACCGTTTCCAAGAGCTTGACCAGGAACTAGGGTAAAAACTGCCCTTAGGAAATGACTCTTGTCTTGGGGAGGAAAAATGACCGGAGGGAATACCTGGCGCTTTGTAGCTCTCGGAAGCAGGCTGAAAGGGCTGCCCGAAGTGCTGACCCTTGGAGTCAGGCCTAACTACCACGACTATTCTCCTCAAGAAAGGAGTTACATGTCTGAAGCACCTATGATCCTGTACCCTACCCACAATTACGCCCAGTTCTTTCACACCATGGGTAAAAGGATATTTCCGAGTCTCGAGACCCATCTCTACGCGGATGAGAAGATCAAGCAGACAACCCTCTTCTCCATGTTGGAGATACCCCATCCCAGGACCCGTATCTACTACCATCTTCATCACAAGGATATTCTAAGGGAATTCGGTTTCCCCTTCATCGCGAAACTTCCCAGGGCCTCCTCGGGGGGCAAGGGAGTATTCATGATCAAGGACAAGGAAGCACTGGACAACTACTTGAAAATGACCAGGGTTGCCTATATCCAGGAATACCTCCCCCATGAAAGGGACATCAGGGTGGTACTTATCAATTATGAGCCGATCCTGGCCTACTGGCGAGAGGTCCCTCCCGGCGGATTCAGAAGCAATGTGTTACAGGGAGGTAGAATAAACTTTGCCGACATTCCCTGGGAGATATTCCAGATCGCAAGAAAGGCGGCCCTCAAATGCCGGTTTGACGATGTAGGACTGGATTTCATATCTCATCAAGGGATATGGTATCTTATTGAAGCCAACATGAAGTACGGGCGCAAGGCCCTGAAACAAAAAGGCATGGACTTGAAGAAGATTATCGTGGATAAAGTGATTTCCCTGTGCAGGCTGTAACCATCGAAAAATCCAGGGGCAGAAACTATCCCTTGCCGGGCGGAAGAGGCGAAATTAAGTGAGAAAAATGTTTAAAAAAGCGATTAAACTGTCTGTTATTATTTTTGTTTTGCTGCTGATATTGCTGACCGGCCTATCGGTGGTGGTCTATCTACGCGTCGCCAGGGATACTGCTGACCGTATTGAGCGCGGCGCCATCAACAATATCATATTTTCAGAAAGCCCCGTGTACTATGACGACGGTGTGAGCGTGATCGGGGTATTTTTTGATAAGACCCATAGAAAATATATAGACTATGGGGACATCCCACCAATATTTATCAAGGCGCTCATAGCCGCAGAAGACAAGAATTTCTTCCAACATCACGGCTTTGCCCCTAAGGCGATCCTAAGGGCGATGATTGCGAACATAAAGGCGGGAAAGGTCGTTCAAGGGGGAAGCACGATTACCCAGCAGACTGCGAAGAATATCTTCAAGAGAGAGAGGCGCTCCTTAAAGGCCAAGATCAAGGAACTCATTCAGGCGATCCTGCTGGAGCGGAAGTACTCAAAGGAAGAGATCCTGGAAATGTACGTCAATCAGTTCTTTGTCACAGGCTTCGGCAGAGGACTCAGGATAGCATCCCGGTATTTTTTCGATAAGGAAGCGAGAGACCTTGACCTGGTCGAGGCCGCCTTTATCGCAGGGTGCGTCAAGGGCCCTTCCAGGTACAATCCGTTTATCAAGAAAACAGCCCTAGAAAGGGAAAGGGCCCTCAGATTGGCCAAGAAACGCAAGGACTACGTCCTCAGGAACATGTTCCGCATGGGGATGATTTCAGAGGATGAATACCTTGACGCAAGGGAAAGGGAGGTCCCCTTCAAACAGGGTAGAATCACATACAGGCTCAATGTTATTCTCGACTATGTCCGAGACCAACTGGAGAGCGATTTCTTCAGAGCTATCCTGGAGGAACAAGGCATAAGCAATATCGCTACTTCGGGAATTCGAATATATACCTCTATTGACAAGGAGATTCAAGATGGCGCCCTTAAGAGCATACGTTCACACCTGCCCATCCTTGATGTCAAGATTTCGGGGTATCGCCGGGACGGTTTGCGGGCCGATGAAGGATACCCGGGAAGATCCTTCAGGAAAAGGCTTGATGGGGTTCCCTTCCTCTGCAAGGTTACCCACATCAACCCTGATCCCGACAACCCATACATGGTCGTATCTTGGGAAGACGGTGGAGGGGTGATCGACTATGAAGGGTTGAAAAGCATAGGCCGAGCCTGGGCCATGTGGAAGCATGGCCAATCAACGAAATTCGGAAGACTGAGGGCAGCAGAATTCCTGAGAGAATTTCAAGTAGGGGAACTGGTCGCCGTTCGTATGAAGGATCACGGATTCGGCGAGAATTCCGGGAAACGTTTAGAACTTTCCAAGATCCCTGAGCTGGATGGAGGAATAATCGTCCTCAAGAACGGTATGATCAAGGCAATGGTCGGAGGATTTTTCAACCGGTTCTTTAATCGAGCCGTGGATGCAAAAAGGCAACTTGGCTCAATTTTCAAGCCCCTCGTCTTTACAGCCGCCCTGAAACTCAAGTGGAATAATCTTGATCCCCTCTATAATGTCCGCGATCTCTTCCCATTTGAATCCACCTATTACTTCCCTCGTCCTGACCACAGACCATGGGCAGAAAGGGTCTCCCTGGCCTGGGCTGGGGCTGATTCTGAAAACCTGGCCACGGTTTGGCTCCTCTATCACCTTTCAGATCGACTGAACATGGCCGAGTTTCGCCGTCTGGTTGAGTCGGTCGGGTTGAACAGGCGTGAAGGAGAAACCTATGAAGCCTACGTTCGAAGGATAAGGGACTATTACGGCGTGGTGGTGAGTAAGGAGTCCATTATGCAGGCCGCCTTTGAGGAGGCCAAGAAAGTCCTTGAACCTGATGTCATGTTTGAAGAAGATGAAGAGCTTATGGAAAACCTGAGGAGATTACACTTCAAGATAAATCCCGCGCTCATTGATCTGAATGATCCTGAAGAGGCCAGGATATCCAGGTTTGATTTTTATCGCCTCAGGCAAGTGAATGCTGAGATGATGAGAAAGGTCCGATCAGTAATGGAAGGGCTTGACCGACTTGATCCAAAGGTTCTGGAGGGGTTCTACTATATCCTGGAAAGGCCTGGAGGGGTTCCCTGTATGGTTTATGCAGCGGAAGGCAGGGCCATGGAAGGAGATTCGGCTCCCTGGGTGCCGATTCCCATCAAGCTGCTCAAAGAAACTCTTAGACGAACCGATCCCGGAGCCATATGGATTGAAAATATTCTTCCGTCTAAGTACCTGGACTTACTGGAAAACCATACAAACAGGCTCTTTCAAAGAATGGCGGATCTCAGGAAATACGATGCACAGTTATTGTACAGGATAAGGGATTTCAAAACCCTGGTAAACCTGCATTTTGTGATTCAACTGGCCAGGCATATGGGGATCACTACCCCCCTTGATCCGGTCCTGTCATTTCCACTGGGGGCAAACTCTATCAGCATCATCGAGGCCGCTTTGGCCTATCACACCATAATGACCGGAAAAATATATCCACTCGGAGACACACTAACACCTGACCTGGTACCCCTTATTACCAAGATTGTGGACAGGGACGGGGAAGCAATTTGGGAATACAGGCCCAGACCTAGAAGGGTTTTGCCCCAAGTGGTCTCGGCTCAGGTGACCGAGATACTCAGACTGGTGATAACAAAGGGAACAGGCCGAAGGGCAAGGGATGCTGTCCGTATTGCCTTCGACATTGAAGGCGAGCCGGTGAGTTCACCTATCCAGAGTTACGGCAAAACGGGGACCGCTGATCGCTTCATAAACTCCAGCTTCGTTGGTTTTATACCCGGCCCGAAAGGAGACTCGGGACAGCTTGACCTGGGGAATGGTTATGTTATTGCAAGTTACGTGGGTTTCGACGATAATAGGCCAATGAAAGGGGAAAGAATCGCCATCTACGGGGCGTCAGGGGCCTTGCCCCTGTGGATAGATACTGCAAACACGATTGCGAACAGCACCGAATATAAGGAACACCTCCAGGCGGCTGATTTTGTCTTCGGCTCTCTCCCCATGAGTCCTATTGCGTCTCGGGAAATGCAAGCTGTGGCGGTTTCCGAAATATCGGGCCTACCACTCAGAGACCAGATGGGGACAGGTGCAGAGACAAGATTCAGGGTGCTGAGCTACGCTCCAATCACTAATGATGGTAGCATGAAGCTGGAGAGGATCTTTGACCCCGATTAGGGGAGAGACTGGCTAAGAACGAACTCTGTATGAAGATGGCTTTGTAGGCAAGCGTTCAGATCTGAACTAGCCTGGATTTGAAGATATGGATTTGAAGAAGACTATATCAACCATACTGATCTATTGTCTTTTCGCTCTGGCGGGTTGCATGCCGGCCTTGAAAGAGTCCAAGACCGTGCCTCCACCCTCTTTCCCAAGGGGGGCGATTATCACCGATGAAATGCTGGACAGGAAAAGGGACTATTATGCAAATCTCCTTCAAAGGGGGGATCTTTCAGAAGATGAAAGAAGGATTGCGAGGGAGTTATTGAATACCTACACGTATATCAAAGGGGTTCCGCCTCATGAGAGGTGGGGGATGGATCCCAAGGTTGCAAAGAGACTTCTGAGCGCTATCTCCCACTTGGAGGTCAAGTATTTCTCAAGGAAGCAGGCCGCTGAAGAGACCAGAAAGGCTGTCATGCACGAGTTTGCCCTCAAGCGGGATGACATCATAGAAAAATACCAAAAAGGTGATTACCAGGGTGTCGTCAATGATTGCATGGAGCTGGAAGATAGCCTGGGAAGGGACGCCCTTACCCCTGAAATAGGTCTGCATTTCGCACTTTCCTTGGCCAAGAAAGGTCTTATGCAGGAAGCGATAAGAATAGGTGACGGTGTCCTGAGGAAGCTCGAAGAGAAGCCGGATCTATTGCATCTTCGCTCTTCGATCCTGGATTGGAAGTTGCTCCTGGGACAGGATGAGGCGGCCTATGAGGTCTATGACAGGCTCTTGGAAGATCTGGAGCAAAGGCAAAGCCTTGTCAAGAGTGCGGAAGAGAAGATAGTCAAGATAGGGGAAAGGAAAGGGATAAAGACAGGAGTGCCAAAGGATATCTCCAGCTCCATAAGGGCCCTTGCAGGGGAATTTCGGGACCTGGAAGGGCTTTTTAATAACGTGGAGGAATTGGTGGGGAGACACCAGTTCCAGGAAGCCAAGATCTTACTCTTGAGACACAGGATAAGACTTGAAAAAGGGCCTGAGATCGATGCCATTGACAGGGCATTGAACGCAGTGGACCTTGCCGAGCAAAACTATCATCGCGGGGAGGACTTGGGTGCCTCTCTCAGGGATGGAATCCTGAAAACAGCGGCAAGGCTTATTGAAAACGAGGAATACGAGGAGGCCATAGCCAAGATAGAGTACCTGGAAAATGAACAGGGGAGGAGCCCGGAAACGCTTAGGCTCAAGGACATTGCCATAGAAAAGCTGATCAACAGGGAAAGGAACAGGGCCGCAGCCCTTTTTCTCAGGGCAAAGAGGAGTAATGACCCCTTGAAGAAGAAGGAATTACTCCTTTCCGCCAATGAGATACTAGAAAATATGGCAGATAGATACCCCTCATCTCCACTGAATAGCAAGATAAAGGACCATATTAAAAAAATTCATAAAGAATTACTTAAACTGGCCAAAACTAGACAATAGTATAAATATCCTGGCCCATCGCAGATCCCGCTATGCGGGGGAGGACCAGGTTTTCCAGGATGAATAAGTATGTTCCTAAAACTTCTCCTCCTCTTCACGCTCATTCCCTTCCTTGAGATTTATCTCCTCATAGAGGCTGGGCGCTATCTCGGGGCCCTGAACACCGTGGCCCTGGTCTTCATAACGGGCCTCCTGGGGGCTTACCTGGCAAGGCTTCAGGGCCTCAGTACCATGAACAAAGTCAGGCAGGCCCTTGAAAGAGGAGAGATTCCTGCCAATGAGCTACTGGATGCCCTTTTGATCCTCCTTGCCGGAATAGTTCTCATTACTCCAGGTCTCCTGACAGACTTCATAGGCATACTCCTCCTGATTCCTCAAAGCAGGAGCAGGTTTAAGCACTGGCTTCGAGGGAAATTCGCTGACTGGATTGATAGGCACCCTATCGACATCAATATCTATAGGCAGTAGAAGGACTGCTATGCAGAGGAATGCACAGGTCGCAAAGCCTTCCTTAGAGGCCATAGAGGTTCTTGGCCTTGGGCAGGCATGCGTGGACTACCTCGGCACAATACCCCATTACCCGGATGAAGACGGAAAAATCGAGCTCCTGGACCTTCGCAAGGAATGCGGAGGCCCTGCCTCAACTGCCCTGGTGACCTTGGCCAGACTCGGTATCAACGTATCTTTTTTGGGCTCCATCTCCACTGATCCCTTTGGCAAGGATATCCTGGAGGCTTTGCTCCGCGAAGGGGTGGATACCTCCTTCCTGAAGGTTACACCTGGTTACACGTCGCAGTTTGCCTTTATTGCCATAACAAAAGGGAGCGCAAGGAGAACTGTCTTCTGGCACAGGGGCACTGTTCCGCACCTCATAGCCAGGGATATTGATCTGCGCCCCTTTCCAGGCGCCAAAGTCCTCCATCTCGACGGCTTGATGGTAGAGGCTTCAATGGAGGCTGCCTCTCAGGCCAAGGAAAGGGGTATAAAGGTAGTAATGGATGCGGGTACCTTACGTGAAGGCACCATGGATCTGCTGCCGCTTATTGATGTGCTTATCGCGTCGGAGCATTTTGCAAGACCTTTGACAAGAAGCGGTTCCTCACCCCAGGAGGACATCAAGTTGCTCCATGAGCTGGGTCCTCAGGAGGTGCTCATCACGATGGGGGAAAGAGGAAGCCTGGGACTGGGTCGTGAAGGTCTTTTCTTCCAGGAGGCGTTTTCTGTAGTCCCTTTGGACACCACCGGTGCCGGGGACGTCTATCACGGGGGATATATCTACGGTCTTTTACAAGGATGGAAGATGGCCGAGTGTATGCGGTTCGCTTCCGCGATCGCTGCAATGAACTGTAGGGAAATAGGTGCCCGTCGGGGCATCCCGAATGGCCCTGATGAAGTCTATAAATTTATCAGAGAACAAGCCTCCCGTAAGGAGTAAACATCCTGCCCCATCGAAGATCCTCCTATGCCCCCCATGCGGGGAAGGACCAGCCTCTTCAGCATAAAACAAATTTTTTCAAGGGTGTCTTTACTTGGGCGATTCCGATATTATTTTAGTAATAGCCTGTTGGATCCAAGAGTCAGGGCGAGCAGTAACAAGGTAACCGGCTTCTCGGATGTGCGTGCAACTTTTCCACCGGGCACTTTCTATTTATACCCCGTGTGAAGTGTTGCCCAGGGGAAAATAACGGCATCCGGGGAAGCTGAAGAAATATAGGCAAAAACCCCGTAGGATCGCCAACTATCAGCCCAACTCAAGCTATCATATCACCATCTCTGCAAACAAACCCTAAGTGAGGAAAGGCCCGCCGGACAAGACTTACCCGCGGGCCTTTTTGAGTTCAGGGCATTGGCCGAAGAGTTTTTCCTTCATCTCAGCGTAAGCACTTTCCATCAGTGGCTGTAGGTTGACGATATCTGCGGTGTTATACTTGATCAGGCGTTCCAGGGCCTGATCATCCCCCCACTGATAGGCCGCCCAGAGTTTTACCGCATCATAACCGTTCATTCCCTCTATGTCTGCTTCTCTTGCTATACCCAGTTGCTTTTCGACGCTTTTGAGCCCACCCCTGTAACCCAGCCTTGCCATCAAGGGGAACAGATCTATGTGCACAGGAGGTAGTTGTACTTCAGGAAAATGACGTCTTACATAGGGCAGATCAAAACTCCCCCCGTTGAAAGTTATGATTATCTGGTAGCCATGAATCGCTTGTTCAAACTCATCCAGGTTATACCCGCTGACAAATGTCTTCACTTCCGTGCCATCATAGATTCCTATGATGCTGATATCGTCCAGACCCTGGTATCCACCACTCGTCTCGATATCCAGGTACACCACCCTATCCCTGAATGCCTCGAAAAGGCGCCACAGGTGTACCGAGGCGAGGCGCCGGCTGAAAAAAGTGATGTCATCCCTGTGAACAAGAGATTGTTCCAACTCCCCCCGGATAAAGGAGTCCCGCGTGGGAGAGAAAATTGTGCCTTTCCTCTCCAGGAACGTCTCCCATGTGGTGATACCCTGCTTCCAGAGCTTCAGCTCGCTCTTCGGCCCGATACCCTGTATATGTATGAACGTATGCCTCAGCAACGGTCAGTCTTTCTATCCCCCCACTCCGAGAAAGGCCCTGACAGGTACGAGAAATCCTAGTATGCGAACATGCCTTTTTCATATAGCAGGGTCTTCTTTCCGGACCCGAGAATGGCTACCACCCTCTTATCCTCCGTGTTGACCAAATCCCAATGGAGGGCCGAATCATTAAACCCCAGCTTTTCCTTTTTCTCCTTCGTGAGTCGTGCGGGATTGCCCTCGTAGGTATCCGAGTAAGAAGAGCCCAGGGCGAGGTGGCAGTTGCCATTATTTCCCCCGTAATTCTCGTCATAAAGGGTGTTTGCCATATAGCGGTCTATCCTGGAGAAGCGCTTGTCTGTCAGGGAAAACTCCCCTACCCTTTTGGCCCCCTTGTCCATGGACAGCTGCTTTTTTAGGAAATCTTCCCCCTCTTGGGCCTTTGCGTTAACCACAGCCCCCTTCTTGAAAGACAGCTTAACTCCCTTTACCAGGTTTCCGTTCCGATATGAGGACTGGTCCGCATAGTACATACCTTCCGTGCCCCTGTAGTCCGGGCAGGTGAAGATCTCAAAACTGGGTATGTTGTGGCCCGATACCCCCACCCACTTCCTCCGGGGTCCCATGGTGATCTTGAGATCGACATTTTTCGATTCAATGTGGAGATATTTGATATCCAGGCTGTTGATCCATTTCTTGATCTCTGCAGCATGTCGGTATATCCTTTCCCATTCACCAGCAGGATCTTCTTTGTCCAGGTAACAGGCCTTTGCTATCTGCCGGGAATATTGCTCCATGGAGATACCGGCGGCCTTTGCAAGCTCCTCTGTGGGCATCAAGCAAAGGGTCCACCCGAAAAGCCCTCTCTCTTCTCTCCTGTTAAGGATATCCCTGTAAGGCTTAAAGGAGAGGGTCGTCTTTCCGATCCTTCGGGGATCGATGTCCCTGAGATGCGTGAGTGATTCAGGGGAATGGATGTATATGCCCCCGTTCAGGCTCTCGTAAAGCTGCTTTTCTCCCGCAGGGTGAAAGACCAGTTGCTTTTGATTTGCGATTCCATAGAAATTCCGTTCCATCCTTGACGTCAGCCCCATACGCATGACAGGATGCATCCCGAGCTCAAGGATCCTGAGCTGTATCGACTCAGCCAATTTGATGGAATGAAGCCCGTATCTCACCAGGATCACATCATCCTTCCTGTATCTCCCGTTTCTGGCCCTCTTGAGGGCCCAAATCAAGACATCTGCGTATTTTTCAAGGTTTTTTTTAGACAGCATCCTCTTCTCCTCCTCGCCAGTAATCTCTGGAGCCCCATTATTTACTATGCTCACTTACTGCTCGCCGTTTTCCGTGATCTTTTCCTTTAGTGCCGACACGTGTCTTTTTTCTTCCTCGATTATTTCCGTCAGGTGGACGAGGGTTTCCCTGTCTCCTACCAGTGTGGCTATCATGTTGAAGAAGATAATGGTGTCTTCCTCAAATTCTATGGCCAGCCTGATCATTTCACCGACGGTATTTATCCCGGATACATCCGCCTCTCCCAGGGAGAAGGTCTGTTTTCCCACTATATCCTGAAGCATCTTGTTTCCCATCTCGTCCAGGGCGATATCATCGGGTGTGCCCTTGACGGCCGCCTCCCTCTGGGCAAACCATTCTCTGTGCGCAACCTCTTCATTTGCAAGCCATTGAAGGAGGTCTCTGACGGGGCCGGCGGTTGCTCTTTTCATTGCCCCTCTATAGAAGGCCTCCCCGTTTTCTTCGAGCCTCATGGCAAGATGATAGACTTCACTGACCGTAAACATGGTTGAACCCTGGATCAAGGAACCAACTTGGTGCTAGGCCTTTCCGATACTCCTGAGTTCTAACAGTGATCTACTATCTAGCACAAATTGCGAGTTTTCGAAAGAGCTAAATTCTTTGTAACAGTAATAGACACACGCTAATCTCACCTACCTATACAATTCTTATCCCCTTGAGAAATATTTCATTTGCTAGGCCCAGAATCACCTATTATGATAGCTACCACAAAATGATCAGGGACATGTGGCATCACAGGGTTTGTCCAGGAGGTGCGAAGTGAATCATCCATCAACCAGGGAAACCCCGCTACGAGCAGTTGCAAATCCTGTTGACAACACCATGGATTCATCAATAATATAACGCCTCCAAATCTTCTACTCCGGGAGATTGATCAATGGATGAGCTTATTAGAAAAGGGGCGGAGCTGATCGGTAGTGCCGACGGGATTCTTGTCTTTGCAGGAGCCGGCCTGAGCACTGAGTCCGGTATCCCGGATTTCAGGAGTCCCGGCGGACTGTGGTCAAAATACGATCCATCGGATTTTTATTACCAAAAATTCATCTCCGACGAAAGGGCAAGGGAGAAATACTGGAAGATGAGTACCGAGTCCTATCAATTGATGAAGGATGCACAGCCCAACCGGGGACATCTGGCAATCAAGAAACTGGAAGATACGGGCAAATTGCTGGCAATCGTTACACAAAATATAGATCATCTCCATCACAAGGCGGGCAATTCTCCCGAAAAGATCATCGAGATCCACGGAACCGCTTTTTCCGTCTCCTGTCTGAAATGCGGCAAGAAATACGACAGGGATCTCATTGAAGAACGTATAAGGTCGGGTACCAAGGTGCCGTACTGTGACGAGTGTTCCGGCATCCTCAAACCCGAGACCATTTCCTTCGGCCAGGCGATGCCACAGGACAAGATGGAGCTGGCCATGAGGTATGCCAGGGAGTGTGATCTGTGCATTGTCTTGGGATCTTCCCTGGTGGTATACCCTGCAGCTTCGATACCTGTCCATGCAAGGGAGAGTGGATCAAGGCTCGTCATCATTAATAGGGATGAGACACCTCTTGATGGGGATGCGGAGCTGGTGATACATGACTCCATTGGAAAGGCCCTTGGCGGAATCCTGGAGGCCTTGCAACAAGGGGGGCTAATTCAATGAAAACGGTCGGGTTTATAGGTTGGAGAGGCATGGTGGGCTCTGTACTTGTGGGTAGGATGCTGGAAGAAGGCGACTTTGCGGGTTACGATCCGGTATTCTTCACCACTTCCAACGTGGGGGGCAAGGGCCCGGAGACCGGTGTTGAAATCCCGCCTCTGAGGGATGCGTACGATATTGACCTCCTCAAGGCCATGGATATCATAGTTACTTGCCAGGGTGGAGATTATACCAAAAGGGTCTATTCTGATCTCAGGAAGACAGGCTGGAACGGGTACTGGATCGATTCTGCATCCACACTCCGGCTGGAGGATGAGAGTATAATCGTTCTTGACCCTGTAAATCGGAGCGTCATAGACAAAGGCCTGGCAACAGGAGTAAAGACCTTTGTCGGTGGTAACTGCACGGTGAGCTTGATGCTCATGGCCCTCTCAGGCCTCTTTCAGGAGGGTTTGATAGAATGGCTTTCCACAATGACCTACCAATCAGCATCGGGTGCCGGAGCCAAGCATATGAGAGAGCTGGTCCTCCAGATGGCCCGCCTCGCGAATTCCGCCCGGGACCTGCTGGAAGACCCTGCATCTACAGCCATACAAATAGACGAGGCGATTACACGGGAACTGAGAGCCCCCTCCTTTCCAGCTGATAATTTCGGCGTCCCCTTGGCCGCCAGTTTGATTCCCTGGATTGACAGGCCCATGGAATCGGGCCAGACCAGGGAAGAATGGAAGGGGTTCGTGGAAACCAACAAGATACTTCAGACGAAAGAACCCATTCCCGTGGATGGAATCTGTGTGCGTGTCGGCGCCATGCGTTGTCACAGCCAGGCGCTCACTATCAAGCTCAAAAAGGATGTGCCCCTTGATGATATATCCGCAATCATTGAGAATGGCAATGAGTGGGTGAGGGTCGTGCCGAATGTCAAGGAGTCCACCATTGAAGGCTTAACTCCTGCGGCCGTGAGCGGCACCCTTACCGTCCCCGTGGGTCGGATCAGAAAAATGCTCATGGGGACGAAATACGTCACCGCCTTTACCTGTGGTGATCAGCTCCTGTGGGGCGCTGCCGAACCCGTCAGGAGGATCCTGAAGATCATCCTGGGGCATCTGTCTTAGGCCGTGATAGGGTGGAAGTGAACCGCTCAGAAAACCCCGGGCCGAAAAAGAGCAGGTGGGTCATTTTTGGGCTTTGTTCCCTTCTTTTTATAAGCTCCCAGTTCTACAGGGTATCCAACGCCATAATCGCCCCCCAGCTCCAGGTAGAATTTTCAATAACTTCGGAACAGTTGGGACTTCTCAGCGCCGCGTTTTTTTATGCCTTTGCCTTCGCCCAAATTCCCCTGGCCCTGTTCTTGGACAGGCTCGGGGCCCGGCTGATAATGTCAGGTTTAAGCCTGCTCGGGGCACTGGGGGCATGGATTTTCGCCGGCTCCAACGGACTTGGGACCGGGGTGATAGGTCGAATGCTCCTGGGCCTGGGAATGGCGGGCAACCTTATGGGATCATTGAAGCTCTTCACGGCATGGTTCTCGCCCCGTCAATTCGCGACCCTCTCGGGTGTCCTCTTGGCCATCGGTACTATCGGCAATATGGTTGCGGCAACACCCCTCGCCCTGCTGATGAACGCGCTGGGATGGAGACTTTCCTTTACAATCATAGGATGTACGACAGCCTTCTTGTCTGTGGTTTTTTTCTTGGTCGTAAGGGATAGTCCTGCGGGAGTTGCTTTAGGCGAAGAGAAGAGTCAAGAGGCTTACGGTGTTCTAAGCATGATCGGCCTTCTTTTGGGCCGCAGGGAATACTGGCTGATCTCCACGGGGACCTTTTTCAGGTACGGGGTATTTGTGGCAATCCAGGGCCTTTGGGCGGGACCTTATCTCATAAAGGGACTGGGCTTTTCCCCGGTGGAGGCGGGAAACATCCTCCTGCTGTTGAATATCGGGCTGGTGGTGGGCTCTCCCCTTGGAGGGTGGCTCTCAGATCGGGTCTTGAACAGCAGGAAGACCGCGGTCATACTCGGTCTTATGGTCATGAGCCTTACCCTGTTCGCCCTTTCCCTGGGATTTTTCAAGGATAACCTCTTGATGCTGGGTGTAATATTCTTTTTCCTGGGGGTATCCAGCGGGTTTGGCATTATCATGTATGCCCATATCAAAGAATGGGTGCCGGCTGAGATGCAAGGGATGGCCTTTACCGGCGTAAATCTTTTTACCATGCTGGGTGCGGCGGTTTTCATGCAGGGAATGGGATGGGTCCTGGATCAATGGAGCACGAGCCAGATAGTCGGCCCTCAAGAATATCAAAAGGCCTTTTTCATCGGATTCCTGGGAATGGTCATTGCGTTGGTAATATATTTCTTTACACGGGACGGGGAACAGGTCTCTGATTAGGGGATTTCAAATAATCGAGGGACAAATTTGGCAGCAAAGATTTTTTATGGCTGGATTATAGTAGCCACACTTTCAGTAGTCAATTTTGCGGCAGAGGCCGCAGGAGGGTTGAACCTCGGCCTATTCATCATCCCCATGTGCGAGGATCTTGGATTTTCGCGGAGCATCTTCGGCTGGATGACCACCGGCCAAGCGCTATCTGCCGCAATCTCCAGCGTCTTCCTGGGAATGCTGCTTGACAGGTACGGTCCGCGGATCATGGTCCCGGTCACTGGACTCATCACGGGCCTCTGCATGATCGGTATGTCGACCGTGACCGGTGTTTATTCCCTTTTCTTTCTGTTCGCTTTTATAGGTTTTGCCGGCCTTGTTGGTACAGGTGGCCCCATCTTGACGTCGGTACCTATTGCAAAGTGGTTCGTGAGGCGACGCGGTCTTGCCCTTTCCATTACCAGCCTTGGAACGAGCCTGGGTCCAGTGATCTTATTCCCCATTACCCAGACCCTCATTGACGACTTCGGGTGGCGAAGGGCATGGTTGATTCTTGCATTGATTTGCATGACTCTCATAATTCTCCCGTCCCTGCTCTTGTTAAGGCGACAACCCGAGGACATGGGGCTATTGCCTGACGGAGATAATGTGTCTATTACGGAAGGTGATATCATCAACTCTCCACAACCCCATGAACCCATATGGTCGGCCGGCGAAGCCATGAGGACCAGCACCTTTTGGTTCCTCCTGTCATCTCTTGCTCTTGTGAGCTTTGGAATGGGAGGCAGTTTACATCGCATACCCTACTTGATTGAAATGGGGTTTGACCACAAACTCGTGTCCCTATGTTTTTCCGCAGATGCGGCAAGTGCTACACTAATGATACTCATTGCAGGGTTCCTCCTGGACCGTCTCCCGCCGAGATTTATAGCTGCGGGCAGTTTCGCGGGATTCACGGTGGCGATTACCTTGTTGCTCGTCGCCTCGACCCCGTGGAGGATGTTTGCTTCCGGCATCCTTTTCGGTTCTTCCGTGGGGGTTAACCTTGTTTGCCAGACTTATCTGTGGGCCAGTTATTACGGGAGGGCCTTCCTCGGTTCTATACGCGGAGCCACTTTGCCCCCCATATTAATTGGCAGATCCCTGGGTGCGCCTATGGTGGGCTATATATATGATATCTTTGGAAGCTACAACATTGCGTGGAAAATGTTGATAGGGGTACACCTCTTTGCCCTGGTTATCATTTTGTTTGCAACGCCACCGGGTGTATCAAAGCATTGAAGATTGTCCCCAATCAGCACCACGACCATCAAAAAAGGCTGATTCCCTCATTTCATGGAAACCAGCCCTGCCTTCTCCTTATGGCGGAAGTGCATGGGAATCGAACCCACCTGGGAGGTTTTTTGTGCCCCCCACACCGGATTTGAAGTCCGGGAGCCCCACCAGTGAGCTTTCCACTTCCAAAAATGATGGCTTCGTAAAAAGTCCAATTTCTGCGTTGCGCTTCATCCCTGCCCCGTTAAGTAGGAATCTGTGGAGCTGAATCAAAGGCCCAGAACCCTCTAAGAACATCAT
>JAFDHB010000254.1 GCA_019308985.1 Deltaproteobacteria bacterium | reverse complement strand
CTGCGTTTTGCGATTCGGGAAGGCGGCAGGACCGTGGGTGCCGGGGTAATCAGCGAAATCATGGAATGATAATGGGGTGGAGGTTGGATTCCCTCATGGCCCTGAATCATACCAGGAGGGGATGAGGTGTTATGATGACTACGTTGATCGGCAATCAGAAAATACGTATTAGGCTGAAGGCTTACGATCACAAGCTTCTCGATCAGGCGGCGAACGAGATCGTTGAGACTGCCAGGGAGACGGGTGCCAGGGTTGCAGGCCCCATCCCCCTGCCGACCGTCATAAACAAATATTGCGTGTTGAGGTCTCCTCACGTGGACAAAAAGTCCAGGGAACAGTTCGAAATCAGGACACATAAGAGGTTGCTGGACATTTTGGAGCCGACTCAGCAGACGGTCGATGCCCTTATGAAGCTGGATCTTGCAGCGGGTGTGGACGTGGAGATAAAACTCTAAGGTGTGTGGAGCTAGGTTGACATGGTCACAAGTCTTTATGGCGAAAAAATAGGCATGACCCGCTTTTTCTTGGAGGAGGGCAACAGCGTACCCGTTACTCTTGTCAAGGCCGGACCGTGCGTGGTGATTCAGAAGAAAACCAAGGAGAAGGACGGCTACGAGGCCGTACAAGTCGGCTTTGAGCCCCAGAAGGAAAGCCGTGTGAATAAACCAGTGAGAGGACATTTCAGGGCCGCCGGGGATCAGGTCTTCAAGTACTTGAAGGAAATAAGGGTGGCCAGCGCCGATGAATTTGAACTGGGACAAAAGATAGGAGTGGATATATTCAATATCGGTGACGTGGTTCATGTGACCGCTCGCAGCAAAGGTAGGGGATTTGCCGGGGTAATCAAGAGATGGGGATTTTCAGGCGGGAAAGACACCCACGGATCCCGGTCCCATCGCGTCCCAGGCTCAATCGGGGCCAGTGCGACTCCCGGCAGGGTTTACAAGGGCAGGAAGCTGCCTGGAAGAATGGGCAATACTCAGACCACAATAAAGAACTTAAAGGTCGTTGATGTGAGGCCTGAACTGGATATCATAGTCATAAAGGGATGCGTCCCGGGCGCAAGGAACAGCATCGTCCGTATCAGCAAAGCCTGACGGGCCGCCTGCTCAACCTATGGGGAGTTGGGCGGTTTGCAGGAGCGGGAGGCGGGCACCTTGGCCCATGCGTCGCAATACAAATTCAAGCAGGTAGCAGGGCACTTAAGATGGCCACAATCGATGTCTATAATATAAAGAAGGAAAAGGTATCCCAAATAGAGCTTAGCGATGATGTTTTTAATGTTCCCATTAAGGAGCATGTGCTTCATGAGGTCATTACGAGCCAGCTCCTGGAACGGAGGGCTGGTACTGCTTCTGTAAAAGGCCGCTCGGAAGTGAAGACATCAGGGAGAAAACTCTGGAGACAGAAGGGAACAGGCAGGGCCCGAGTCGGTGATGCTTCATCTCCCACGAGGAGAGGAGGGGGGGTGGCATTCGGGCCGACCCCTCGAAGCTATTCACGGAGGGTACCGAAAAAAGTCAAGAAATTGGCCCTTCGGATGGCATTAACGGATAAGTTGCGGAATGACCAACTGGTGGTCCTCCAGGAGTTCGATCTGCCCGAAATAAAGACAAAGAGATTCATAGAGGTGATGGAAGAGTTCCAGGTGAGGAAGGCGCTGATAGTCACGGATGGCAAGACCGAAAACCTGGAGAAATCCTCCAGGAATGTGCCTTGGGTTAAAGTCATGAGGTATGAAGGGCTGAACCCTTACGACCTGCTCAGCTATGAGCACCTATTTATGGTCCAGTCTGCTGTGCCGAAGATAGAGGAGGCATTGGTATCCTAATGGACATATACAAGGTCATAAAGGAGCCCCACATCACGGAAAAGGCAAATTTGCAAAAGGAGCTGAACAATCAAATCAGCTTCAAGGTTGACAGGAAAGCCACGAAGGTGGAGATCAGACAGGCGGTGGAGACCCTGTTGAACGCCAAGGTCTTAGAGGTGAAGACTATTAATGTCAAGGGCAAGAGGCGTAGGCTGGGGAGAAATGTCGGCAGGAGGCCCGATTGGAAGAAGGCCATCGTCAAGCTGGCTCCGGGTGAGAACATTGAATTCTTTGAGAGTGTATAGACCCTGAGGTCAAGAAAGGATTCCAGCGGAGAGGATCATGGCAATAAAGAGTTATAAGCCCACTTCACCGGGAAGAAGGTTCCAGACCTATTCGACTTTGGAGGAAATAACCCGCACCGAGCCGGAAAAGAGCCTTCTGGTGCCGCTGAAAAAGACGGGAGGAAGGAACTCTCTGGGGCGGATAACCCTTAGGCACAGGGGTGGAGGCCACAAGAGACTGTACAGGATCATAGACTTCAAGAGAGACAAAGATGGAATCCAGGCGAGAGTGGCCGGCATTGAGTATGACCCAAATCGGTCCGCCAACATCGCCCTGCTGCATTACCAGGATGGTGAGAAGCGATATATCCTGGCTCCTGGAGGTCTCAAGGTGGGTGACAAGGTGGTTTCCGGGCCTGGAGTGGACATTCGAACGGGTAATGCCGCACCGTTGAGGGACATACCTTTGGGTACGCCGATTCATAATATTGAACTGAATGTGGGGCATGGTGGACAGATTGTGAGGAGCGCGGGGAGTTATGCTCAAATTATGGCGAAGGAGGGCAAGTATGCGCAAGTGAGGCTCCCCTCTGGAGAGGTCCGAATGATTTCCTTGGAATGTAGAGCTACTATCGGACAGGTTGGCAATCTGGAGCATGAAAACATCAGCCTCGGCAAAGCGGGCAGGAATCGCTGGCTGGGAAGAAGGCCCCGGGTCAGGGGAGTGGCGATGAACCCTGTAGACCATCCCCACGGTGGAGGAGAAGGAAAATCCTCGGGGGGCCGTCATCCTGTAACCCCGTGGGGCGTCCCGACAAAGGGTTATAAGACAAGGGGCAAGAAGCCCAGTGACAAGTTTATCATCAAGAAAAGGAAATAGGAGCCGCAACAAGAGGGCCATTTCTCAGGTCCTCTGCACTAACGGGATTATTCATGGAGAAGGCATCAATACTAAGAGTCGGGAGATAGGAGGGTAATAATATTGCCTCGGTCATTAAAAAAAGGACCTTTTGTCGATGAACACCTGTTAAAGAAGGTCAGGGAAGCTCGGGAGACCGGAAGCAGGAAAATTATCAAGACTTGGTCCAGGAGGTCTACCATTCTTCCGGAATTTATAGGCCTCACATTCGCCGTGCACAACGGCAAGAAGTTTCTTCCGGTGTTTGTCACGGAGGACATGGTGGGACACAAGTTGGGTGAATTCTCGCCCACCAGGACCTTTTTCGGCCATGCGGGAGACAAGAAAACCCGGTTGAAAGGTGCAAAGAAATAATGGAAACCAGGGCAGCGGCAAGATACGTGAGGATATCTCCTCGAAAAGCAAGGCTGATTATGGATCAGGTTAGGGGCTTAAAGGTGGAAGAGGCCGTGAACAAACTCGCCTTTTCGCCCAAGAAGGGGGCCTTTATACTAAGGAAGCTGATAAATTCAGCAGTGGCCAATGCAGAGCATAATCACAACATGGATGTGGATACCCTCTATATAAAGAGAATCTTTGCTGATGAGGGCCCTACACTGAAACGCTTCAGACCACGAGCCATGGGCCGCGCTACGAGAATCAGGAAAAGGACTTCCCATTTGACTGTTATCCTGGACGAAGGTTAGGAGGTGCGTGATATGCATTGTAATTCCAAGGCAAGAAAGATGGAGGTGGATATTGGGACAGAAAGTTAATCCAATCGGTTTCAGATTAGGGATCTACAGGGATTGGGA
>JAFDHB010000058.1 GCA_019308985.1 Deltaproteobacteria bacterium | reverse complement strand
AGGGCGGGGCGGTGGATCTGCGGCCGGACCGGCCGGATATTGCGTTTGCCCAAAGTGCGGCGAAAGAGCAATCCATCAGGCCGGGAGTCCCTGTTATGAACAGAAATGCCCCAAGTGTGGAACGGCCATGACACGGGAATAGAACGGCAAAATGTGAGCGGGGAAAACGATGGGCACCCAAGAGGAGGATCAGGAGAGGCGGACGTGGTGGCAATTACTGGAACTTCCCTGACCAACCACACCCTTGAGCATTTGCTTGAGCTGTGCGACCCCAAGGCCTATATTGTCATGCTTGGAGATACGGTCCCTCTTTCCCCTGTGCTCCTGGATTACGGCGTGCATGCCCTTTCAGGGACAAGGGTTGTTGATGCTGATCTCGCCCTAAGGTGTGTGAGCCACGTTATGGTGGCAATATAGAACTACTTTTCGGCCCGATTGCAGCGGCAAGTTGGCCGATCAACTTGGCAGAGAAGATACCGGCAACTCCTGAAATGAATACGGCTGTCAAGGCCAAGGGAACACCTCTGGCATCCGGCCACATCTGCTGATGAAAGCCAAATGCAAGCCAGGTAATCCCGAGGCAGAAAAGATTGGCAAGGCCACCGCCGAGCCAGTCCCAGCTTTCATAGGAAAGCTCTATCCAAGTACCACAAACGAAAAGGGCGACAAGACCATAGAAGCTAAACCACCAAGGAGAGATGACACCATACCACGGGCTCAAAAAAAGGCAAAAGGATACTAAAAGTATAGCCGTTGCCAGTCCGCCGTATCTTTTTTGCGTAACCCTTCGCCCAAGGTAGACCCACATTACAAAGAAGAAGCCGCCAAAAAGGCTCATCCCCTTGACAGGTTCCGTCATTTCCAATCCCGCCAGGAATTCTTTGGTGGGAAAGAACACGTTCATCAGCGCACCGCAAAGCGCAAAGAGAAGGATGAAGACCCACTCACCAAATGTAAAGTAGGAATATCTCATGCTTACCACCTGCACTTGGAGCACACAGGGTGATCTTTCATCCTCTTGAGAAAGCCTTTGTATTGTGTGGATTTGAGGGCCTTTCCTACGCCCTGTTCAACGGCACTTCCCAGGTGCTCTTCGATAAGGTAGGTGCAGGGTGTGATGTTTCCCTCAACGGTCACGAAAACGCTTCGCCTCACGATTCGGCACGGATAGGAATGTTTCACAGGGAGATATAGTTTTATCTTGGAGGATCGAGCTACCTCCCTTAATTGGGCGAAAAGTTCTCTTTCGTCGTCGGCTGAAACACATTTCGCCACTGATCCCACGCCATACAGGTCGAAAAGCCTGTGAACAATTACTGCTTCAATGCCTGCCTTCGAAGCCAGTTGGACCAAGTCCCTGATGGAGTTGCGGGTGCCCTGATGAAGGGTGACATCAAGATAGGTTCTTGGTGTCTTCAAACCTCTTTTGTTTCTTTCTCGAATGAACCATTGGATAGCTGGCAAGCAATTCAGTAGTAGTTTCGGATCATATACTCCAAATGCGATCTCTTCTAAACCGCTGCGCAGTATCTCTTCCCCTCTCTCCCGAAGTAAGGTCCCGTTTGTAGTCAGGTTGACGACAACTCTGTGTGACCTGGCATAGGCTATCATTTCAAAGAGCTCCGGGTTGAGCAAAGGCTCCCCCCACCCATGTAACCCTACGTAATTGCAGATAGAGGGATCGAATATACGTCTAAAATCGGTAAAGGAAAGCATTCTGTTGGGTCTATCCACCCTTCCCCTCAAACATATGGAGCAATCGAGGTTGCAAAATGTTGTGACCTCAACCTGAAGGGTCCTTTTACGGAACATCTTGGACACGCTCACCTGCCAGTCCTTCATCCTGCCAAAAAGGTGGCCAGATCTCCGGACCCTTATCACGAGCGCAGGAAATCAAGCCACCTTTAACCGAAGAAGAACCAGACCCATGGAGGGTATTCTCAGATTCTTGCCAAGGTTTGGACGTAACATCAAGTGAAGCAAAGAACAAAATCTACCGTTGAATCCACCGGACATCAAAAATGACATTTCTATCCCACTCAAGCCATATCCACCATGCTAACTTCTTAACCTCCGCCCAGTACTGCGGGGTAAATTTCCCTTCCTTTTTATGTTTTAACACGGCATCATCAATTTTGGCTTCCAATTCGGATTTGTACTGTTGCTTTAACTCAAGGCGGACGGTCTTGCCATTATAACTGAAGGTGGCAGCATAATTGCCTTTTGTGGTATCAACTGTTAGCGCTCCCCATGCATAGGAGCACAGGGTAGAAACCATTATACCATCGTTTATGCACCTCACTGGATATTTCCCGCCCCCAGCTTCAGAGACTATCTTCATTTTCTTCACTGGAGCATTCAAGAGTTCCATAGCGTAGATTCCCATTTTGGTCCCAATAAGAGTATAGGCACCAATATGCCGATGAATCTCATGGGTGAGGATAGAGGCTTCAAACTCCTCTCTGCCATATTTTTCAATCACCCCCTTGTGAATCAAGTCTTCAATCTCCAGAATATAAATCCCATCGCCTAGGGGTAGTCCGTGTTTGAAGCACAAAAGCCGAGACTTACCTTGGCTCGGTAGTTGACCGGCCCAACCAACAAAACAAAGCAATGTGAGCACGATCAATAATGCAAATAAAGCGACGCTTTTTACACCCTGCATTTCAAACTCACTCCTTTCTTTATTATCTTTGGCCACAGTCATTTTCTTTTCACCGACCCTTGATTTCCGAACTCGAACACCTCCAGGGTGGAAATATAATCCTCTGCTTTGCGCACTATAAGCAATACAAGGGTGGTCAAACTCCAAGCCCCTTATCACGAGCAGGGGAGATCAAACAACTTTTGCCCGAATCTCGTTGTGATTGCGGCGTACGGTAAGTACGCCTCATCACACGAGATTTGCGCGCCTTGAACTTGAAGCTTTTTACTTTGCCATCTCAATTTTGACTTTTTACGAGTTCATCAGCCTTGGTTTGAATGGGAGGAATTTGCCCAGCAAGGTCTTAAAGTTCAGTATCAACACGCCCAGAAGACTCAATGATGCCATGATCGAAGGGAGAGCGGCGCAAATACCATTACAGCCTGCTATTGTTCCTCCTGTCGTTACACTAATCGGTGCACACATATCTTCTCCTCCTTTCTTATTTTACCACAAAGTCTATCTCCTCATACGGGTTCACCCCTGCTATTGTGAGCTTCGTGAGCCTTTCAAGGCTTACCTCAAACTCCTTTACCACCCTCACAAATTCCTCCGGCCTTTTCAAATATGGGATAAGCCCCCAGTTACACTTCACCCTGGTGGTCCAGAAGACAGGGTTCTTTTTCCCTCCCCTTGGTCTGAAGTCCTTTCTCTTCACCCCCGAGACCTCACAGGCCCTTTCCCAGTCAAACTGAAAGACTACTCCCCTGCCTTTCTTTTCTTTTGCCCTCCATATCACCAGGATCCCTGCTACGTTTGCGGCTGCACAACCCCTCTTCTGGGGATCTGTAAGCTGTTTTACAAAGAGGCTCCTCTTGCCCGGGGTGAGGTCTAAAACGACCTGTATGGCATCATCCTTACACCAGGGGGGACAGGCAATGAATATATATTTCTCTCCCTTCTTCAATGGATACCTTTTCTGAATTACCTTTACAATGAAATAGCCGGAGGTAAGGCCTGGACAAAGATGGTTGTGAAATTCACAGCACTTGAGGAAATCATAAGGGACACTCATGGCCCATGAATTGGCGATGGTAACAATGCTGAAGCCGTCGGATGCCCCAAGGGTACGCTCTATTTCCTGCCAATATTGTGGAGCAGTGGCCTTTTGACCGTCCACATTGAGCTTCACTACTTTAGTGTCTTTTCCATCATAGGTAATGACAACACAATCCTTAGTGTCCTTCCGGAAAAGCGCCACCTTCAATGGGTATGTAACGGGGCGGTGAAAGAATAAAAGGTTACGCCTCCCAACGGAACATCCTGTTATGTCCTGGATCAGATCCACATATCTCACACCGGCGCTGCCGCCCACATTTACGTAACTCGCATTGGTGAGTGCGAGAAGGTTGGGGCTTCCCTTCGAAATTTTCAGCTCTTTCAGACCACCCGCTATCGAAGGCCCTAGATCACTTGCCCAGATAACGCTTGGGATGCCAAAGACCAGTATTACAATCAAGAAGATTTGCACACCCTTTCTCATGATTCCCCTTTTTGGAAGCCCATCTCCTGCCTCCTGGATTCCCGTTTTCCTTTAAAATCTCAAAACAAAAAAGCCAAGAAGGCCCACTCTTCTAAGTGGCAGTGCCTTCTTGGCCCTTGTTAAGTTCTCAAACTCCCAGTAAAGACCGCTTGCTCTTCTTGAGCAGTTTCAACGCAATATAGAAAAAACCTTTCCTTTTGTCAAGCCTTTTTTCACACGTTGTGAAAAAAGTCATAAACTTACGCTGCTTCTCTGGCTGAGGGCATGTACACCAAGAGGGTGACTGAGGGAGGCGAGATAGAGTTTTCGAGCTTCCTGTTTCAGAGGAGTGGCTGGGCCAGGGCCAGACGGGTGGTGGTAGTACGATGGAGAGATGATGTCGATAGGGCGCAAACCTCTCTTTTTGATCATTGGGGCTATACCTATTGTGTATTTGCGACCAATCTGGATTGGGATGAAGAGGATATCTATCGACTTTATGGCCAACCGGCCGATGTGGAGAATCATATCAGGGAAGCCGCGAGTAGCGAGTATAGCGAATAGCGAGGGACGTCCTTAAGTAATTAAATAACTCGGTGAAGAAAGGCCTTCTATAATAGAAGGCTGTTCGAATGTTTGATTGATTACTGAATTGTTTAAGGATTGTCCCCGTCTTCCCGAGACTTTTGGAAGAGAGACCCCCGAGACCCCGTGGGAAGCCTTCCGTGTCTAACGATTTCTCCTTCTATCATGTAAACCACCTCTTCAGCGATGTTGGTGGCGTGATCTGCGATTCGCTCCAGGTGTCGCGAAACCAGCAACATGTTGATGAGATACCCTGCCCTGAGGGGATTTTTCCCGACTGCATCCTTTATGACGTCGTAGGCCTCCCTCTGCAATCCGTCCACCTCGTCATCTGAAATACAGACCTTGACTGCCGAGTCCAGGTCCAGGTTCACTACCGCGTCCAGGCTTCTTTTGAGCATCCCCTTTGCCTTTTCAGCCATCAGTAAATAGTCAAACCGGATGTCTAGTTTTTCCCGCTTTGCGATGACCAGGACGCGTTGGGCTATGTTTACCGCCTCGTCTCCGATCCTCTCCAGATCGTTGTTTATCTTAATTACCGCACTCAAAAAGCGAAGGTCCACGGCCACAGGCTGATGGAGGGCAAGGATCTTAAGACATTCTTCCTCGATCTCAATCTCCGCCTCGTCAATCTCATGGTCCCTTTCAATGATTTCTTGAGCCAGTCTGCCGTCCCTTTTCTCCACCGCTTTAGCGGCCATATCGACCCGTTCTTCCACCATGGCGCCAAGGTAAAGGATCCTCTTCTTGAGCCTTTCTAATTCTCGCTGAAGATGCCTTGTCATAACTCTCCCTCCTCTCCCTATCCGAACCGACCAGTGATGTAGTCTTCTGTCTGTTTCTGCTTAGGCCGCGTGAACACTGCGTCTGTCAAACCCACCTCTATCAGTCTCCCAAGGTAAAGAAAGGCAGTAGCTTGAGACACTCTCGCCGCCTGCTGCATGTTGTGAGTCACGATAATGATAGTATATGATTTTCTCAAGTCGTGGATGAGCTCCTCGATTTTCTGAGTGGCAATGGGGTCAAGCGCCGAGCAGGGCTCATCCATCAACAGCACTTCCGGCTCGACCGCCAAGGCACGCGCTATACAGAGGCGTTGCTGTTGCCCACCTGATAGCTTCAATGCCGAATCGCCAAGCCTGTCTTTTACCTCCTCCCACAGGGCGGATTGCCTTAAGGCCTTTTCAACCCGTTCCGCTATCTCCGCTTTGTCCCTAACGCCGTTTACCCGCAGACCATATGCCACGTTTTCAAAGACCGTCTTGGGAAAAGGGTTGGGCTTCTGAAAAACCATCCCCACCCCCCGCCTCAATGTCACTACATCCACCGAAGGATGGTAGATATCTTGGTCATCTACTAGGACGCGGCCTTCCACCCGGATACCGGGGATCAGATCATTCATCCGGTTGAGGCACCGAAGAAGAGTGCTCTTTCCACACCCTGAAGGCCCTATTAGGGCTGTGACCTGGTTTGGACGAAACTCAAGTGTCACTCGCTCCAGTGCTTGCTTTTCACCATAGAAAAGATTGAGATTTTCAACAGCCATCTTTGCCTTTTTCTGCTTCATCGCTTCTTTTGCGCCCTTGCTCTATAGATTATGGCTATTAAGTTCAAGCCCAACACCAACACGATCAGGACTAACGCAGTGCCATATTGTAAGTGCCCCGTCTTTTCAATCTCAGTCCCTGCTGTTGCCAGTACGTAAATGTGGTAGGGAAGGGCCATCACCTCGTCAAACAAAGATTTTGGGAGCCCAGGTGTGTAGAATACCGCAGCAGTAAACATGATGGGTGCGGTCTCGCCAGCCACCCGCCCAAGTGCCAAAATGGAGCCCGTGAGTATGCCAGGAAAGGCAGCAGGCAACACCGCCCTCCAGATAGTCTGCCACTTGGTGGCACCCATGGCAAGGGATGCCTCCCTGTAAGTGTTAGGCACCGCGCGCAGGGCCTCCTCAGTGGAGCCGATTATCAAGGGAAGGCTCATGGCGGCCAAGGTTAGACAGCCTGCCAAAAGACTCACCCCCATCTTGAAAACCACCACAAAAAGGGCGAGCCCAAAGAGCCCAAAGACAACCGAAGGCACACCTGTCAGGTTGTTTATCCCCAGTCGTATGGTATCGAATAGCTTTCCTGGCTTTGCATACTCGTTAAGATATATGGCAGAGGCCACACCAATGGGAAGTGCGATTGTCAGGCTACCGATTCCCAGGAGCGCAGTGCCCACGATACAGGGCAGGATTCCTCCCTTAGTCATGGAATCCATTGGTGGATGGGTCAGAAAGGTCCAGTTGATAGCCCTCCATCCCTTTGAGACCAAGAAATAGATCATCACTGCAAGGGCAACGCCATTGATAATGGCTGCCCCCCTGAACCACCAGAAGGCAATGGTTTCAATCAATTTTCTTTTCCTGATCCCTTTGTTTGTATTCATGAACCCTGCCTAGACTAAAGGGTCGCTGCTCCCACCTGCCGGTAGCGCCTTGATATATAATGGGCGGTCAGGTTAAATATCAGGGTGAAGAGAAAAAGCGCAACACCAATGGCAAACAGAGCATGGTAATGTTCGCTCCTGTAAGGTGCTTCTCCCATCTCCGCGGCAATGCTGGCAGGCATGGGGCGGACCGGATCAAACAAGGACTCAGGGATCAAGGCAGCGCCTCCAGCCACCATGAGAACCACCATGGTCTCGCCGATGGCCCTTGACATCCCCAGGATTACCGCAGTGGATATGCCTGAAAGGGATGCAGGCAATATGACCCGCACTATGGTCTCAAAGTGGGTGGCCCCAAGGGCAAGGGACGCCTCTTTCAGCTCCACCGGCACGATGAAGATGGCGTCCTCCGAAATGCTGCAGATGGTTGGAAGCGACATGAATGCCAGCATAAGGGAAGCGTTAAAGAGGTTCAAGCCCGTTGCAATATCAAAGGCCTCCTGGAGAAAAGGAGCCACCACCATGCCGAAAAAACCCACTACCACCGATGGCAGGGCTGCCAACAGCTCGACCACCGGTTTCACTACCTGTCTTAACCCGGGAGGTGCACATTCTGCCAGATATAGGGCTGTTAGCAGACCCAATGGAACTGAAATAGAAGAAGAGAGCAGTGTGACAGCCAACGAGGCCACAATCAAAGGAAATATCCCGAATTCAGGCGGCTCGGAAGTGGGATACCAGTAACGACCCAAGAAGAATTCCTTGGGTGATACCTCCTGGAAGACCGGCAACCCTTCTTTAAAGAGAAAGGCTGTGATGGCAGCTAACACCAGGATGCAAGCAAGGGCAATTATAAAGAAAAGGCCCTCTATCCCCTTCTCTTTCTTTGCCCGGATTTTGCTTCCTTTCATCTTAAAGTGCACTCTCCCCTGAGTCTGCCTCAATAGAGAGGCACCCTGAACTACTGAACTAGGTACTGAACTAGGGTCGCACCAAGCTATGTGTTTGATTTTCAATCAATATATTCCCGGAAATGGCCGTTCTGGGAGCTTGCAGGGCTGTTTTCGACCCCAAAAACAGCATTGTAAGAGCCCGGCATGTAGTCCCTGTTCGCCCCTATTGGCATCTTGTCCTTATCTTGACTTCTTCCTTAAAAGGCCCTTTTTGGTGCCAAAATAGACATTTTATGGCCCAAAATAGGGCCTTTTTCAGTTCATTTGGATTTATAACCAGCCAGTTAGCATAGTCCGACCCTAATGCCCACGACCCTAATGCACAAAGTGGGTATGCACTTTACTCAACCATCTACCATATACTGTGTTTTGCCACCTATAATCATTTTTCGCGGCACGGGACGACAATCTACGGCCTGCTCCATCAGACGGTAGAAGAGTAGACCACGGGCCGTGGATGTACGCCTGTTAAATCTGAATGTAAATTCATCGAGATAGTAATCAAGATGCTTCGGTCTGATCGCGCCTTGATGAATTCCAAGCCACCATCGATCAAGCAAGGAAGCAACACGATGAACACGAGGCATGACAACATGGGCAGGATCTCCGCTATCCGAGACATTTGTTACAGTATGTTTGTAGCCCATAACCTCTATACCGTTATACCCAGACCATGCATCCGTTCGAAGCTCGGCTCCCCTCTGGACGTTGTTACTGACGAATCGCCGCAACGTTGGTGCCGACAAGTCAGGGATCTTTGCCATGCGAATTCTACCCGGACCACGACCACGCACTTCCGCGGCGATTGCAACGATTGTCTTTCGATTAGCACCTCGACCGCGAACCTTGGTTCCGACTCCTCCGAGGTATTTTTCATCTATTTCAACGGCGCCGGTCAATTGATCCCGTCCGGGGCGCACCATAGCACGACGCAGTTTATGAAGCCAATTCCATGCAGTATTATAACTGCCAAGGCCAAGGACCCTTTTCAATCCGAGAGCGCTGGCTCCGTGTTTTTGACTCGTCACAAACCACATAGCAAAAAACCACGTCCGAAGCGGTTTGTGACTGCCATGAAACAATGTTCCAGCAGTAATGGACGTTTGCCTTTTACATTTTCGACAAAGGAAAAGACCGCGCCCCATCAAAGAGGGGTTGTCTGTTTTTTCTCCACAACCGGGGCAAATAAACCCTTTAGGCCATCGAAGTTTCGCGATATATGCAACGCAAGCATTATCGTTGCTAAACCATTGATCAAATTCCTGAAATGTTCCAGGATAATCAATGCCCGAAATAGGGTGTCTTGTCTCTTCCATGACCGCATTCTACATCTTGTGGCCGGTTGAGTAAAGTGCATACCCACTATGCACAATTGACCCCTTAGGAACACGCCTGAATAACACGTAGCACAAGGTACTGGTCAGTAACCGTCGGGTAGCGGTTGGCAAAGGCAGGGCTTTGGGGGTGCCGACGAGGCGCTAGCCGAAAATCTTGGACAATCGCAGAATCAAACCCCTAAGATCTACAAATTTGACGTGAACATCCCCGTATGACTTTTCAAAGGTTCTGTCCACATCCTGAGCCACAACAAGGTTTTCACCCTCTGGGTATTGCTTTCTAAACGCTTTAATTCCAGAAGGATCCAAATCTGAAGCTGACCATTTACATTCGATCGCGATAGGAGGGCGATGTCGGGGAGCAATAATAAGGTCGACTTCGTGGCCTCGTTTGTCACGCCAGTAGTTTACCCGCCGGGTTTGAAAATGTGCATGTGTTTCATTGAGCACATAATGCTCCCACAGAAGCCCAAAATCCTCAGGTCTCAGAGAAAACCAGCCTTTGTAATAACACACAAAGCCGGTATCAAAACCATAGACCTTCGGGGCTGCCACAATCTCCGTGGGTCGATGCGTGCTGTAAGGACGGATGACATTGATCACGTGAGTCTCTTCTAAGACTGCCAGGTAATTGCTAATTGTGGTTCGGCTGACTTCACAAGGTCTTGCGAACCTGGTGGCTTCGAATATCCCACCGCTTTGAATCAGCAGGAGTTCAATGAATTTTTGAAATGAGTACCGGCGTTCCAATCGAAAAAGCTCTTGAATGTCTTTGGCCCAGAAAGCATCCATCCATTCTTGAAAATCTTTTTCGGGTAGATCTTTCCCCAAGAAGAAGGGGGGCATCCCACCACGCAACATTCGAAAGGACAAGTCCTCGTTGCCAAAGTCACGTAGGTCTTCACTCATCATCGGTGTCAGCCAAAAATCCGTTTTACGCCCAGCTAATGTATCTTTGAATTTGGCAGAGGCTCCCAGGCGGGATGACCCCGTAGCGATCACCTTGATATCCGGAAAATGATCTGCGGCAATCTTTAATATTTCCGATGGGTTTCCCAGTCGATGGATTTCATCCAAAATAACGCGCTGACCCCTCAAACCGCTCCAAAAGCCTTCCGGGTCCTCCATCATCCGGCGGACCCTTGGCAATTCACAATCAAAATAGTGAACGTCAGGAATCGTTTGACACAGGCATGTTTTCCCAACACGGCGAACTCCGGAAATCCATAGGATGGACCGTGACCAATGTTTTTCAATGCTCCTAAGCCAAAACCGTCTTTTCTTCATGTGGAATATGATTGCATATGGTGCTACTATATGCAAGACTATTTTTAATTGGTAATTCGAATTTTTCTTTCTGTCCTCTGGAAGTCTTCCCCACCTCCTCCAACCCAACGTAAAATCTCCCGTTTTTGGCTCTTCTGGCGAAGAGAGAGGAACATCCATAAAGAATAGGTAACTCGCCAGGGTATGAGGTTATTTATATATTTATGGACCACACACCCGAAAAACTTGTAACTGGCAAATCTTCAATAAAAATGAATTTGACCCGACCATCGACTACCAGAATTAAGTACTTTTGCAGCGTATACAGCAACCCCAACATCTTGTGTCTCCATCGTGTCTTTCCATGAATCTTTTATTCTAGATCTTGATTGACCGCATCCGCTTATTGCTGTATAAACTTATGAATCGAATTCATTTCTCCTTAACCTTCTAAGCCCTAAAAGGAGGGCTTCAAATGGAGAAAATCCTCAAAATGTGCCCGCATCTCTCCTGATAGAGCTTGGTAGTTCTATTGGGAGGCCAAGCATCACTTCTTTCTTCTCTCTCAGATCTTTTTCCTTCAACAATTTGGAGGGCCCCAACAATGAAATGCCCAAAATGCCAGTTTGAAAATGAAGGCAAACTTCCTTGATCTTTTCATCAGTTACCCTGATAGCTTCTCTAATCTCTTTTAGGCCTTCTACCATCACCTCTGCCTCAAATTGTAAAGCTTCACCTACTTCGCATCCAATAGAGTCGGCAGCCTTCTCCCAAATTGCTCTCAATCGTTCTTGCTGGCTCAGGTTCACCCCACGGGTTCCCGGGACAATCAAACGTTCAAACTCCTTATATTCCATGCCCGCTATCACTGAAGGGGATAAAGCCAACTTCACTATCGAAAGGCCTCCTCGCTCCCACTGGCTATAGTAGCTGTCCAGCTCAGGAAAATACTGCGCCAATAAATGATTGCGAATCCTTACCTTCAATCCATGCTCTTGTCTCCTCAAACGCCTCTTCAAGGACAGCAAATTCCTTAAATCCCTCATCGGCAAAACCGGATGATCGTAATACATGAATTTGCCCTGGCTGATCAGATCCGCTATATTGGCCGGGTCCTTCCTATCATTCTTGTCCCACCGACCATCCATCATCTCACGATTATTCTTCACCGCTGCCCCAGAAACCATCACCACGCTGAAATCTCTGTTAATCAGATACTCTCCCAATGGCTTGTGGTAATTGGCCGTCGGTTCAAATCCAAATACTTCTTTCTCAAGAGCATATTTCACTTTCATCGATTCGGAAGAGGTCAACAATTTCTCAAACCCATCTGTGTTGTTCTCAAAGACCAATCGCTTCAACAAGGTGTGCCCCGTGGCCGTTCCAAAAAAAGCATGATGCTTATCCTTGGCCACGTCAATCCCTACAATCAAATGCCTCTCAGATCCTCGAATCTCCTTCTTGAGTTGACGAAATTCCTCCACCCTGATACGATCCACTACATCCATTTGAAACCTCCTTTGTTAAGATTTTTCGTATTATCCCTTTTATCTCTTAACAGGAGGTTTCTTTCTTTGCTATGATCTATATCATTTTGTGCTCTAGCACCCTCAGGGGTATCATCTTTAGCTCTGCTATAATATAACGTCCTTAAGTAATTAAATAACTCAGTGAAGAAAGGCCTTCTATAATGGAAGGCTGTTCGAATGTTTGATTAATTACTGAATTACTTAAAGTCGTCCCCGATCCCTCTACTCCATGACTACATGATCAAAGAAACCAGGAAAAGGGATAGGTAGAATGGGGATACATCTCAGGGTGTTCTTCAGTTCTACCGCGCTCACAGGAGGGTGGCTATGTAGCGGGCAGTGTTCTCCGCCCCGTCCAGGTTCACCCTTCCCCGCGCAGGAGGAGGAGATTCCAGCATGGCCTCGAGCTCTTGGAAAAGTCTGCGGCTATCAGCTTCTTTTTCCTCCAGGAACACCAGGTTCCCGGCTTGTTTTGCTAGCTTCGCGACGTGGTCCTCCTGCTCCCTGTCCTGCATTCCACGCACCACGACTACGGAAGGTTTTTGGGCAGCAAGGACATCAGTCATGCTGTTGTAACCCCCGTATATCAGGGAGACCCTCGAATTCAAGAGGCTCCTGAAATATCTTGGCCCGACCTCACGCAGGATACAGAATGGCAAAGACTCCAGGGCCTCCTTCACTTCACTCCCCGTTTCCCTTAGGACCCTGGAGCCCAGGTATAGGTGCCACTCGCCGTACCTCTCGCCCAACATTTTCAAGGTCTTTGCAATTTCCAGGAGCAGGTAGGCGGTGTTCTCGCCCATCCACGGAACGGAAACCGTGCCCGCGATTTCTCCTTCAGCCGCGTCCGTCAGGCTCCTGTCAAACCGAACAATCTCTTGCAATCTGGATACGTACCCTACCTCTACAGGCGGGAAACCGTAATGCCGGTGTATACTCCTCAAGGGCTTGTCGCCCAGGATCTTGGAGTCCCCATACCAGAGGATCCCATGGTAATGGGCCTTGAAGGCGGACAGGGCCGTATCAGACCACACGCTGTTCACATCACCGATCACGGCCCGCATTCCCAGCACCCACTTTGTCCTGCCTGATCCTCCTTGCGTGAGAGCAGGAAGGAGCTCCCTCCGCTTTCCCTGGGGGCTGTGGTCCACCAGGACACAGCGGGGATCATTGACCCTTACTATAGAACGGATGAGTTCCCCCCGTATTATTCCCATCTCCTTGGACGAGAAGTTGGAAAAGCCTTCCTTCCCGGTGGATTTCCCATCCACCACCATGGACTCGTAGGAGGGTAGTTTGATCCAGTCAAGGGGCGCATTGCCTATCAGTTCAGCACTCTCCCGGCATCCGGACAAAAAGAGAACCTTCATGTCTGGAAACAGCCTGCGCACCGCCATACCTACGGCGATTGAGCGGCTTGCATGACCGAGACCCCTCCCGTCGTGGGCGTATATCAACAGATCAAGCCTTGGTACCTCCATGCCCGCATGGTATATAAGGCCCCATCAAATGTCAATTTGAACAGGAACGTTCAGGCCACTCTTTGACAAAAATATTGACAGATCCAGCAATCCGCCTCTAAATAGGCAAGAGATCGCCAAGCTGTATCAACGTCTTTTTGCTTAGTGCCTGGATTCGCAATTGCGGTGGCGCATCTTTCGGATGGGAATGCTTATTTAATGCTCACTCAGCACTAAGTCATGAGTAAATAAATACGTTAGGGTATTTACGAATCCAAGGGCTTGGGTTTTCAAGTATCCGAGAAGGGGGGTGAAACTAGTTCCATGAGAATTGCCTTTTACATGCCGTTCAAGCCCCTGGGTCATCCTGATCCTTCGGGTGACCTGATTACCGGAGCGGGGCTTTACTCCTATCTCCGGGAACAAGGCCACCACTTATACATGGTCAGCGACCTGAGGACCCGTTGGATCTATTGGAAGCCATGGTTGTGGCCCCTGTTCGTAGGAGAAACCGTCAGGGTCAACAGGCTTCTGGGCAGGACAAGGCCGGACATTTGGATAACTTACCATTCCTATTACAAGTCGCCTGATATGTTGGGCATGGAATGCTGCCGATCCCTTGGTATCCCCTACGTGATTTTCCAGGGGATCTTTTCCACCAAGAGACGCAGAAGGCTGAAGTCCCTTCCGGGTTACATCCTGAACACCATGGCCCTTTCCAGGGCGGATCTGGTGTTCACCAACAAGCGAAATGATGAGAAGAATCTGAAGAGGATTGTCCCAGGGGACCGACTGTTCTATGTAAGGCCGGGAATCGATCCCGGCCGCTTTCCTTTTGACGAAACGGCCAGGCGGGATTCACGCAGATTGTGGCAGGTGGGGGGCGACGAGCCCGTCGTCCTGTCCGCAGCCATGCTCAGACCCGGAGTGAAGGCCAGGGGGATAAGGCTTGTGATAGAATCATGCTCCCGCCTCTTCAGGCAAGGACTGCGCTTCAAACTTGTCATAGCAGGCGATGGAAAGGAAAGAAGACGCCTCGAAACCCTCGCCCGGAAGCACTTGCCCGGTCGAGCCCTCTTCCTGGGCAAGGTTAACCCTGGTGAAATGCGCAGGTTTTATAGCGGTGGGGACCTATTCGTTTTCCCCGGTATCCAGGAGAGCCTGGGAGTCGTCTATTTGGAGGCCCAGTCCTGCAGGCTTCCCGTGGTGGCACTAAGCGCCTGGGGGGCTTCAGAGGCCGTCATCCACGGGGAGACAGGCCTTCTTTCCCACCCCGATCAGATGGACAGATTCACAGATTCTATCGCCCTGCTCCTAAGAGATAGGGGACTGAGGGCCCGAATGGGGATTTCCGCCGAGCGGCACGTCCGGAAAAACCACGACGCCCGCAAGAATTACAGGATCATGGAAGACATTCTGTTGAGGAAGGCAGGAGAACCATAGTCGTTATCCCTGTCCGTTCTTCCCTTCGTCCCGTGTCTTTTTTAGTACCACGATGGTCACGTCGTCTTCAAAGTCCCTCTCTTTACCTTTGTGCCGCTCCACCGCTCCCAGTATGGACTTCAGGATCTGCCCGGCACTGCGATCCTCCCTGATCTCCTCCATGAACCTTTTCTGACTTTTTAGACTGTCAAACGGCTCACCCCTGTCATTGAAACACTCTATCAATCCATCCGTCTGGAGGATCAAGACATCATTCTCCTTCAAGGTGAAACTGTATTCCGGGATCCTGGTCTCTCTATCACTTCCCATGCCCAGTGGCGTCCCTCTCAATAGTATCAACTTCGCTTGACCCTGGGCGGAATCATAGTATATCGGAGGCACCCCTCCTGCCGATGCCAATAGGCACTCCGAGCTGCGGATATCATAGATCAAGTAAAGAGCGGTGATAAAAATGTCGTGCTCATAGACGCTGAAGGACCTTTCATTGATTGTCCGAAGGACCTGGGAGGGGCTCAAGGAATTCCCTTTGTATTCATCAAAGAGGGTCTTGAATTGAATGGTAGCCAGGCCGGGCATGACGCCGTGACCCACCACGTCAATGATTACCACGCCAAGGTGTTGTTCTCTGACCCTGTCTATGATGAGGAAGTCTCCGGATACCCTGCTGCTCGACCTGAAATGGAAGTCAGTGTCAAGGCCTTCCATCTGGTCCAGGAAGGTCTTATCGGGCATCAATGCCTGCTGAAACCGCCCTGCAAGGGCCAGCTCCTCGTCCATGATCCTGTTCTGTTCCTCTATTTTCTTTTGCGCAGCATGCAGGGCATCCTTGAAGGCCTTGTCAATGAATAGCCCGCATTCAAAGTCTTTGAACATCCTGATAATCTCTTTGGCCTGTTCCCGCCTGAGAACTGAACCATGTTGAGGCGCTATCAGTTCGATGTCACGGCCTTCGAACCTGGTCATGGCATAAAGCAGGATCTCCTTTGCCGGCATGTAGTCGCGGTGGAAAGAGGAAATTTCTTCAAAGTAACCCTCGTCCGCAAAAAGACTCCATTTCTCGGTCATCCCGCCGAATATGTCCCCCGAAAAAAGCACCTTGTCTTCCGCGTAGTAAGTGGCTATTGCGCCCGGTGCATGGAGGTAAGGGGTGTGGATAAACTCCAGGTCAGGTCCTCCCGGTATCATCAATCTGCCGCCCGGCAAGTCATCCGAGTACTGGAACTCTATGGCTCCACCATAATGCCGGACGAGAACAGATGTTCTCCTGTGCGTGATCACCTTGCAGGAAACGTTACCCGCAGCCTTCAGCACATCCATCAGCATGGCAATGTTGCCGCATACGTCAGGATCCTGGTGCTGAGCAATTACGTAGGAGACGCGTTCCAAGGGTATGATCTCAGAGACCTTGCGCACCAGGTTGTCGAAATACAATACGCTCCCGGGATCAATTATGACGCCGCACTTGTCATGGCAGATAAGGTAGGAGTTACACTGAAAGGCATCCGCCTGGTCCAGGGCCCCTACCCAGTAAACATGTTCTGAAACCTTGATGGGCCTATTATAGTCCATTGGTCTTTTGCCTTTGACTCTTTGTCTCCCGCGCCGGAGAAGAATACCCACTCACGGGGTGGAATCACCGAGATCCTCATGCCGGGGGCCATTCGAAGCGTGCAGAGCCTCCCAGTTCTTCTTCTATCCGCAGGAGCTGGTTGTACTTGCAAACCCTTTCGGATCTGCACAAGGATCCCGTCTTTATCTGCCCCGTTCCGGCCGCTACGGCAAGGTCTGCGATGAAATGATCTTCCGTTTCCCCTGACCGATGGGATATGACCGCGTTCCAACCCGCCCTTTGGGCCATTTCTATGGCCTCCATGGTCTCCGTAAGGGTGCCGATTTGGTTCAGCTTTATCAGGACCGCATTGGCAGATCCCTCCCTTACACCCTTGGCTATCCGTTCCGTGTTTGTTACGAAAAGGTCGTCTCCTACGATCTGGATCCGGTCCCCAAGCTCCTGAGTCATCTTCTTCCAATTGGCCCAGTCATTTTCAGCAAGTCCGTCTTCGATGGAGAAAATGGGGTATTTATCTACCCAACCCCTATAGAACTCTATCATCTCCGAGGGGGCCTTCTTTGAATTGTCGGATTTGAAAAATACGTACTGTCCCGCCCTGTAGAAGGATGAAGCCGCCGGGTCAAGTGCCAGGACTACGTCCTTCCCAGCCCTATAGCCCGCCTTCTTGATTCCGGCAAGGATCATCTCTATGGCCTGTTCGTTGGAACCGAGATCAGGCGCGAATCCCCCCTCGTCTCCCACCGCGGTGGAAAAGCCCCTCTCTGTCAACACGCCGGCCAGCGCGTGGAACACCTCCGCCCCAATACGCAAGGCCTCCCTGAACGTCTTCCCTCCGATGGGCATTATCATGAACTCCTGGAGATCCACGTTGTTGGCTGCATGTAATCCCCCATTGAGGATGTTCATCATGGGCATGGGCAACCGGCATGCATTTGAGCCCCCGATATATTTATAAAGGGGCAGGTAGAGGGAATCCGCGGCTGCCCTGGCAACGGCCATGGAGACCCCCAGGATCGCATTCGCCCCCAGCTTGGACTTATTCGACGTCCCGTCAAGCTCTATGAGGGCCCTGTCGACACCGCGCTGGTCAAAGGCATCCATTCCAGCAAGAGCCGGTGCAATGACCTTGTTGACGTTTTCAACGGCCTGCTCCACTCCCTTGCCCATATAACGCTTTTTCCTCTTATCCCTGAGTTCCAGGGCCTCGTGTCTGCCGGTGCTTGCACCGGAAGGCACTGCTGCTCGGCCGAACGCGCCGTCGCTTAGCTCCACCTCGCACTCCACAGCGGGGTTCCCCCTTGAATCAAGGATCTCCCTCGCCTTGATCGCCTCTATTCTGCACATAACAGTCCTCCTTCTCGACGTCCTTCTTGAATTAGGCAATATCCATGAATCATAAGGGGTTTTTGCGCGCAATACAATAGCAAAAACAACGCGAAGGTGTCGTTGAATTTCCAGCGGGTTGAATCAGAAGTGATTTGAACACAGGGTCTTGAAGTTCTGTGCCCTATTCCCTTTCTGGGAGGCGTGGAAGCATGGTGACGAGGGCGGCGGTGAACCAGAAGGGTTCCATGATTCTCACAATAATAAATGTATTCGCGCCCAGGCCATGAAACAGCAGACCGATGAATCCGGCCAGAAAGCCCATGGAAAGCCCCTTTTCAAAGGCATCCCTTGAGGCCTCATAACTGCTCCGTGCCTGTTTGAGTACGGCATACATGAGGAGGAAAAAGGCCAAAAGTCCTATTGTGCCTGTCTCCGTATAGACCCTGACGTACTGGGCATCTACAAAGCGGTAACCTGTGACACCAAAACCTAAAAGGGGGTGTTTGGCCGAGTCGCGGATCGCATCTCCCCAGCTGATCAGCCTGGCCGAGGTGGAGGTATCCAGCTTCACGCCTGCCACCTTGACCACGTCCCTCCTTTTTGCGCCCTGGGTGAAGGTGTACTTGATCCTCTCCTTTGTCACGCTCGGGGCAAGAAAGGGCAATGCGAGAGCAAGGACCAGTGCGGCCAGTATAAGCCAGAGTTTCTCTTTCGATATGACAACGAAGGTCAAGAATGCAGGTATCGCAGCCAAATAGGAACTCCTTGACTGGGTGTAAAACAGCGGGACTGCAAAAAGTACTATGAGTGAAAGGTACAGGAACTTCCTTGCAGGGGGTCCTGCGGTTATCAACAGCCCCGCAGCGAGGGAAATCATAAATACAAGGTATCCTCCAAAGGTATTGGGTTCCCCGACCTCCCCTTCAAAGGGTGCGGATACCCTTCCGCCTCCTGGGACCTGAGCGATCCCGATTATGGATACTATTACACAGGTAAACAGCATGGCCCATAAGTATCTCCGGGCCTGGCCCCTGTCCTTGATGTGATTGGCAACCATGAAGAACACAATAATATACTCAAAGTACTTCAAGACAAAGAAAAAGCCCGTCTTAAGGTGGACCCTGCCGAACAGCGCCCCGATCAGAGTGGATACCAGACATATTATTATGTAAAAGGCGATGGGCCTGTTCAATGGCGTCCTCAAGAAGAGGCCGAGATCCTTGTTGATGGCCATCCTTGCCAGCCAACCAAACGCTATGATGACCAGGAGGAAATCGTCCAGCCGTAGGGTCACTCCCCTGCCCATGGAAGAACCCGCGGTAGAACCCACAATAAACTCCGGGCTGAGGAGCATGGAAAATATGAGTACGTAAAGGCAGATTTCCGTGCTGACAAAACACAGGATGAAGACCACGAGGCCTGCCGCCAGGGCCAGGGTCTTGGTAAGGGAGAGCATGGGAATAACCATAGCAAAGGCGATCAGGACAGAAAGAAGCAACAAGAGGGGTAGCACCAACTCTATAGTCGTCTGGCCCTCTTCTCCAAGTGATCCGATCCTGGGCGTGCCACCCTCCATTACCGTTCCACCACTTTGCTTGTGATGCCCTTGGTCTGGAGATCCTTCTGGTTTTGCCTGGCTCCCTCCTCTGTGATATAGGCGCCCAGAAGGAGTCTCGCCTCTCCGGCTTTACGCCTAATTACGTAAGGGCTGAATCCCATGGACTCCAGTTCCTTCATTCTCGCCTCCAGTGCTTCACCCTTTTGAAAGGTGCCCAGGAGATTCGCATACCTCGTCATCTTCACCTCCGCTTCCTGGAGGCCTTTTTCCCTTTTGAAGTTTTCCGCCTCCTCGCGGGAGTGGAAATATCCCGCAAAAACCCTGTACCATATACCCTTTTCCTTGAAATGGACCTTTGCCCAGTATGTCCCGATGCCTTTTTCCCCATAAAAGGCCCTTGCTCTCTTTGCGAGGGCAATATTGCGGAAGGACCCCAAATAAAGCGAATAGGGGTAGGACGGCTCCTTCTCAGGCGGTGTCACTTGGGTCACAACCCCCAAAGCCTGAGATCCCTTGGGGGAGAGGGCCGGCTCCTTCTCAAACTCCTTCTTCGTCCCTTGGAGCTTGACTCCAGGTGTGGTGTCTTGTTTCTCCCGCTTTTCCTCAGACCTTCCACCTATTGCCGGAGATTCTCCTCTCTCTATCTTCTTTGTCTTGATCTCCCCTTTCAACAGGCTCCTCTTTACGAGAGGCTTGGGGGTCTCCTTCTTGGCGGGAGGTCTCTCAAGAGACAGCCACTCCCCCGGGTCTATTATACCGTTGTGCCACAGTATTCCCAGGGCCAGGATTATCAGGGCGATAAGCAGGAGCACTGCCCTCAATGGCCCTTTCTTTTTCCCCGCAACCTCAGAAGGCCTCTCAAGGCGCTCAGAAAGCCACTCCTGGTCCAAATCCGTTGGCCTCTCTTTCCTCTTCCATCCCCAGAAAAACCCCTTTCCTGGAAAGCCTCTCTTCTTTTTCCCCTCCACCACCTTATAAGAGTGGTAGTACTTGTAATAGTCTTTGAAATCCGGGCTTATCTCCGGTTTCATCCCATTGAGTACTACACCGATAAGATTGCAGCCGATTTGCTCCAGTTGGGCCTTTGCCCTTTTCAGCAAAATCCTGGAAACCGCTCCCACGCGGTAAACCAATACCACCCCGCCCATCTTGGAAGCGACTATGGATGCATCGGCAGTGGAAATAATGGGGGGAGAATCAAAGATTATGAGATCGTATTCCTTCTTGGCCTCTTCAAGAAACGAGTCAAACCGCATGGATTCCATCAGCTCAGCAGGGTTAGGGGGTATGGTGCCTGAAGTAATGATACTCAGATTATCCAGGCCCGGGGTAAGCATCACCTCATCGAGGGACATCTTTCCCATGATAATATCTGTTATGCTCTTTACCGTGTCGCGCCAGGGGTGGTTTCCCAGGAGGACCTCCGCCAATCCCGGGGTATTTTCAAGTCCAAATACCCTGCCCATCACCGGTTTTCGCATATCGGCGTCCACAAGGAGGGTCTTCACCCCCGCCTGGGCCATGGTGATGGCAAGGTTTGTGGAAACCATGGTCTTGCCTTCCTGGGGCGACGTACTGGTGATTGCAATGCTCTTGATCCTATTTTCTGCGAACTTGAATTGGACGTTGGTCCTCAGGGCTCGGAAGCTCTCCGCCATCATTG
>JAFDHB010000253.1 GCA_019308985.1 Deltaproteobacteria bacterium | reverse complement strand
ATCAGGTCATCCTCTCTGTTGACAATGTGCTCGAGCAAAGCTGTCTCAAATTCTTTGCCTTTACAATAAGAAGACGGTGGTTGCTGATCCCGGCCAAATTTGTCCGCGAAGGCCGTCAATTGATGCTCGAGTTGTCCAAGTGCCATGCCCATAAAGGACAATGGTCCGGATACCGAGAAAGCTTCGCTGTATGATTTCTCGATCTTACAGCGTTAGACAAGGTAAACTCAGGCATTACTGTGTTCAAAACGCTTTTTGGGGCTCAGCAATTCTACTGGTCTACTGGCAATTCCTGTCGCACTTCAAAAGGCGCTCAACAAGTAAAACCTGCAACTTTTGGATCGAAATATTCGCTTTGAAACATTACGTGTCTAGTAGACTTGCGAAATCCGGGCTAAAAGACTTTGTCGAAGGGGGCATGGTATGCCATACAGGGACTTAAGGGATTTTTTGGAATACCTCAAGAAAAGAGGGGAACTAAAAACCTGCAGCAAAGAGGTTGATTCAGAAATTGAGATCGCCAAGGTGACCCACCGGGCCTCTACAACAGGTGGACCGGCGATATTGTTTAGGCGGGTAAAGGGTTTTGAAGCGTCTGTTGTTACCGGCCTTTTCGGTACAATTGATCGAGGCTTTCTATCGATTGAATCGAATAAATACGAGGGATTTAGAAAGATGGCTAGGGCCCTCGAATATCCTATACCGATCAGAATCGTTAATGACGGGCCATGCAGAGAGATTGTGAAGACGGAAGGCCGAATTGACTTGTTTGAAATACCTGCTCTACATCACCATAGAAAAGACAGCCATCGATTTATTACTACAGGTAACTGCCGTGTAAAGGATCCAGATACTGGAAAAAGTAACAGTTCAATTAACCGCGTGGCCGTTCAGGGCAAGAACAGGCTTTCGATTAATTCCAATCCACCCCATCAATTAGCGATCATAGCGAGGAAATATCTAGATCGTGGCAAGCCGTGCCCCTTTGCAGTGGCAATTGGAACTGATCCCGCAATCATCGTTGCAAGTGTCTGTGGGATTCCCCCTGGAATGGATGAATTCGAGTTTGCAGGAGGACTCAGAGGAGAGGCCGTGGAAGTGGTGAAGTGCATAACAGTCGACATCGACGTCCCAGCAGCCGCGGAACTTGTTATTGAAGGTGAGATCTTGCCGGGCGATCAAGATGGATCTGTTGGTAGGACATCCTATGCCCTTGAGGCTCCTTTCGGAGAAATCCATGGATATTTCGGAAACCAGGTAAGGTCTCCTATCATCCATGTTACAGCAATTACACACCGGAAAGATTATATCTTTCATGGTTTAGCAACGGCGGAACACAGTTCAGAACATCAAATTCTTGATGGTATTGGAATGCAGGGCGACGTTTATGATTCTATCAAGGACTTGATCCCACGGGAAAACATACGCGCGATAAATGCAGGCAGTTTTGCTGCTGTGGTATCCATCAAGAAAAATCGATCAGGCCAGGGCAGGCAACTCATTCATAATCTTCTTGCCCGGGCGGGGCTCAAGAAAGTCATCATCGTTGATGAAGACATTGATGTTTTCAATCTCGCTGAGGTTGATTGGGCAGTGCAGTTCAGATCCTGTGGTGAGGATTATATCATTACCCCTGAATTGCCCGCCATTAACCTGGACCCCATGATTTGCACGCCTCCGAATCTTTTGAAAAAAGTGGGTATTGACGCCACACTTCCCTACGAGGGGGACAAGAAGGGGAGGGTGGAAATTCTGAGGGAGTTGGGACCGGCCAGGTACGAGGATATCGGTGAAATCAATCTGGATGATTACTTCGACGGATGAGATGTAAAGCTTTTACGATGTGGATTAACTTTGAAAGTCACTCATAGCAAAAAGGAGGAACAAGATGGTGCATAAGAAAAATCTGTTAGGAGGAGTATTCCTTTTTTTGTTTTTGGTGGTGGCTCTATGTGGGATTTTCGGCGCTGTGTCCAGGGTTTCAGCTGCCGATGTGAACCTTGTGCTGGCCACCTGGGAGCCTGCACAGGCGAGGGTTTCGGTTCACATCAAAGAGTGGTTATACGAGCTTAAGGAAAAGACCGGAGGAAGGGTTTCCGGAAAGATCTCTTACGGCGCAATGGGACCTCCGGCTAAATACTACGACCTGGCCGTCAAAGGAATCGCGCATGTCTCCTTTGTTGGGGTTCCTTATACGCCTGGACGCTTTCCGATGTCGGAGGTGATGCAACTGCCTATCACAGGGGAGGTGACCTGTGGAATCTTTTCCAGGGCTTATTGGGAACTGTACCAAAAGGGATATTTCGACAAAGAGTTTGCAGACGTGAAAGTCCTTTATCTGGGTGGTATGGCTCCCTATGAGTTGCAAATGACCGAAGGGAACGAGGTTAAAAGACTGTCCGATATCAGAGGGAAAAAAATTAGGGTCTCAGGCGCCATTCATACAAAGATGATCAAGTTGTTGGGAGGGAGCCCGGTTGGAATGCCTGCCCCAGAGATACCCATTGCAATGCAGAAAGGAACGATAGATGGCCAGTTTCAGTTTCGGGATTTCATAACGGCGTTCAGGACGGATAAAGTCACTGGAAGCGTAACGGAAATTGGAATGAGCGGTTTGACCTTTGCCGCTGTAATGAATAAGAAAATCTACGAAAAGATGCCTGGAGACATCAAAAGAATGATCGAAGAGATGGGTCCGAGGTATTCCGAGAGAGTTGGCGAATTGCACGATAAGGAGGCTCTCGAAGCCACTGCGATGTTAGGAAAGGTCGGTGCTGTAATTTATCAACTTCCATCAACCGATATGGAAGAACTTGGAAACATTATGGCACCAATGTGGGAAGAGTGGATAGCAAAAAAGGCAGCAAAGGGTTACCCGGCGAAAAAGATCTTGGCTGACCTTTATGGTGTTCTAAGAAATTTGGGTGTTAGAAAACCCTTTCACGGTTATAAACCCTGAAGTTTCCTGAAACAGCTAATTATTAATCAGGCGATTAAACAGGCTATCTTCGTCATGCCGGACTTGAGAAGCCTGTCCCGTACATGAAACGAGGGCATCCAGTGCATGCCTGGATTCCGGCTGGAGTTTATCCCGGACCTGATTCGGGGCCGAAATGACAACTTTAATGTATCTAATTGCCGGAATAATAAAAGCCAAAGGAAGGTCGTCTTGTCACATCAAAGCGAGGATGAAGTATACGGAAGAACATTGATTAGGATTTGTCAATTTTTCAACATCATGGCAGCTGTTCTTCTGTTCTTTTTGATGATGCTGGGGTCGGCAGATGTCATCGGCAGATACCTGCTCAATGCACCCATCATCGGAACAATGGAGAGGGGACAGATCCTTTTGGCCTTGATAGTCTTTTTCAGTTGGGGATATACCCAAATGAAAAAGGGTCATGTCAGGGTTGAACTCTTCATTAATCATTTCCCAGCAAGGACAAGAATGGTTACCGAATTAGTGACGACATCTCTGACTTTGCTTTTTTTTATTTTGATCGTTTGGCAATCCACAATCATGGCCATAGAGACCCATAAAACGGGGGAGGTGGCCTATGTTATCCACTGGCCTATGGCTCCTTTTCAGCTTATGGTACCTGTAGGGGGCATTTTTGTTTGTTTGGTGTTGATTATGGAGATGATTCAAATCATTCGTCGGCTACGAGGGGGTGCTAGTTAGTTTGTCTGCCGAATTCGTTTTTTTCTCGGGTCTCATTCTATTCCTTCTCCTTGCGTTCTTAGGCATGCCTATCGCGTTTGCCTTTGGCCTTGTTGGATTCGTTGGTGTTGTGTTTCAGATGGGGCTGGAGCCGGGTCTAGCTCTCCTGGGGACAGCACCGTGGCAATGGGCGAGTAACGGCGGCTTTATTGTCGTCCCCCTTTTCATTCTGATGGGCACC
>JAFDHB010000057.1 GCA_019308985.1 Deltaproteobacteria bacterium | reverse complement strand
CATGATCATGCCCAAACACAAGGGCACTGACAAGCTGAGGGCGGATCTTCGTCGCAGGATATCAAAGGTAAAGGCCCAGGCACAGCATAAAAAGGGGCCCGCAAAGAGGGATGCAGTATATTCCATAGAGAGGGAAGGCGCCGCTCAAGTCATCCTGGTAGGCCCTCCCAACACAGGCAAATCGTCACTGGTAGCTGCCTTGACAAATGCTTCCCCGGAGGTCGCCGATTTTCCCCATTCTACCTGGAAGCCTCTCCCTGGAATGGTTCAGTACGAGAACATCCAGTTTCAGTTGGTGGATACTCCCCCCTTGAACAAGGAGCACAATGAACCATGGTTGACGGATTTGATAAGGAGGGGCGACGTATTGGCCATCATGCTTGATCTTCATGCAGACCCCATAGAGCAACTTGAAGATACACTCAAGATCCTCGAAGGCCTGCGAATATTTCCCGAAGGGCATCCCATTCCTGAGGGGCTCAAAAAGCCCCCCTTTATCAAGAAATTTTTCGTACTGGTCAACAAGATGGACCGGGCGGAAGACAGGGAAGACTTCGAGGTCTTTCTTGAATTGGCGGAAACAGACCTTCCCTGCCTCGGGATATCGGCCAAAACGAAGTTCAACTTGGATGTTTTCCTGGAAAAAATTTACGAGGCCGCAGGTATCATACGGGTATACACGAAGGCGCCTGGTAAGGATCCGGATCTTGACTCGCCCTTCGTTCTTCCGAGAGACAGCACATTGGAGGTATTGGCCGGAAAGGTGCATAAAGATTTCATGGAAAAACTCAAGTATGCGAAGATCTGGGGTAAAAAGGTCTACGACGGCCAGATGGTCCAGAAGGACTATGTGCTCCAGGATGGTGATGTGGTCGAAATGCACATTTGATGCCTCCGTAAAAACCCCATCTGCTGCGTTGCGCTGCATCTTTAGTCACTGCGGCGTACTCCTCCGTACGCCTCATTCCTAAAGATTTGCGCGCCTTGCTTCTGGAGCTTTTCCGAAAGCATCAGTGCTTTGAGGATTTTGCGGCTTGACCACATTTGGCTTTTGGCCCATCGAGAACCGGGGAGGATAAGATATGGGTCTTTCAGAAGCCTTACCTTTTCCCCAGTTCGATTCCCTTATCCCTTGCCGCCCTCACAGCCGAACCTATCACATCTGCCAAACCTTTTCTCTCCAGAACCGCTAGCCCGGCCTCCGTGGTTCCCCCCGGGGACGTCACCATTTTCCTCAGTTCTGACAAGGACTTATCCGACTCGCTCGCAAGCCTTGCAGCCCCCAGAAATGTCTCGAGTACCAAGAGGGTAGAGGTCTCCCTGTCAAAGCCCACGGACTCCCCCGCCTCCACGAAACATTCCATGATCCTAAAGATGAACCCTGGCCCGCTTCCCGAAAGGGCAGTGACCGCATCCATCATGTCTTCCTCGATCACTACCGTCTTTCCCACGGCGCCGAAAATCCTTTTTGCCGTATCCATATGTTCCGGACTCACACCAGGTCCTGATGCCAGAGCAATCATGCCGCTCAATATGAGGGCGGGCGTATTGGGCATGGCTCGAATAAGGGGCACATCTCTGGCCAGAACATCGTGGATCATCTTCAATGGTATCCCGGCGGCTATCGATATCAGGAGTTGGTCCTCCCTGACGCTTTCCCTTATCTCTTCAAGGACCTCGTCCATGGATTGAGGTTTTACGGCCAGGACAACTATATTGGTCTCCCTGACCAACTCATTGTTGTCAGTATATACCCTGATTCCAAGACCGGAGGAAATCTTTCGAAGCTGTTCAGGCTTGACATCTGAAGCGGCAACGTCCCCCGGATCGTAAATCCCACTCTCCACTATGCCCTTAATCAATGCAGTGGCCATATTACCTGCCCCGATGAAGCCAATGCTTCCCTTTCTCAAGCCCATGTTTCCCTCCTGCTTTCTGCTTGATAGCGATGCCTGACTTAAAGAGTACAGAGAGAGTCCGTCTCGGCCTGAAAATATTTCATTCCAGCAGGGGACGTCAAGAAAATCCTACCATCTTTCTGGTTTTCCGGCACTTTGCGGTATATTTTCCTAATGTCTGATGCCCTTCTTTTTAAAAGCAACAAAAATGGCCGAATATTCGTCTGTTGGGCCTTAAAGGCTTGACGGCCCCCATTTTTTTTGATAGGGAGTTGTGCCAATCTCTATCACTGCTAACAAATCCTTTTCATTAGTTTTTTTGACAGAGATAGAATTGCAAGGACTCATCAAACACTATTTAGAAGGAGGGACTTTTAATCATGGCTTACGATGCGACAAAGATGAAAGATTGGCAGATCTCAGAGGCTGCGGAGCAGAACATGCCCGGCAGCGATGAGTGGCGCGAGAAACTGGGGCTGGAAAAGGATGAACTCATTCCCTACGGCAGGCTTGCAAAGCTGGACTTCATGAAGATCATGGAGCGTCTTAAAGGCAGGCCTGATGGCAAGTATATCGAGGTCACAGCAATAACCCCCACGCCCCTGGGTGAAGGCAAGAGCACCACCTCCGTCGGCCTTATGGAAGGGCTGGGGAAGCTCGGACTCAACGTGGGCGGCGCTTTGAGGCAGCCCTCGGGGGGACCCACCATGAACATTAAGGGTACTGCCGCAGGTGGCGGAAACGCGCTCCTGATCCCCATGACGGAGTTCTCCATGGGGCTGACAGGAGATATCAATGATATCATGAACGCCCACAACCTCGCCATGGTGGCCCTGACTGCAAGGATGCAACATGAAAGAAATTACAATGACGAGCAGCTCAAGAGGCTCACGGGCATGAGAAGGCTTGAAATAGACCCCACCCGTGTGGAAATGGGCTGGGTAATAGATTTCTGTGCCCAGGCCTTGCGAAATATCGTCATAGGTCTGGGAGGGAGATACGACGGATTCACCATGCAATCCCGGTTCGGAATCGCAGTATCTTCAGAATTGATGGCGATTCTTTCCATCGTCATGGATCTTGCGGACCTCAGAAAACGCCTGGGAGAGATCACCCTGGCATTCGACAAGAGCGGCAAACCCGTGCTTACCAAGGACCTGGAGTGTGACGGGGCCATGACGGCATGGATGCGCAATACGATCAACCCCACCCTGATGTGCACCGTGGAATATCAGCCTTGCATGGTCCATGCCGGACCCTTTGCCAACATAGCAGTCGGCCAATCCTCTATCATAGCAGACCGTATCGGCCTCAAGCTCTTTGATTATCACGTCACAGAGAGTGGTTTCGGGGCGGACATCGGTTTTGAGAAATTCTGGAACGTGAAGTGCCGTTACAGCGGTCTCAAGCCCCATGTCTCGGTCCTCACCACGACCATAAGGGCACTCAAGATGCACGGCGGCGGCCCAAAGGTCGTTGCCGGCCTGCCCTTGGACGAGTCTTACACCAAGGAAAACTTGGAACTCGTGGAAAAGGGCGTTCCCAACATGGTACACCATATCAATACCATCCGCAGGGCGGGGATCAATCCGGTGGTCTGCATCAATGCATTCCATACGGATACCAAGGATGAGATCGCCATTGTGAGGAAAGCGGCTGAAGAGGCTGGTGCCCGCTGTGCCGTGTCGACCCACTGGGCCAACGGGGGAGAAGGGGCCATAGAATTCGCAGAAGCGGTGAAAGAGGCCTGCGAAGAGGAGAGTAAGTTTGAATTCCTCTACCCTCTGGAGATGAAGCTGCGTGAGAGGGTTGAGACCATAGCAAAGGTAGTATACGGTGCTGACGGTGTGACGTGGACGGCTGAAGCAGAGGCCAAGGCCAAGATGCTTGAGAGTGATTCCAAGTATGATGACTACGCTACCATGATGGTCAAGACCCATCTCAGCTTGACCCACGATCCCGCGCTGAAGGGCGTGCCCAAGGGATGGACCCTGCCCATACGAGACGTGTTGATATACTCCGGTGCCAAGTTTCTCTGTCCCTGCGCCGGCACAATCAGTCTCATGCCGGGAACCAGTTCCAATCCTGCTTTCAGGCGCGTGGATGTGGATGTGAAGACGGGGAAGGTGCAAGGACTCTTCTAGCTATGATGCTTCCGCAAAAACCCCATCTGCGGCGTACGCCAAGTACGCCTCATTCCTAAAGATTTGCGCGCCTTGCATCTGGAGCCTTTCCGAAAGCATCAGCGCTTGAGGGTTTTTGCGAAGGAATCAAACTGGAAATGTTAGGAGAAGGAGGGGGCAGCAAAAGAGTGCCCCTCCTTTTCTCTTCATGGCAGAGGCGCGGAAAACTGCTTGCCTCCCTAAGTAACGGTCCTGATCTATGATGTCAGCCGGGTCATAGAATCCTGATTGACTCCTCGAGCGACCTCCTATTCCTCTCGATGCCGAGCCCTTTCTCCCTAGCCTTTCTCACGATATCCTTTCCGATCAACGCAGCCCCCAAGGCCCCCGTAAGCAACGGTTCGGGGGGGATAAGGAGTGGGATGCCGAGTTCTTCCGACAGGGCCTTGACCATTCCGTTGTTCTTTGCAACTCCCCCTGTGAACACGACTTCCTTCTCGATCCTGATCCTCTCCACCATCCTAACAATCCTGCTGGCCAGGGCCCTGTGTATTCCCGCCACCAAATCAGGCAACTCCACCCCTTCTGCAAGACGCTCTGCCACCTCCTGTTCAGCCCATACGGTACAGAGGTTGCTTATTTGGGCAGGCCTTTTCCCTTCCAGACCAATGTCACCCATCTCTCTGACATCAATCCCCAGGGTATCCGCGATCACCTCCAGGAATCGTCCGGATCCCGCAGCACACTTGTCATTCATCACAAAGTCCCTCGGCCTTCCCTCACCGTCCAAACCGATCCCCTTGCTATCCTGCCCCCCAATGTCAATAATAGTCCTGGCATCTGGAAACAGGCTGGAAACGCCCCTTGCATGGCAACTGATTTCCGTCACCTGTTTATCCGCAAAGGGCACGTTTATCCTGCCATAGCCCGTGGAGACCACATAGGTAACCCTCTCAAAGGCCAGTCCGGCCTCTTCCAGGGCCTCTTTCATGACCCTGTTGGCCAAGCGCCTCTGCTCAGGTGCGGTAGGGCCGATCACCGACGCAACAATCTCTTCAGCAATTATCACTGCCTTGGTGATCGTGGAACCCACGTCGATTCCTGCAAAATACTCACTCATGATATCGGTCAAGAGGTAACATTTTGAGCCCGCTTTACCGACTCCAAGGTCTCAATAAATGCATCTATCCTGTTCCTGGTGTCCACCTCCGAATAGGAGCTTATGTCGATAATATCGCTCTCAAGGACCAGGGAGGGCAACGGCCTCCTTTCCTCTTTCTTTGTCCCGTTTTTCCCCAGCCTCAGGACCGGTATCGGCCTGTATATTTTTGAAAGCTGATGCAACTGCCAGATGAGGCCCACATGCCAGGTCCTACAGGAGAAGGCCTCGTGCATGACGATCCCGTCAATATCATAGTCTTCGATATAGTTGATCAGTCTTTCCACGTCGGGCTCACCACCCGGTCTTTTCCGCGCCCTCTCATACCAGAACGTCCAGTACCCCAGCCATCTCCATGCTAGGTGTTCAATGGGATCCTTTGTATCGGGAATATCCATCTCGTAGAGTGGCGCTACCATCCTGTAAGTGGTTTCCGCCGGAAATACCGCCCCTTTACTGTTGAAGTAGTTGAAATCCCTCAGGGCAAACCAGGAGGGCAAGCCACCTCCCCACAGCAGCCGGTATCTCTCGTTTTCAACCACTCCTTCGCCCCTCGCGATTTTTTCCCTCAGCTCCCTGTTGAGATCCATAAAGAAGTCATAGGCCTGCTGAGTGCCCATCATGAAACACATGGGGACCATGGTGTTCATGGCATCCCCCGTATCCATCGGGCACGGTTTGGCCTTGCGAAGCTCATAGGTCTCATGTATCAGATTCCAGGTCCTGTCACTCAGGTCCGCTATCTCCCGCAGGCGATCATAATCCAGCTTTGTGCCGGTTTGATCCTCAAGAAACTTGACCAGCCCCCTCAACTCCTTGACGATATATCTGAAATAATAGTCCAAGACCTCCTTGTGATCCAAGTCCTTGCTGTAAAGGGGATAGGGGAGATCCACCACGTAGAGTGGGACATCGGGCATGAATCGCTGGACGGCCTGGTACCATTTGATTCTGGGATCACAGAGGATCTGGCCGCTCCCCAGCATAAAGTCCGGCCTAGCCTGCCCTCCCCAAGGCGCGTCCGGGGGCATCTCACCGAGGGTTTCTCTCCACTGATCAAAACCAATACCGCACAGTGCATAGGTGCAAAGGGAACGAGAAAAGCCCAAGGACTCAGCACGCTGCAAGAACCTCTCTGCGTCCCTCTTTGCGCCGCATATACCGGCAAAATTCTCCGTCCAAATCGGGACTATGTCCATAGCCCTTAGGATTTCGTCATAGCAGCAAACAATAAAGGTGAAGGCAAGCTTCTTCTTGCCCTCCGCCCTTGCCCTGATAGCCCCGACTATGAACTCTCTCACCATGGGGCCTATAGAGGCCGCAGCCTTGGTGGCTGTCTTCCGTTTTTCCGGCTTCTTTACCTTTTCCTCTGGCATTCCACGCAACCTCCTCCTCAATCGGTTTGTTCCCCGGCCCCTGGCAATCAATCGGGGCTTAATCTATCATTTCCAGGAAGGCCTGGATCCTTGTCCTCAACTGCCCGATGGTGCCTGAGGAATACTCGTCCTCAAGGCAAAGCAACGGTACATTGAGGGAATCATAGTAAGCCTTTCTTGCAGGGACTTCAAAACCAAAGGGATCACAATACTTGTATACGTAAAGGATAGCCCCGTCTACCTTGAATTCTTTGATCCGAGAGCCGATATCTCCGAACCTATTCGCGATATCTCCTTCAAAGGTTCCTGTGACGTTTTCTCTGTATGTCTTTGGGCAATTGACCTTGTCAAGGTAACGTCGGCCCAGAGCACGCAGTGGATCTCCCTCCGTATCGGTCCTGGGCCAGAAATCCCTCGTTCCATAGCAAATACCATCTGCGACCACATTCGCCCCGAGTTCCTCTGCTATTTTCACGAGTTCAATGTTATCGATGCATGGTCCGTCAATGAACACTCGAGGGCCCTTTTCCCCTGGTACTTCCCTGCGATTTTCCACTTCGTCCAAGACCTGGTCGAGTAATATGTTAGCTTCTTTTACGGGTATGCTGGACACCACGATCAGGACCTTGCCAATCTCGACACCTGTAATCCGGGGTGGGTCGGGCTTCCTGAACTCGTATAGGGCCCTTACTTTCCCCCTGGTCAAATTGTACTGACCTATCGCTTTTTCCAGGGCGTCATCTGTTATCTTCCTCTTCGTATACCTTTCGAGTGTCCTTTTGAAGGTCTCAAGTTCTGCCCTGAAAAATTCAAAAGAGGCCTCTCTTACCACCGAAGGTATATTCACGAAGTTAAAGTAGGGTAGATCAAGGCTGTAGTTCCATGTACTGTAGCTCCTCGTCATACTGTCGCAGGCGTGCGGGACCACGAAACCGTCCAAGAAATCATATCTTCCTTTCACCGCGAGATCGAAGCAACTGCGAATAAAGGGGCATACTATGGTTTCGAGAAGGGTGTCGCCCTTGGTTATGGGCTCACCCACATCACCTCGGATCCTGAAGGGTATGCATCCTGCCGCCGCAATTATCTCCAGGGGTACAAAGGAGCAAATATAACCGATGATCTTGTTCCCTTCTTTCCTTAGTTCCCTTGCCCTCACCCCGTAGTTCTCGAAATACTCATCGACCAGTGACATTCCACGTTTCCCATCCACCATCATGAAAACCCTCTCTTTTTTTAACAAGCAGTGAACTTCATCTCTTGTAGCAATTAACCTTTACGAAAGACCCCAAAACTACTGGGGCTCGGGGATCTCTTGGAAGAGGTGAACTTGTTTCAGTGGCACCCCAGCCGTTACTTTTCGCTGTAATAATCGTCTCTCGCTACAAGGGCTGCCCCCAGGGCACACGTCATCTGTGGCTCCGGCGGGACGATTATCCTGAACCGGTTGATCTCTTCAAGCGCCTCTACCAGCCCCTCATCCTTGGCCCCTCCCCCCACCAGGGCGTATTCCCTTTCTATTCCTATCCTTTCAGCGAGGCTGTTGAGTTGCGATGCCAAGGCCCAGTGAAGTCCGGCCAGGAGGTCTTCCTTGGAGACCCCCTCCGCAATCCTTGAAATCGCTTCGGTTTCAGCAAATACCGCGCAGCCAGTGCTGAACTCAGCCCTTTTCGCGGCCTTGTGGGACAATTTCCCTAAATCCTCGAGATCGATTTGGAGCACCTTTGCCATAACCTTCAATATCCTCCCACTCCCACCCGCGCATTTGCCGCTATTTAGGAAATTGACGAGATTTCCACGATCATCGACCCTTATGGCCTTGGCCGAGATATCTCCCACATCCACAATGGTCCTCACCGAGGGAAACAGGTGAAAAACACCCCGGCCTTGGCAGGTCATGTCAGTCACCCTCTTGGCCGCATATAGAACACGCCCGGCCCCATATCCCGTGGCCACGGTCCCCGAAACGTCTTCCGATGATACCCCTACCTTTGACAAGAGCCCCGTCCTGACCTTCTCTGCTGTTGTCCTGAAATCTCCTCCTGAAGGGCATTCATAGCCCCCCAATATCTCATCCCCTTCAATTATCACAGACTTTGAGCAGGCGGAACCGACGTCAACACCGAGAAAATATGTCATCTTCTTCTCACCCGGATCTAGTCCTTACCACGGTTCACCACCTCTTACCTTGCAATCATGGCTCGCATGCGGTCAGAGGCGTTCTCTGCATGGTCCGCTATCTTCCCTATGATTTCCACCAGGCGAATCAGATGGAAGACAGAAAGGGGCTCCTGGATTCTACTGAATATATTGTATTTCAACTCCCTTTCCAATACATCTGCTTCACGCTCATACTGCCGGATATCGCGGATAAGGCTCTTCATCTTGACCCTTACGTCGTTGGAGCCGCTCCTGAAAAAATCCCTTGCCAGCGATACCAGTCTTGGAAGGCTCTCAATAGGGGGAATAACAGCATCAACCAGTCCTTGAATCTCATCGGCCAGTTCCACCGGGATAGCCCATGGCCTGAACGAGAGCCAGAACAGGGCCTCCTCTACCTCATCCAGGACCTTGTCCTGCTCCCTCAGGTACTCGAAGAATTGAAACTTGTCCATCGGCATCAGGATACCCCTCGGCACGTGCCCCCTGATGTTTCGTTTGATTGCATCTGCTTCACTCTCCAGCTTGGCAACCTCTTCGGTCAAGAAATCAAACTCCTTGCACTCTTCCCCTATGTGACAGACCAGGGCCTCTTTGAACAGACGGGTGCATTGGCTTACCTTGTCCGCATGCCTCTGCAAGTTCTCAAAGAGAGAGCCATAAAACAAAGAACTTATCAAAAGACGCATGATTATCACCCCCCTTTAGATGTTATACTAATAGAGTCAGGAGCTTATATAGAAGCATGGAAAGAAGCACCGTGAAGGGGAGGGTGATGATCCAGGAAAGGCCGATGTTTTTCAAGATCCGGAGATCCAAGGCACCCAAGCCCCTCATGGCTCCAACGCCTACTACTGAACCCACAAGTACATGCGTCGTAGATATAGGCAGCCCCAAACGCGAACATACCAATATCGTTGTTGCTGCGCCGAACTGAACGCAAAACCCCCTGGCAGGGGTAATTTCCGTAATATTCTTTCCAATAGTTTCCATCACCCTTGTCCCAAATATCATGAGTCCTCCTCCGACGGCCATACCTCCTGCAAACAGCATCCAAACAGGGACATGGACTTGAAGGAGGACTGCTTTCGTCCGAACCACCGAAAAAATAGCCGCGAGTGGACCTATGGCATTGGCCACATCGTTGGCGCCGTGGGCAAAGGCTATGTAGCACGCGGTAATGACTTGAAGTTGGGCAAATACGCTCTCCACAGGCGACATCTTTTGTCCTCCTGACTGAAAGGAGCCCTTTTCGATCTGCCATCGGATCCAAGGCCTGCCCAGAGCGCCGAACGCGGCGGCAAACGGAATAGTCACAAGGAACGTCTGCGAGAAACTGAGGTTCAAATGAAGGTTTTTCAGTGCTTTGAAAATGAATGATAATATCAGCACTAGGAACACCAAGAAGACCATAAAGGGAGAATAGCGCTCAGATGCCCTGAAGGGGGCCTTGGACCTCATGATCCTTCTATCCACAAAATAATACATCCCCCCTGCCACAACAGCGCCTGCCATCGGGGATACGACCCAGCTTATCGCAATAGTGATAATCTTGTGCCAGCTTATCGCCCCCGCCCCGACGCTCATCATCCCGAACCCCACAACAGCCCCAATTATGGCATGGGTCGTGGAGACCGGAAGGCCCAGATAGGTAGCCAAGTTCACCCACACACCGCCTGAAATCAGCGCGGCAAACATTCCGAGCATCAGCTTTGTAGGTGTATCCATCAGCAGGGCGGGAGCGATAATCCCTTTGCTTATAGTGCTTGTGACGTAGCCCCCTGCCAGGATCGCGCCCAGGGTATTTGCAACGACCGAGATCAGGACCGCTTGTCTGAGGTTGAGGACACCCGAGCCCACGGAAGTCCCCATGGCGTTTGCCAGGTCATTGGCGCCTATGTTCGACGCCATGTAGAGTCCGACAATCGTGGCCAGTGAGAGGATGAGAATGTCTATCAGCATGTCCCTTTTCGCTGCGTCCGCGGAATCACGTCAACCTGCCGGCTATCAAAAACGGCCGGGATATGCAAGTACAACATCCCGGCCTTTTACATTTCCACAGGTGTCAAGAGGTAGTCGAGATATAGAACCTATCCGACCTTGAAGACCATTGCAGCCGCCGTATCCCCTGCTGCACACCCGGCCCAAAGTCCGTATCCTCCACCGAGAATTACGAGTTCCTCCAGCAATTCTGCAATCAACCTCCCGGCGGTCGGTCCTTGTGGATGGCCGTAAATCAATGAGCTTCCGTAGTTATTCATCTTCATGACATCCATATTCATCTTCCTGGCCATGTTGATGTCATTGACAGCAAAGGGGTTGTGGGTCTTGATGGCCTTCATGTCTTCCACCTTCAAGCCTGCGATGGAGAGAGCCATCTGTGCCGCAGGAACCGGGGCCGCGGCCATGAAACCCTTCCTCTCCCTGGCAAAGCCGTATGAGAGTATCTGTATCTCTATGCTCGGATCCTTACTCAGCTCTTTGGCCTTTTCCCGCGTGGTCACTATAAACCCGCAGTTGCCGTCTGCGGGGTATGTCTGGGTACCGAAGGTCAGCACCCCGCCGGGTTCGAGCGGCTTCAACTTGGCCAGCCCTTCAGCAGTCGTTGGTATCACTCCCTCGTCGGCTTCGATTACCGCCGTCTTCTTCCTGCCGATCCTCACCTCGACGGGCTGCATGTACCTCTTTTGAAAGGCCCTGTCATCGGCCAGTGCATCCTGGTATTGCTCATAACGTCTCAAGGTGACCTCGTCACACTCCTCCTTTGTTACCCCTATCTCTTTGGCCACGTTCTCTGCTGTTTGTATCATCTTCAGACCCACGTTGGGATCGTTGTTGAAGTTGTCCATCATCCAGTTCTCAGACTCCACCTCCCCCCCGGGTGCTAGCGGATTGGGCCAGACAGTGTGAGGGCCGTTTGAACAACGATCCGACATCAGGGCAAAGGCCGTGTCATAGAGCCCGTTTTCAATATTGACGGCGCAGAGATGAATGCAGGTAGTTGAAGTGGTGCAGGCCTGGTTCACCATCAAGGCAGGCAGCGGTTTTTTGTTGTCAACGATCATGGCGGCAGACCAGGCGTGACTGAAAAACATACGGTGCTGGGCTACGGTGGTACCATAGTACAGGTAATCAAGTATAGTGGGATCGATGTCCTTTTTCAGCATCCACTCCCTCGCCGTCTTTCCCCCCAGCACGATCGAGTTTTCATTCGCCATGGATCCTTGCCACCTGCAGAACGGAGACGAATAGTAACCATTGTAAGGTATGAAGGCTTTTGTCAGCATCTGTTTTCCCTCCTCAAATCTTGATGGCTTCGTAAAAAGTCCGATTTCTGCGTTGCGATTCATCTCGTTGTGATTGCGGCGTACGCTAAGTACCCCTCATCACACGAGATTTGCGCGCCTTGAACTTGAAGCTTTTTACTTTGCCATCTCAATTTTGACTTTTTACGAGTTGGTCAATCTTTGTGATATCCTTTTCTATGAACGGTTCTCTGCTTGTATTTTCCCTCCATCTCATGACCTGGGCACCCTATATATCATGGCGACGCAAAAATCAAGCTATTCCAGCTAGGTCTGCTCGCTCCATTTGCCGTATCTCTCCCTGAGAATACGGTGAAGTACTTTTCCGGTGGGTGTCCTGGGCATATCTTCATCATTGATAAAATCAATGGATTTTGGTCTCTTAAAGCCTGCGAGCTTACCCCGCGTGCTATCGATGATCTCCTTTGCAAGTCCCTCGCTTGGTTCGAAACCGTCGTGTAGGACCACGACGGCCTTCACCGCCTCACCCCACTTTTCGTCGGGGACGCCGATAACCGCCACATCCTTCACCGCCCTGTGGGCGCCCACGACACTTTCAACCTCTGAAGGATAGACATTCTCCCCGCCGGTAATGATCATGTTGGCCTTCCTATCCACCAAGACGTAGTAACCATCCGGGTCACGCCTGACCATATCACCGGCGGAGGACCATTCCCCGTCAAAGGCCTCCTTGGTCTTTTCAGGCTCCTTCAGGTACTCGCTGAACAGCATGGGGGTCCTGTAGAACAACTCTCCGACCTCACCGTCCGGCACCTCTTTTCTGTTTTCATCCAAGATCCTGATCCTGTCCGTCCCGAATATCTCCCTGCCTATTGACCCCAGCTTCTTGAATTGATCCTCTGGTCTCAGCAATGTGACAAGCCCCCCCTCCGTGCTTCCGTAGGCCTCCCATAACTCGGCGTTCTTGAAATATTCCATTATCGCCACCTTCAGGTCTTTCCTGGCAGGCGCGGACGAGACCAGCAATTGGCGAATGGAGGAGACATCTATACTGTTCTTTATCTCGCCGGGCAGGGCCAGCATCATGATATAGTGGGTTGGGACCAGGGATGTGAAGGTGATCTTGTATCTCTCTATCGTCCGAAGTAAGTCTTCGGGGTCAAAGCTGACCATGTTGTAAACAAACACAGGGGCTGTAACCAGCGTATAGGGGAATGAGTAGAATATGGAATTCACGTGACACATGGGCATAACCAGCATCACCTTGTCGGTGGGACGAACGCCCATGTTGATATTGTTCAGGACGTATTCTGCCATGTAACTCTCGTGGGTCCTCACCACCCCCTTAGGCCGCCCGGTGGTCCCGGAAGTGTACATTATGGTCCATGTGTCCGCCCCATCCACCATGAGATCAGGCTCCTCGGGTGATGACTCGGCCAGCCACTGCTCGTATCCCAGGTAGCCCTCCGGCACAGGATCCTCGCCCAAGTAAACATAGGCGTCTTCCGGGACGGGAAGTTTATCCCTGATACTGTCTATGATCTCTACAAAGGGTTTTTCCACTATGAAAGCCTTGCACTCTGAATGGTTGACGATATACTCTATCTCAGGCCCAGCCAGCCTGAACATTATTGGGACAACAATCTGCCCTCCCTTTGCGCACCCAGCATATATGTCCATCCACTCTCCCCTGTTGTAGGAGATAACTGCAAAGGTATCCCTATGTCCGACCCCCAGGTCGGTAAGTCCATTAGCCAGCCGGCAGGATCTTTCATTCCAGTCCTTGAAGCTATATTCTTTGAACTTGTCCTGCCACCCAAGTTTTTCGGGGTAGTTTATTGCATTCATTTTCAGGACCACCCCTACGTTCAGCCATCTGCTTTTCAACATGGCAAACCCCTCCTTCCCCTGGCACAAGCTCTTTGCGCTAATTCGATCAATATCTAGCTCAAATTAGCCTATTTCGTTTTTGGCTGAGATGCCTTCATTGATTTAGCGTCATTGTGATGCTCTGGTCCCCGGGGCTCTCAAACCGTTCCCTAGGCCCAAGGAACCTCCTCTCATTCCATGAGATTTTGAAGTGCAAGGACCATGGATATTACCTCCCCATTGCAGATGCCACCATTTCCGTAATATCCATGATCTTGATCTTGCCCCTCTCCTCCTTGGGAATAGCCTTTGCTCCCTTCTTCAGGTTGTCCTTGCAAGCAGCACAACCTGAGACCATGATCTCAGCCTCCACAGCCAATGCATCTCGTACCCGCTCCGCAGCCATCCTTACGGCCAGATCCGGGTCGTGGGCCTGGACACCCCCTCCCCCCCCGCAGCAGCGGGCCTGAAGCCTGTTTCTGGCCATCTCCCTGTACTCAAGTCCTGGGATACTCTCGAGGATTTCTCTGGGTTCTTCAAAGATCTTGAAGGCCCGACCCAAGTCACAGGGGTCATGGTAGGTGACCTTCTTTCCCAGGTCCCCTTCAAACCTTATTTTTCCATCCCTTACGAGTTTCAAGAGGTAATGGACCGAATGCCACACCCCCATATCAAAATCTCCCAGTCGGGGATAAATCTTCTTAAAGGTCTTGTAACAACCAGCACAGGGCGTAACGATTTCCTTTGCGCCGGTCGCACGAATGCGTTCTACCAGCCCCTTGGCGTGCCCCTCAAAAAGATCAGACCCCATCAAGTACAAGGGGAAGCCGCAACAGTTTTCCTCGGCGGAAAGTGTGGTGTAATCAACACCTGCAGCTTCCAGGGGCTTGAGAAGGCTCGGCACCATCTTCATGTCAAGGTAGCTTGGGACACAACCCATGAAAAGCAGGGTTTCAGCCTTTGACTTGAGTGTGCCCTTGAGCGCCTTTTCCTTGAGACCGGCCGGGTATACGTTTATCCTCGCCTCCCTGGCACTCGCGTAGACATTGCCTGTCTTGAGGATATTCTCGCTGACCGCACGTATGGAATCCGGCACAAAGCCATCCTGGTAGAGTCTTTTCCTCACCCCTTCGACGATCTCATCCACCTTTATCTGGGCGGGGCAAAAGTATGTACAGGCCTGGCAGGTCGTACAACTGTAAAAGGCCTCTGAAAGCTCCTCCGAACTATCTATGGAACCGGTCAAAAGGTAGTATGCCAGCGCGTTTCTCCCCCTGGCATTCCTGGACTCCCTGTGCGTGACCGAAAAGGTAGGGCACCCCAATCTGCAAAAACCGCAATGGATACAGGCGAGGACTTCGTTATCCACCTCTTCGCCCAAGCTCTTTATCCCGTCCGGGTCCTCTACCAGCGGTTTGAAAGTGAAGTAATCGTAGATGTCTGCTTTGCGCTCCTCAAGCCCCATTTTCCCCGGATTCAAAATATTGTCGGGATCAAGGGCCTGCTTGATCTTCCTCATTACCTCCAGTCCCGGGCCCAGCTGCTTCTCTATGTGGGGAGCCCTGGCCAAGCCGGTGCCATGTTCGGCGCTCAGAGTCCCGTGCATTTCCAGGGCGATTCCTACCAATTCCTCTGCCGCCGATCTCAGTCTTTCCCACTCCTCCCGGCTCCTGACATTGGTGACGAACGTGGTATGGACATTGCCGTCACCCACATGACCAAAGGTAGCTATTCTGAGATTATATTTTTCTCCAATTGCCTGGGCCCTCCTGATGGTCTCCGGGATCTTACTGGAAGGTACACCAGGGTCTTCGGCGATTGCTATGAGTCGGTTACCGGGCTCAATCCTGGAGAGGGTGGGGACAAGGCGTCCTCTGGCCAGCATCATCTCTTCCCTCTTTGAGGGATCATCCGTCCAGTCAAATTCTTGGACATTGTAATTCCTGCATATCTCTTCTATCCTCTTCATATCCCTGAGGACAACATCCCTGGGCCCGTCCGCTTCGATCAACAGCATCGCCTCTATGCCACTCACGTCCCTGCCCAGGGCCTCTTCCACTACCTTGAGGCTGAATTTGTCCAGTATCTCGCACCCTGCCAGCTTGATACCGGACTTGCTTATCTCCGCCACTGCATCTCCAGCCCGGTTCAGATCACCGAAGATCGCCAAAGCCAGGGCCCCATATTCCGGCCTCGGCTCTATCTTGACCGTTATTTCCGTAATTATGCCCAAGGTTCCCTCCGCTGCGCAAAACAGGCGCGTCAGGTCATAACCCAGGGAAGTCTTGGGAGCCGTGGTCCCTGTCTCGAACACGGTTCCATCGGCAAGCACCACTTTCAGCCCCTTCACGTAATCACGAGTCGTACCGTACTTAACGGCCCTGTGACCGCTTGCATTTGTTGAGACCATCCCCCCTATGGTGGCTATGATCTCGCTCCCTGGATTGGGAGGAAACATCAGGTCGTCTTTTGCCAAGGCCCGGTTCAGGTCCATGCAGATTACCCCTGGCTCGACCCTCGCGTAGAAATCCTCTCTGTTTATCTCAATAATGCTGTTCATGAGATGGAGATCCAGCAGCAGCCCCCCTTTTACGGGTAGTACCGCTCCCGTCACGCTCGTGCCCGATCCTCGGGCGACCACGGGGACCTTTTCCCTGGATGCCAGCTTCATTATCTTGGATATCTGCTCCGTTGTCCCGGGGAAGACGAGGGCATCGGGCACCCCTTGGTGAACCGACATATCCCGTGAATAACACAGGCATTCCACCCGATCAGTGAACACATTCTCCGAACCGACGATATCCCTCAATTCTGAATACACGTCCATTTGTCAACCTCCGTAGAGTAACCTAGGGGACCATCAGCCCCTTGTGAAGATACCCTTGATCTCAAACCTGTTTAACAATCGAATGGATTTCCTTATCTGGCTCAACCAGTTTTGGCTGTAAATGTAGTTGACCATGATGCCGCAGGATTCCCTCAAACCCTTCGAAGAAGGATTCCCCAGGAAGTTCACGTGCTTCTGGGAAATGGTAGCCCCATTCCCCATATGGAAATTGGCAACCGGATTCAAGGGCCTTCCCCTGCTATCCCTTTCCCTGGTTATGTAGTCGTAAGCTATCCTGACAAGGGGCTTGCGTAGGGCCTCCCTAAGTCGTTCATCCTCTACCCATTCTTCACCCGAGAGGATGGAAAGCAGTGTCTCTCCCAACCATTGTTCCTCATGCTTAAGATCCCCCTCAACCTCTGCGTAAGGAATCAGCCTTGCCATCTCCTTTTTTGAAAAATAGGTGGGAAGATCCTTCTTTTTCAAACTGAAGTGCTCATCCTTTCCCTGGAGGATGGGTTTCAAATAATTCTCCCAAAACCCTGGCAAGGGGCTTATGGTAGCGAAGGTCTTTATCTGCTCTTGGTCTTTTTTAAGATAATCAAGTACTTGGCCTATCAACACCTTCCCCATTCCCAGACCGGTGAGGCCGTGTTGCGTATTGTTTATGGAATAGAATATGGCGGTATCTCTCTCCCCCTCATCCACCTCCATTTCCTTGCTTTCCAGGATGTCGGAAATTTTCCTCACTATACCCTTTGTCAGAGCCACCTCTATAAAAATCACGGGTTCATAAGGGAGGAGTCTATGATAGAGAGCGAAGCATCTCCTGTCTTTCCCCAGGCGCTTCCCCATTTCTTCGATACTCGTCATGGGGTGTACCAGGTCGCTGTTCTTGATCAACTCTATCTGCCGATAGGCTGAATCAAGTGTGATCTCTTCCAGGTACAAAAACCCCTCTTGAAACCACATCTCAAAGAGCAAGACCAGGTCTGTATCAAGTGGCCTCAAACTGGTCTCGGAAAAACGCTGCACGGAGATAAGATCACCCCTGAACTCCAGCATGAATTTGAGCCCGCCGGGGAGTTGGGCCATTTTCCTGAAGATCTTCATTCTCGGCGAGGCAGTGCATTCTCTAAGGTCGGCCAGGAGATCGGGGAAATTTGCATTATCAGTGCCCGACTTGACTATCTTCTCAACACAAGGCAGGATATCTTCTCCCCTCACCTCGATTCTCTTCACCATATCGCAGAAGAGGGTCTTCTTTTCCGCCAGATCAAGCCCGGAGTAAAGGGACTTGATTTGTTCAAACACCTCTCCACCTTTGGAATCATCACCGCCCAGGGCTTCCAGGAGCCCAATGATTTCCGAGACCTTCTTCTCGGATTTCTGCCTGGCGCTGTCTTTTTCCTTGGTTTCCATCATTCCTGTGGAAGGCCGGGATTCGGTCAACCCTGTTGTTGAAACCACCCCTATCCCTCACTCTATGGGCTTTGCCTCCTCTATGAGCATCACGGGGATGTCATCCCTGATCTCGTAAAGGAGCTTGCACTTGTCACAGATCAACCCGTCTCCCGCCTCGTTAAGATGGATCTCCCCCTTGCACTTAGGGCACGCCAGGATATCCAGAAGTTCTTTGCTTATCGCCATATGTCCCTCCCCTTTCTCTATCTATGCGGACAAGAAATCACATTACACCCGCGATCCCTCTCACGGGCCGAGTATCAGGGGCCAAGATGGTCTTTCCTCTCGGGGAATCCCACCATAGGGCATTTATGCTATATAACTGCCCTCCTTGTCAAGGGCCACCCGTGATTCAGACACTCGAGAGTCTGGGGGCGGATGGTAGCGCGGTTTGCGGTGGCCACAGCCGGAGCCCAGTATGAAGCGCGGGTGTTGGCCTTCTGGGGGAACCTATTGCGGGAAGGGTGCATATCGGACGGCATGCCAAAGACAAAGGGACACC
>JAFDHB010000056.1 GCA_019308985.1 Deltaproteobacteria bacterium | reverse complement strand
GCAATCTCGCCGTCTACCAGGTCCGCAAGGTTTCCCGCCATCTCGGCCAGGGCGGCTGAAAGGGGATACTTGCCCACGAAGCGGGCCACCTCTTTCTGGATGTAGGGACCAAAATCCCCTCGACGAGCCCGGTTAAAGCCGCTCTCCCGCTCGTCGACCCGTTGGACTTCCCTCTCATTGATCAAGGTCGTGGGCCGATCAACCCGCCTTAAAACGTGCACCGGATATGGATCCAGCCGCCCAGTGTTGGATGAACGAAGAAAAGTTGTGACTACCCCCATAGTACTATAGCTCCTTTCATCGTTCCTTTAGCTCGCCCCTTCACGCACAAAGACTTGATGGATTCGTAAAAAGCCAAAATTGGGATGGCAAAGTAAAAAGCTCCAAGTTCAAGGCGCGCGAATTTCGTGTGATGAGGCGTACTTAGAGTACGCCGCGGTCACAACGAGTTGAAGCGCAACGCAGAAATTGGACTTTTTACAAAGCCATCAAGACTTAACTCGCAAAAAGACTTTGATCTCTCAACATAAGCGCCTTTTTGCCAGTTAACCAGCCAACAAGAAGCCTCGCTTGGATGCCCTGTCGCGCTAGCCAACCAGAGCCAAATATCATGGCTTACTGAAGGTTTCAATGGGCTCTCCTCCTATTGCACCCCTGGAGCGGGATGCACTTGATGTATCATATATGATGTTCAATGGGTCCTTGTCAAGTGCTGATCTTTAGCTGGCAAAAATGCCATTTTCCTTCTTTCTCACATCAGGCATTGATGCCTTCGCAAAAAGTCGCAAAGTGCTCATTCCCGTCATTCCTGCCCCGCATCTGAAGTGCGGGATAAGCTCCAGCATGACTCCAGTAATTTAAAAGACTTATGGATGCAGGATCAGTTCGTCATGACGGCTCTAGGACTTTTTGCGAAGCCACCAGCTTTGCTTTCTAGCTAAAACTCACGATTCATTGCCACTCAAATTTATAAGAGGAGCTAATTAATAAAATAAGAATAATTAATTTGACTTATTATTCTTATCGTACCCAAATATGTTATGCAACAGAAAGATCAGGAAGAAGATATGCCTTTGCTCACACTATCGCAGGAGGTAACTCAAAGATGTCGAAGGAAAAGGTTTTGAAGACGGATGTACTCGTGATCGGCTCAGGTATTGCGGGCCTACACGCGGCAATCGAGGCCAAGAAGTATGGTGTGGATGTCCTTTTGGTCGACAAGAGCGTGCTTGCGAGGGCCAGCATCACCACCTTTTCGGGCGGTCAGATTATGGGCGGGTTTACCGTAACGCGGATCACGGAAAAATTCGGCCCTCAGGCCTATGATGATAACCCGAATTCCCTGGATAGAATATTCGAAAAGAACGTGAGAAGGGAGTGGGGCTTGCCTTACTGTCGAAACGAGCTCTTCGACGAGATCGTGGCCATTGAAACCCATCCCAGGGGAGATGAGTCAGCCGAGTATGGGGTAGAGAACCCGCGCTATACAAAGAAATATGCACCGATCAATCGGGGAGGTTGGCCCCATATCGGCCCCTTGGTAGATTACTGTAAGAAAGTCGGTATCAAGACTCGCAAGGGCTTCTTCGTGATCGACCTGATCAGGCAGAACGGGACTGTAGTTGGAGTGGTTGGTCTTGATCAAATCACCGGGGCGCTCGTCACGATTAATGCCAAGGCCGTGATCCTAGCAACAGGGGGCCACGCGGAGTGCTGGGAGAGGAACAATACGCCGTGGGTTGCGACTGGTGATGGCCAGGCCATGGCATACAGACTGGGCTGCAAGCTGAAAGATATGGAGGCGGTCCAATATGACTCCTGGATCATAGCAGAGGAAGGGTTGCCCCAGTTCTGGATAAAGATAAGCTATGCCCGGACCCTCGGGGAACTCTGCAACAAAAATGGTGAGGCTTTCCTAAAAAACTATTTTCCCGATGAGATTATGATTAATCCGACATTCGATCCCAAAGATCCCTTCCCCATTAGATATGGTATGTCTGTCCTTGACAAAGAATCTTTCCGGTGCAGAGGCATGGCTGTCGAGGTTATGCAGGGGCGAGGAGACAGGGGGGCCGTTTTTGCGGACTTTACCCCTGTCCCTGAAGAAGAGTGGCTCAAAGACCCGATAGGAATCTCTACATACAACATTCTTGGGGACTTTGACTGGAAAAAGAATTGGGTCCATGTAGCACCCGGCGCGCTCGGATGCTGGGGAGGCGTAAAGCACAATGAATACTGTGAGACAGATTTCAAGGGGCTATACGCCGCGGGAGAGGTCGGGTACGTATGCCACCTCAGGGACTCCTTGGTTTTCGGTGCACGGGCAGGCGCTGCTGCGGGAAGGTATGCCAGATTCAATCCCCTGGTTGAAGTGGACAAGGACGTTGCCGGCGGTCTCATAGAGAAGGCAGAGGGAATCAGGAACAGGCCCCCGAATGATGATGGGGATCCGAGAGAAGTGAAAAAGCTCATTAAGAGAGTAATGATGAAATATGTAGGTGTTCTAAGGTGGGAGAAGGGGCTCAAGAAAGGCTTAGAAGAGCTGCGTAAAATTCGCACCGAGAAGCTACCTAAGCTTTATGCAACAAATCCCATTCAGCTCCGACATGCCCTTGAAGCGATGAACATGGTCGAAACCGGGGAGCTTGTTGCAAGGGCATCCTTGATGCGGAAAGACTCCAGAGGGGTACACAACAGGATAGACTTTCCGTTTACCGACCATGAAAACTGGACGAAAAACACTGTGATATATAAGGATCCCCATACGGGTGAACCCGAGCTTGATACCGAGCCGGTCGTTAAGACAAGAGGGGCTATACCAAAACCGGAAAAGATTCCCATAAAAGGCATGCCAGAGTCGAAGGGAGACAATTTCGAATTCCATATTCCCTCCGATTTCGTGGATGAGAGCAAGAGGGAAAAACCATACTATGTCAAACTCAAAACCCTGATCGACGAGGACAAATGCGTATTTTGCTTGGATTGTGTGCTTGCATGTCCGGTAGAGGTTATCGACGCAGACTATGAAAGAGAGAAGGCAATCGTGGTTAACCAGGTGGAGTGCATCTCCTGTCTGAACTGTGAGGAAGTTTGTCCAACAAAGGCGATTCGTGTTGAGGGTGCGGTGAGAAAGGATTGGAAGGCGCCGCCCATTAAGTGGGATATGTGGGGACCTGCCGAACTGAAAAAGGCAAAAAAGGGATGAAATACTAATTCGTGATCCTTGCACTATCTTGACGAAGCCTGTCCAGGGTGCTTTTGGAAGGGAGTGCTTGAGGAAGATATCCATAAGTTGGGCGGGCTGAATTGGAGTCAATAGATGGGATCGATATCGTCACTTCCCAGCCTCGACAGGGATGATAATTCAAGAGATGGAGACACGGCAAAACGATAGAGGGATTCTACACAACGGGAGCCCGCTGAGGCCATATCCCATGGAAAACTTTTCCCGCGTTGATAGCCCGAGAACACGGATAACCGGAGACATCCAGAGAATTGATCTTCGGGAAGCAGGCACATATAGGGCTATGCATGGTGATTATGGTATGCTTGCGGCAAAAGAAACACCCAGGGCCGTTTCAAAGTATCCTATCGGAGCGGTCTTGAAAAATATGACCTCCTTTTTGGAAGAACGCGCTGACGGAAAGGTGATGCAAGGAAAAGCTCCCATACCTGAAGACCCGGAGGTTCTCGCTCGTCACATCAAGCGTTTAGGCTATTTTCTTAGGGCGGATACTGTCGGTATCTGCAAAATACCCGAATATGCCGTATACCTCTATGACAGTAATGGTAATAGAGTTGACCTTAATCATGAATACGCTATTGTTGTTGTGATAGACCAGCATTATGAGACTATGTGTGGATAGACAGGGTATGACTGGGTATTCGGCTCTCAAAGTTAATCAGTGACTACCGGTAAGACTGGTGGTATGAGGAAGGCCCCTAAAAGGGGCCATCAGTCGAAATCAAGCTCCAATTGTTCTTGTTCCTTTTGTAACTGCTCCTGCCCCTTAATGTATTCTCGGATTTGGGGCTCATCAAAGCCCAGCGGGCTTACACAATAACCACGAGCCCAGAACGAGCGCCCCGAAAGAGTCCCCTTCATCTTCAAAGCTTGACGATGAATACGAATGGCACTCTTGGACTTTAAGTAACCTATTCGTCATCGCTATGCTATACTTCGGTAGAACACTCAGCAGCATATGTAGATATGCTCCGGCAACGTATTGCCTTCTACCAATTCCACCCCCTTGTGCCGGCATAGTTCCCGAAGTACTACTCCGATCCTTCGGCGCAGTTGGCCATATTTACTGTTTTTTCGTCTAAAACGGTATAACCTTTTCAATCCTCACCGGCATAGCCGGTGGCTTAGTACCGATTTAGGACCATCTCTAACGATCACCTGGTAACGTGTCATCATTGTTAGGAACGAATACCCAAATATCACTTGCGTCCGGGTGATACCAAGCCCTCATCCTGCAAGTATATTGGCCAAGTAATGTTTGCAGGCAATAGATTGACAGAGAACTGTGGATCATCTATTCTGAACAGACTATGGCTTGCTATCCAATACCTCATGGAGGAGTCATACTATAATCTCCAAACAAGGCATAAAGGTGAACAAAAATGAAAAGAATCGCACACAAACTTGATGTTGATTTTACCGTGGATACAAAAGGTCTATACCGTGAGGAATCTTTTTTTGACCTTAAGGTTGCGTCGATTCGACAGCTTACACCCGTGAATCCCGATGGCTCTTTGGACGATAGCCGGTCCCCTGTTTTTGTGGGATACACTAAATTGATGTCCCCACGGGGGCCTCTCACTGTCCATTGCAAGATTGAAGCATTATCCCTGCAAGAGGCGATAGAGAGATTCCCAGAAGCTATGACCCAGGCCTTGGAGAAGATGATTGAAGAGGCGGATAAGGAAGATTTGACAGCAGAGCCGATATGTTGATTCTAGGAACTGAGTCTTGATGGCTTCCTAAGAAGTCCAATTTCTGCGTTGCGCTTCACCTCGTTGCAATTGCGGCGTATGTTAGATACGCCTCTCAAAGATACCGCGTCTTTCAACGGTGATCACACAAAATGCGTGCGCTCCCGCCAAGCGAGCTTTTCCAAGCTCAACTCGAACACTTATTTCAAAGCTTTTTGCTTTGCCATCCCAATTCGGACCTTTTGCGAACTCGTCAAATATGAATTTCGTCCAGAAAAATATTGACAAAGGCCCTCTGGTAACTTGACAGTTTCTTGTCCTTCCTCATGACGAGTGCAAAGTGGTCAGACTCCAAATGGTTTTTGAGCGGCAAGAACACTATTTTTCTTTTTTCTCGCATCAGGTATTGGCACAGTCCCTCACCGATAATGGATATACCCAACCCCAATTCGACACACTCCGCACACAGCATAACGTTTGGCGTTTCTATCAGGATGTTGCACTTCAGATTTAGCTGCTTGACCTTCTCGTCAAATCTTTTGCGAATCGGATAGCTTTTCGGGGGAAGAATTAGCGGGTATTGTACAATTTGTGTAAATGAAATCCGGTTCACTCTTGACAAGGGGTGACCGACAGGGATCATCAAGAATCTCTCAGATTTTTTCCAGCGAACTGTGAAAAGATCGTCAGGAACCATATACTCAATGGCGATGGCGAAATCAACTTCCCCGTATCTAATGATTCGTATGATATCGGTTGTTGTGCAATCTATGAGGGACAGCTCGACATCCGGGTATTCTCTCGAAAACCTTTGAAGGTTATTAGGTATCAAGTAGTAAAGTGTCTCAAAAGGGCCGGCTAGTCTTATGCGTCCCCCCTTTTCCCCTTTTAGTTCATTAATCTCCGTTATGAGTTGATCATAGCTATCCAAGAGTGTCACGGCGAATTTGAGAAAGCTCTCCCCCGCCGAAGTCAGATTCACGCTACTTCTGCCTATTCTTTCAAATAACTGACACCCTAATTCTTCCTCAAGTGCCTTGATCTGTTGACTAATGGCCGATTGAGTTCGAAAGGTGGCCTGCGCAGCCTTTGTAAAGCTCCTAAGCTTTGCAACCTGGCTAAAACTCACGATTTGTTGCCATTCCATAATTAATTATAAGAGATGCTAATTACTTACATAAGAACAATTAATTTGACTTATTGTTTGTATCATATCCAAATGCATTATCAATAAAAAAATTGGGGAAGTTTCCTTTTTTCAACGTGCTCAGGGCAATTGAAAAGCTCTTGACAGTAATGGGGTCTGTAACAAGATCAAGCGACAGGAACGTGTCCATCGGCCATTGAGAGAGCAAAACTTACTCCTCTCGAGGCATTTCTTTGGTGGGAGAGGAAAAGCAAAATGAAGAGGCTGGGCCTAGTCCTTTCCTTATTCATTCGCTCTTTTCCTATTTCCATGAGAATGATCGGAACGTTTGGGATGCCCGCCGGGAAGGCATCCTGGATCTGACTCACTGCCCTATTTTGCCTCTGGTTGTGGCGTTTCTTTAGTGTGCGGGGAATCTTGTCTTCATAGCGAGAAAAACCACGCTGGACCTCCTGGGGAAAGAATTCCTGGAATTTGCCCTGGAATCTGCAAAAGGCCAGGGACTCCTTGCCTCTGATTCGCCCGTGGACACAGGTGTGCAGAAGTTTTGCCAGAGGTGCAGACTTTGTGTGCCAGGCATTGTCCTGGCCGGGCACTTATGTGGAAGGACAGGACGGATAAGGCATGGGGTGTCTCCAACTCTGCTGGGATGCTAAACTGGCCTGTGCGGGCCATGATGAGATGCTTGGATTGGTGGATCAAGAATGGAAATGGATGTTCTGTTTGCATAAGGGTGTGCCCCTGGAACAAGCCGAACAACTACTTGCATAAACTTGTTCGGCCCCTTGCAGAAAGAAGGGTGTTTCCAAAGCTCATTGTATATTTTGATCAATCGCTGGGCTTTAGCACGCAGTACAAAGACCCCTTGTTTGCTGCCGTGGAGAGTCCTTCGGTCATGGAAGTTGACTCACGCAACGAGAGACAGGCTGGATTCAAGGGGTTGGTTGGAATCGCGCTGAAATCCTTAATGTGCTGCATCTTGAAGACAGGGACTAGCCCGCTCAATCCGTGTTGCAGGAAGCAATCCAAAGTCATACAACATTAAACGGTCAACAGAAAAAGGAGGAAGAAGCCATGAAGAAAATTTTCTTGATTCCGTGTTTCTTTTTGATTGTTTCAGCTCTTGTCCTGGGTGCATTCTTTCAAATGGCACAAGCTGGTGATAAGTCCCTTGTGCTGCGATTGGCTCACAGCACCTCTCCGAAGAGCAAAGCTCATTCGGAGTTTCTGGTACCGTGGACAAAAGAGATAGAAAAGGTCACAGGTGGCAGAGTTAGGGTAGATATTTATCCATCGGCTACTTTGGTGGACAAAAAGGCTCTTTTGGAGGGTGTAAAAAAAGGCCGAGCCGACATTGCATGGGGTTGCACTCTTTACTGGAGGGGCCGTTTCCATCTATCTGAGGTGCTTGCTCTCCCCATGTTGGGTATCAAAAGTGGTGAATCAGCCAGCCGAATCTATTGGAGGCTATATCAGGAGTTTCCGGAGGTGCGAGCCGAGTACGCTGATTTGAAAATGCTTTTCACCAATTATATTGGTCCCTATATAATAACAACGGCAGAGAAACCGGTGAAATCTGTTGCTGACGTTAAAGGGTTGAAGATAAGAGCCGGCGGTGGTGTACAAACAGAGGTGATGAAGGCCCTAGGTGCTGTGCCCAGTTACATGGGGTTTGCAGACCTGTACCAGGCCTTGGACAAGGGTGTCATGGATGGAGCGCTTTTGCCCTGGGAGGCAATCAGCTCATTCAAATTCTACGAAGTGGTAGACTATGCGCTTGATGAGCCATTGTCAGGGACGACTTGCTTCTGTGTTATGAACCAGGAGAAATGGAACTCCCTACCACCTGATATTCAGGAGGGGATAGGAGAGATCAGCTACGAAGAGGCATCTGCTGGAATGGGCCGCGTCTACGATGTGAAGGAACAGGCCAGGGCTCTGGTTGCGAGAAGCGGTCAGAAACTTGAGGTCAACTATCTCAGTCCCTCGGAGCGGGAAAAATTAAGGGAAAAGATCAGGCCTATATGGGACAAATGGATTGCCGACGCCAGAGCTAAGGGGCTCCCTGGCCAAAAAGTTCTTGATAGGACACTCGAATTGGCCAAGGAATTATCACAATAGCCTGTTTTCCGGGAAAATTTCCGATTCGCCAAAATGGCATGATAACCCCTTGCCTTAATAGAACCGTGAACCGGGTAAGCCTTGTCTGTCACGGTGTGGGGGCAGGCATCCTCGCTTTGATGATGTTTCTCACTGCGGCGGATGTCTGCCTTCGCTACCTCTTCAGTCGACCCATCATGGGAGCTTACGAGCTTACGGAGGTAATGCTGGTTATCCTGGTCTTCTTAGGGCTAGCTTACACCGCTGTTACCAAAGGTCACATCAGCGTAACTATCCTATTCTCCTACCTCCCCCAGAGAGCCCAGTCTGTTCTTGACAGCGCCATAAACCTGGTTGGAACGGTTATATTCTCTTTGATCTGCTGGCAGTCCATCATCTATATGCAGGAGAAGATGCAGGCCGGTGATGCCACAGAGGTTCTCCTTATCCCTATGTATCCTGTAATTGCGGTTTCAGCCTTTGGTTCAGCCTTGCTTTCTCTGGCCTTTCTCACAAGAATGGTTAATGCCCTGTCCCAGGCTCTTGAAAAAAGCCGAAAACGAGTATGGGCAGGCTTGATGGGCGCCTTCGGGGTGGCAATAATGTTCCTTGGTTCACCCTTATGGGCGCCTCAGATACCGCGTATAGACCCACTTTTAGCAGGAGTAATAGGCATGTGCGTCCTCCTCGTCATCCTCTTCTCCGGGATGTACGTGGGTCTGGCTATGGCTTTGATTGGCTTTGTCGGCATCGTTTACTTGATGGATGCCGATGCTGCCCTTGCAACTCTCGGCTCAACACCTTTTCATACCCCCGAACACTATACCTTAAGCACGATACCCCTGTTCATACTTATGGGTATGTTTGCCTTCCATTCGGGAATAAGCCGAAGTCTATATGAGGCAACATATAAGTGGCTGGGGCATTTCCCCGGGGGGCTGGCTATGGCGACAGTGGGTGGATGCGCCGGGTTTGCTGCAATTTCAGGTTCGAGTGTAGCCAACGCTGCCACCATGGGCACGCTGACCCTGCCAGAAATGAAGAGGTACAATTATGATGACAGGCTGGCTACCGGGTGTATTAGCGCTGGTGGGACAATAGGTAGTATGATTCCCCCGAGCACAGGGTTTATCATCTATTCGTTTCTGACTGAGCAGTCCATTGGGAAGCTGTTTATGGCCGGGGTGTTTCCCGGCATTCTGGAAGCCCTGATCTATATGTTAACCATATACATGATATGCAAACTCAATCCTCTTATGGGGCCTCCGGGACCTAGAAGCAGCTTCAAAGAAAAGATCTTGGTTCTAAAGGGGATATGGCCTGTGGTTGTCCTGTTCGTAGGAGTATTCGGAGGGCTATATCTCGGGGTTTTTACGCCGACCGAGGCGGCAGGGGCAGGGGCCTTTGGAGCTCTCGTTGTTTCCCTTGCCAGGAGACGGCTCAATTGGAATACCTTCGTCATTTCCCTTTTGGAGGCATCCAAAACCACAGCCATGATTTTCTTCATCATTATCGGTGCAAAGATCCTGGGCTATTTCCTCGCAGTCACAAGACTCCCCTTTGTGTTGGCTGATTTTGTCGGAGCACTTTCCGTAAATCCCTGGTTCTCTTTTGGGATCATCCTGTTCATATACCTCATTCTTGGTTGTGTCATGGACGGTTTGGCAATGGTCCTTCTCACCATCCCTATTTTCTACCCGGTTGTCGTCGCCCTGGGATTCGACCCCATATGGTTCGGGGTGATTCATCTGAAGATCGTGGAGATAGGGCTCATTACTCCACCAATAGGCATCAATGTGTTCGTCATCTCCGGAGTAGCCAAAGGGGTGCCATTGCAGACGATCTATCGCGGTGTTATTCCTTTTGTAATCGCAGATCTTTTCCATCTGGGCATTTTGCTGGCATTTCCGTCCATATCTCTGTTTTTGCCAGGTTTGATGAAATAGGAAAGAAGCAAGGCAAAATAATCAGCCAAAAAGAGAACGAATCTCTTGCTCATCTCAAATGTGATCAGGCGAATATTAATCACGGAATGAAATTATGAATGGATTGTATGGTAAGGGGATCTTGACAGATAGACGTCAACTAGGCCCGTATCCAATGGAAAAACTCCCTAGAGTCGACGAACCTACAACGGCCATCAGGGATAGAATTCATAGAGTCGATCCTCGCGAGGCGGGTTCTTTTAAGGGTGTACGTGGCGATTATGGGCCCTTCGCTGCTAAGGAAATGCTGCGCGCTATTTCAAAATACCCTATCGGCGCCGTCATGAAAGATATGACCGTTTACATGGCACCCCGGGCCGACGGGGATGTCCTGCCCGCAAAGGCCCCTCTTCCCGATGATCCCGGAATCATGAGCCGGCATATCAAGAGACTAGGATACTTCCTCCGAGCCGATATCATAGGGATCTGCAGAATTCCTGAATACGCGGTGTACCGCAACGACAAGGAAGGAAACCCGGTCGAGCTTAACCATAGATTTGCGATCGTTATCGTCATAGACCAGGAATATGACACCATGCGTGGTTCTACGGGTTATGACTGGATATCCGGGCCTCAAAGTTATGTCGCATACTCTACCAGTGCATTCATTGCCTCCATGATGGCCGATTACATCAGGAAATTGGGCTATCCGGCAAGTGCCCAGCATGTGGGCAATTACCAGGTGGCCATGGCCCCGTTGCTCCTCTGGGCAGGTATCGGCGAAATGAGTCGGATGGGGGCATCTGTTCTCAACCCATTCCTTGGAACTCGCTTCAAAGCGGCAGCGGTGACGACCGATCTGCCGCTGGTTCCGGATAAGCCTGTTGATTTTGGTCTTCAGGCGTTTTGTCGGGTCTGTAATAAATGTGCCATCGACTGCCCTGCCCAGGCTATTTCCATGGGCGATAAGGTCCTGTATAACGGCTACGAGACCTGGAGGCATGATGAGGAGCGGTGTACCAAATTTCGTTTCACCCACCAGCACGGGTCTTCATGCGGCCGCTGTATCAAAGTATGTCCCTGGAACAAGCCTAAGGGGCGGATCCATGATATGGTCAGATGGATGGCGAGAAAGATGCCTTGGACGGACAGATTCCTCGTTAAGATGGACACGATTTTCGGATACGATAAGCAGGACATCGAAAAAAAATGGTGGTTTGATATGGAAGAGATAGACGGTGTCATGAGGCTTCCCAAGAAAAACAAGGATTCAGTTCGAAAAAATGGATAGATCAAGTGAATGAAAAGTTGAAACGACTATCGTGCGTTCACCGAAGAAATGATTGACCAACCTTTATGAACTAAAGAATGAAAGGGGGAAAACATGAAAAAGATGATTCTAGGATTATTTGTGGTAACAGTGGCCTCAGGTCTGTTTTTTGGCAGATTTGCCGATGTAACCCAAGCAAAAATCATTAAACTGACACGAGCTGACTTTGCCAGCATGAACACGTCATTCATCAAAAACGGTGCCCTATACTGCAAGGAGATTGAGAAACGCACGAAGGGGCGGGTTAAGATTACCCATTACCATTCTGGCGCCCTGTTGAAGGGCAAGGAAGCCTATGAGGGCGTGGTTAAGGGTATTGCTGATATGGCTATCATCGTCCAGGGTTACACTCCCGGTCGTTTCCCCCTGACTAAAGCTTGGAACATCCCCGGGCCTATCATGGATCCAATGGTTGGTACCAGAATATTCAATGAAATGTATCATAAGTTTAAACCCGCGGAACTAGAGGATACAAAATTCATGTATGCCTTCCAGGTCCCAGGGGCCCATCTTTTTAATACGGTTCATCCGGTCAGGACTCTAAGAGATATGAAGGATCTGAAAGTCAGGTGCTTTGGAGTGACAGCCACGATATTGAAGGTGATGGGTGCCACACCTGTATCCATGCCAGCGGGAGCACAGGCTGACGCTCTTCAAAAGGGCCTCATTAATGCGACCATCACTGGTGCCACTATTAAGATATATAAACTCGCCCCTCCACTTAAGTACGCTACGCTTGCCCCCATGACCTCAGCGGCATTCCTGGTCGTTATGAACAATAAGACCTGGAACGCTTTGCCGCCAGACGTCCAGGAGATATTCAAAGAGGTGAACAAGGAGTGGATGTATAAAGATACTCAAGGCGTTATTGATGATTCTAAAGCCGGTCTCGCGTGGGCCAAGAAGCAGGGTGTGGAAATCATTGATGCCACCCCGGAATACATGGCGGGCAGGGAAAGGGGAATCAGGGCCGTATATAAGGAATATTTCGAGGAGACAGCAAAAAGAGGGCTGGATGGCCGCGGTTTCCTTGATGAGATGCTTCGCCTTGCAAAGAAATACCAGAAGTAGGTGGGAGCAAGTACAATATAGTCCAATGGTTAGGGGAGTTCCGAAGCCTCCCCTAACCTCAAAACTGTCTGAACAATTAGGTCCGGTACTGAATGGGCATTGTGAAAGTCAAAGAGAGAGACCACAAAGTGCAAGATACACAAGGCCGTTTGACTGGAGTCGTCCACTTTCATAGGGCTGTCCGCTGGATGAGCGAAAAGCTACAGTGGATATCCTTTGTCGCTATTGTAGCTCTTATGTTTGGGACGTGTGCGGACGTCATTGGGCGCTACCTTTTTGATAATCCCATTCTTGGTGTCTTCGATGCGACAGGGCTTGTCGGTTGTGTGATTGTATCCTTCGGCTTGGCAAGAACCCAGGTTTTGCGAGGCCACACATCCGTCCAAATCTTGATCTCGAGACTAGGACAGCGCCCAAGGGCCATCATACAAAGTGCAGGCTGGCTTATTAGCTCAGGCCTGTTCGGGATGCTGACATGGCGGAGTTTTTTGTTCGCAAACTCTATGCGGCGGGTAGGCGAATATACGATGACTGTAAAGATACCCACCGCTCCATTCGCCTTTGTGATGGCTGTCGCCTGCGGGTTACTCACCTTGGTACTGCTTGCGGATTTTTTGAACTCACTCGCCGAGATAAAAAGGAAATAGAAGGATGGACCCGCTTCTTGTCGGCATTATCGGCGTTGTCGTCCTCATAATTGGTTTCTTTACGGGTATACCGGTGGCCTTTGTGATGGCGTTGGTTGGTTTCGCGGGATTCAGCTACTTGAATTCCTTGGAAGCTGCGTATAGTCGTTTGGTTATGGATCTGTGGGACGTATTCTCAGGTTACAATTTGACAGTTATTCCTATGTTCATTCTCATGGGCTCCTTGGCCTTCTATTCGGGGGCCAGCTCCAGGCTTTATAATGCGGCCTATACTATTTTCGGGCGAATGCGCGGGGGTCTCGGGATAGCCACGATGATGGCCTGTGGCGCCTTCGGCGCGATGTCAGGGTCCGGTGCCGCGGCAGAGGCCACCATGTCACGAGTGGCTCTACCTGAAATGAGGAAGCGTGGTTACGACCCGAGATTGGCCACAGGCTGCATTGCTGCTGGTGGCCCCCTTGCAGTGCTAATTCCCCCTAGCGCAGGAGCAATCATCTATTGCGTGCTTATTGGCGCATCCATCTCTCATCAGTTCATCGCGGGTATTCTTCCTGGTTTGATGAAAATGATTATGCACTCGATGACGGTCTATATTCGTTGTCTTTTAAAACCCCATTATGGTCCCCCGGGTGAAGCGACAACCATAAAACAAAAATTAAGATCCATTTGGGGTGTGACCGAGATGGCCCTTCTATTCATCTTGGTAATGGGAGGCCTCTTCATGGGTGTTTTTACGCCCACAGAAGCGGGGGCTATCGGGGCTGTGGGCGCACTTGGCATCGCCCTGGTAAGGCGGGGACTGGTGTGGCGGGGGTTCATTGGCGCCCTGGGAGATGCCGTGCGGATATCGACCATGTTATTTATCATCGTTGCAGGTGCTCATACATTCAGCCATTTCATCACCATAACCGGCTTCTCTGTGGCTATACAGGAGTGGTTGCAGGGGCTCCAGGTGTCCCCAATTGTTGTGATCTATCTGATATCATTGGTATTTATTATGGGAGGTTTTTTCATTGAAGTAATCGCCTTGGTGGTGCTCCTGGTCCCCATCTTCTATCCCGTCATATCAGCCCTTGGCTTTGATCCTGTGTGGTTTGGTGTGCTGATCCTGTTGTTAGGCAACATTGGCACCAAGACTCCGCCGGTAGGTATAGCGGCCTATATTATCCATGGGGTAGCAAAAGATATCCCTCTAGAAACCATATTTCGAGGAATTATTCCCCACGTCATGACGGACTTTGTTGGCATTATCATTATCATACATATTCCTCAAATCGTTACGGTCTTACCCAATATGATGAGTTGATGACCAGACAGTATTTTGTCCATTATTGACAAGTTTAAGAAGGGAGGCTGACATTTGGGTACAAAACTTCTTGAAACAGATGTACTTGTTATAGGAGGAGGACTGGCAGGGTGTTTTGCAGCCGTTCGGGCAAGGCAATTGGGTGCTGAAGTAGTCCTTGTTGATAAAAATACCACCGGCAGGTCAGGCTGTAGCGTTTACGCCGGAGGTATGCTTGTTTTCAGTCCTCAATGGGGTGACGAGCTGGATGCCTGGCTAGAACAATTTTCAAGAGTCGGAGAGTACCTGGTAGACCGCAAGTGGGTGGAAATCATGCTGAAGGAGTCCTATGCCAGGCACCGTGACATGGTCTCCTGGGGGATTCCTTTCTACAAGAAAGACGGCACCGTGGGGTTTCCTCAACCGGGTGAAGAGCCTTCTCGTCCCCTCTGGCTAAAGAGTAAGTATCGGAGCACATGCCGGCTTTCGGAGTTCGGGGCCAAGGACAAGATGCTTAAAGCACGGCAGAAGGTTGTTGAAAGCAAATGCACTGTCCTTGATCGTGTAATGATAACCGACCTATTGGAAAAGGACGGATGGATTCTCGGCGCCGTAGGTTTTCATGTCAGGACAGGTGATTTCTATGTGATTAAATCCAAAGCGACTGCCATTGCTTCTGGCATGTTGAGTTTCAAGGGGGCAGGCTATGGACGACAGTTCAACACAGGTGATGGCACGATGATGGGATACCGCGCCGGCGCTGAATTGAAGAGCATGGAGTGGGGCGGAATTATGTACGTTGTTTCCAAGTGTGATACGGTTATCATTGATGGCCCCACATGGGAAACAGGCGGAAAAGATGATGTAACTAATGCCAGGGGTGAGTTTTTTCTCGGGGACGAAGGGAATCCCGGTGCGGTTACGCTTGTACTATGGCCCATCGAGATTCATGCAGGCCGCGGGCCTATTTTTCACGAACCCTATGGCGTTGACCGTGAACAATTCAAAGATGAAATAAGAAAATATGAGGAGAAATCAGAGGGACCCTGGATAACCATGCTTGACCGGGCCGGTCTTGATATTTTCAAGGATCGGCTCGAACAACATACCGCATTTGTGGGCGCACGACCTGGTGGAGGACTGCGCATAAACGAAAAGTGCGAGACTAGTCTTCCAGGTCTCTATGCAGCAGGAGATGCGTCGGGGTGCGGTTTGGGTGGAGCTAATTATCCCTCGGGTGGAACAGGCATGATGAAAGCTGCCGTATCTGGATATCGTGCCGGCCAAGGGGCAGCGCACTTTGCTCTTAAGACGGAGATGATGCCACTGGAAAAATCTGTTGTAGCCGCGTACGAAGATATTACATTTGCACCCCTCCGCCGGGAAAGTGGTTTCAGTACCGATCACGTACTTATGAGGGTTCAGCAGACGATCTTCCCCTATGAAGTGCACATGGTGATGCATGAGAAGCGGTTACAGTCCGCTTTGACCATGGTTGAATTCTTCAAGGACCATTTCCTGCCCAAGCTGAGGGCCGTTGATTTGCACGATCTGAGAAAAGCCCATGAAGTTAGGAATATCGTTCTTGGTGCAGAGATATTAATAAGGACGTCGCTTACCAGGACTGAAAGCCGGGGCTGCTTTTATCGGGAAGATTACCCGCACAGGGACGATGAGAACTGGCTCAAATGGATACTCGTTAGAGATGAGGGAGGAAAAATGAAAATATGGACGGAGTTTGTGCCAAAAGATTCATGGGGTGACACTTCAATGCCTTATGATTTGAGATACCCTTTGAAATACGAGAGGTGATCACCATGCCCATTGAAAGAATAGATCCTGACCTTTGCACAGGCTGTGAACTATGCGATGAAAGCTGCCCCATGGACGTCATATACATGGTTAAGGAAACGAACAGTGCGTACCCAAAGTACCCGGAAGACTGCGTCTCGTGCTATATCTGCGAGAGGATTTGCCCTGTAAAGGCAATTTATGTCTCTCCTCAACGAGGAAGACCTGTCCCCCACGCCTGGTAGAAACCCCATAAATTCTTTGCAGGTCAGTATGTCTCATTTCGGTCCAAGCCACCAACGGCTTTCCACGTATCAGTCAGATTGTGCTTGAGGAAAGATTATCTATGTATTTCAAAGTAATAGCCACTGTTGAAAAGGTGAGCATGCCAAGCAGCCTTACCCCCGGCGAGCCGTCACATGTCCGGCTTCCATGCCGGATGTATGAAAAGGGAGATAAAATTGTATTCCATGACAACCAAATTGATCTTTCTGAAACCACTGGGGCCCTCTGTTTATCTCTCGTGTCGGGTATGATACCTGTTGTTAAGGCCCTGCAACGTTCTGTAGAACCGGTAAAGGACCCGGATACAGGAAAGATACTCTCAGATTCAACACAGAAGGTTTCTTGGTATACCTGTCCCGATGCTGAAAGACCTGTTATCTTCAAAATAGAGAGAATACCCCTGAAAGGCAAGCCCGGATGGATAATAGCCGAGGAAATGGCAAAGAAGAAGCCAGGAAATCGAATACATCTCCACGCCTGTAACCCCAATGACCGAATAAGAAAAGTAAATAACAACTTGGGCGAAAAAATAGATGATTATGGGAAATGAAAACTATCAGAATTCCGCAACTACCATGGCATAATCCCAGTGATCTTGAACTGCACATACCTGACTCATGGGATATTGAAATGTGCAACATGGCCGGTCACAAGCGCCAGGCCTTGGATGACGATCAGATCCGTGCTTCAGTGGCTAATCCGATTGATGTTCCACCCATAAGAGACGCGGTCAGGGGTAAGAAAGAAGTGGTCATCCTTTTCGATGATATGACCCGCGTGACCAGGGTAGCAAGAATTGTCCCCTTTATCCTCGAGGAATTGAAGGCTGGGGGAGTACCTGATGAAAGGATCAGGTTTATTGGGGCCACAGGTACTCATGCACCCATGAACAGGGCGGATTTCGCAAAAAAGCTGGGGAACAATGTTCTGGCCAGGTATCCTGTTTTCAATCACAATCCCTATGAAAACCATACATACGCCGGTACAACAAGTCGCGGCACAAAGGTCTTTGTCAACGCGGAGGTCATGCAATGCGATTTCAGAATAGCCATAGGCTCTGTCGCGCCTCACGGCATGACAGCCTTTAGCGGCGGCGGCAAAATTGTCCTGCCCGGTATAGCCTCCATAGATACGATTGAAGCAAATCACAGGATACCGCTTTCACCACGGGAAAGGACGGATTATGAAAGGAACCCCAGGCGCCTAGATATGGAAGAAGCGGCGGCACTTGTGGGCATGGATTTCCTGGTGGAGTGTATCTACAATATGCGCGGAGATACGGTTGCCATATTTAGCGGTGCCAGCGTCGCCCACGAGGCCTGCGTTCAGGAGGCCAGAACCCATTACCTCACCACCCAGGCAGAAGGCAAGGACATCGTCATTGCCAATACCTTTGCCAAGTCCACTGAAGCAGCCACTGGTCTCAAGACAATTGTCTCAGTAAGTCACGAGGGCGGTGATTTCCTTCTCATCTGTAATGCACCGGAAGGGCAGGTTGTCCATTATCTCATGGGACCTTGGGGCAAAACGATCGGAGGCAGAATGAGGTTGAGATTTCCTGTTCCGCCTCATATCAACCACTTTATAGTGTATACCGAATATCCTGACATTGCCGGTCTCGGATGGTTCGAGCCATCTGACAAAATACTGCATTTGAACAAGTGGGATGATGTAGTAGACATTCTTCAGGGGTCGCACGGCGACCATCCGACAGTAGCAGTATATCCCAACGCGGATGTTCAATACTTCGGTTACTAGACTACGACTCCCACCATTGAAGGCTTCACCACACGGTAGGTTTCTCCCAACTGCCGGTTTTTCCTCTGCATTTCTCCGAAGTCTACTTCGATGCCTTGTAGACCTTGCAGCAGAAACCCCTGAGGTTCGTCGATCCCATTTCCCGGTTGAACGGAGGCCTGTTGTCGGTCAATATATTGATATTCGCCTGTGCCCAGTCCATCAATTCCCTGTCGGCTCGCTCGGGAAAGTACCACCCGTAATCGATTTCCACTACCCTTGGATCGATATCAGACGTCAGGCTTGCTTTCTGCTGGATTTTGCCTCTCCTGGTTTCAACGTAGACCCTGTCTCCCTCCTCGATGCCGAGTTTTCCTGCCGTCTCGAAATGGATACTGACGACAGGCTCCGGGTTCACTTTCCTCAAGGAAGAGATCTGCCTGTCCCTCGAGTGCCGGTATACCTCCCGCTTCTTGCTGACGGCTACCAGGGGGTATTGCTGT
>JAFDHB010000252.1 GCA_019308985.1 Deltaproteobacteria bacterium | reverse complement strand
TGGCTACCACGTTAAGGCTTCCCAAGGCGAGTCCATAGCGTATCTTCACCGGGAAACGGTCCTCATCCTTGGTTACCCAAATGGTAAAAGAATTGCCCTTAGACTTTTCCAACCGCCCATTTCTACCCTCTTTCGAATCGTTTTTCCAGAATTTAAGCGTACATTCAAAACGAAAGGTCTTGAATCGACCGGCTGATATCTTTATCCCTTCCTCTCCGACAACCCTTCCGCTCATCAAAAAGCGCCTGGATCCTGTAATGCCCCCGATTTCCAGGAAAGGGTTATCAGGACTGAGCCGTTTCCTCATATAGTAGAAAGCAGACAGGGGGTCCATGCTCCTGGAACTGATTTCTATACTCTCTATTGTCTCTGTGCCCTCTCCCTTATCCTGCTTGATGTACATGGCTTTGCCCAAGGACCTCTGGAAAATGATTGTTTCCTTCCTCTTTCCATTCTTGTCCTTGATAATGGTTTCCATCTGCTCAGGAAGCAATGTGCTCGGATCTACCACTGACTCCATTCGGTCATTCCAGAAGGTGTTGGAAGCTGCCTGGTGTGTGAGGAGAAAAAACACGGACCCTCCCCTGTCCTTGATCTTGAACGTCTCCATGTAGGTCGTAATCAGGGGAATGAAAGTCCACTTTACATCGAATTCTATCCTTTCCTTTAAGACCCCTGCCCTGGTGTTTGCCTCTCGCACGGCAAAGGCCGGATGGGGCCATAGCAGACTGAGGCTCAAGTGAATAGAAATACAAACCATCATGATCTTCTTGATGCGATTGGCTTGGGGGAAGAACATAAGAAACACCTCCATGTTGAAAAAAGGGCGCAAAAACATTCTCAGTATTTGCTGAATGTTATGGGGGGTTGTGACCGACCTCAGAAGCCCGATGGCGGGGGTTGAAGATTAAGACCTTGAAACACCCTTCCCCAAAAACATCTGTTTTCGTTGAGCTAATCTCAACTACGCTATTCTATTCAGACCAAATTCAGTTTCAAGGCTGGATGGCTTCGTAAAAAGTCCAATTTCTGCGTTGCGCTTCATCCCTGCCCCGTTAAATGGGCGGTCTTGGTGTAAAACCAAAGGTCGAGAAAGGCGTGGAAACATCATGCCCTCACCTGCATTCGATTCTGAGTTATTTAACGGGGTAAATGATTGCGGCGTACGCTAAGTACGCCTCATCACACGAGGTTCGCGCGCCTTGAACTTGAAGCTTTTTACTTTGCAATCTCAGTTTTGACTTTTTACAAACTCGTCAAGGCTGATTTTCGTAAATAAGAGTCGCCAACTACAACATTGCCCTATTGAGGGGTCTTGTTCTAGACCCGGCATTACCTATTCCGTTACCAGCCCATAGCAGAATCCTGCGAAACACGGATGAGCCGAATTCCGGGATCAAGAGCCTGCGATGGGTCAGGACCATCGAATAAAAAGGCAAGATACATCCACAACGGCCGCAATCAGCCTCAGGGCCAAGCTGGCAAGGTATCTTGGGCCTTCCCATGGGATCGTAACTGAAGCCGATTGATGGAAAAGGACAGTTCTGGGTTATTTTCTTGGCTGTCCGGGATTTCATCAGGCGATAGACCCTATCACTAACCCCTATGAAGTTGCCATAGGTCTTCTTGAGATTCATTATCCTGTCGATGATTTTATCCCTCTCTCCCCATCTCAGAAACAGGCCGTCATCCTCGCTCTTCATGGGGGTATAGAATTCAAAGACTATTCCGTTGACGTTGGTCTTTGACCATTCCTCGATCATCTCTTCAATGCATCCATAATTGAGCCGGGTGATGCAAAAAGCTATTATTACATTCAGCTCAGGCCTGCCGACATTCTCCTTGATTTGCTCATAGGTGCCCTTTTTCGCCCCTGTCATGTTGTAGTAGTATTGTTCCGTACCATGCACGGAGACGGAAAATGTGACATCCGGCCAAGGCGGCAGCTCAATGGTGCCATTGGTAAATATGACATTGCTCTTGAAGTATTTGCGTCCCCGATCTACAAGCTCCTTTCGAAGCAGGGGTTCACCGCCGATCCAGCCACATATCATGAACGGAAAGCCCTCCTTCTTCCACTGCTCAAATAGCATGACCCACTGTTCCGTAGACAGCTCCTCCCGATGATTCTGTTTGAGGAAGTAGCAGTGCCGACACCTGAGGTTACATCGATAGGTGACATCTATGCCGCCTAGGGATCCAGGCGGCATTCCCTTGATGCCGACCTTGACATAATCCAGAACGTTCCATCTGTTTGAACCAGGCTTCATTTTTTCGCCCCATTGACTCAAGCTGGCTTGCCTCCCGGTTAAGGGCAAGCACGCTTTTTGTCTGATCCCTTGAAAAGCAATTTCAATGCCATATCTTTCCCTCCCTAACCATAAATTACCACGTTTTTTCGGTTAGTTATATATTACTTTCACAAGCTTGAGGGATGGGCATACCCGGGCTTGTTTCAAGGGTTGAAACCGTTCCAGTTTTGTTTCAAACAGAGCCATTGTAGGGTACTCCCTCACTCCCAACGCCCATTGTTTCTCTACAATCGGGGAAAAATACAAGAACAAGTCATTTTTCACGGACTGGAAAAAGAAAGCCCAGACTCGGGAAGGAGATCGAAGGGAACGCGTGTCCCCGGGTTCCGCCCTAGGGAAAATTGAACATCTAAGGAAGCTATGATTTTTTCCATGCTTTTTCTAGCACCACACTTTATTATGAGAAAAAGATGCTTAAGTTTGGAATAAAGAAGCAAGTACACAATGAAAATGAAGATGCTGCTTGATTAGAAGGAAAATAAGAAAACACACATATCTCATTATCATAGGTTTATTATTGTTCTTTTCTTATGGATGTGCAGGTTATGGAAAAATCACTGCAAAGCCCTGGGGTGAGACCGTGACAGTTGGTGAATTGGCCAAGACCTCTGAAAAATACGATGTCTCTTACTCCGATCAATGGCCTACAGCTTATCCCGCTTGCTTCATATTTGATCCGAAAGATGACGGTCGAACCTTGATCGGGGATACATGGATTAGGATTGAAGATCCTGAACGTATACCCGAGTTGATCTCCTGGATTAGTTCTTTCAGCAGATCATATCCGACTGTCCAGAGGGTCTTCGGACCGGATGATCAATTATACGGCTTTTTGTACTGCGATAGCGATTATCGAACGGTTGCCAAGGTTGTAGATCAAAATACCATGTACGTATACAGGCCATTCAAGGCATGGAGCGATCGCTAATTCTGGTAACCTCTCAACAAGTCAGGGTAAGGGTTCCTGGGATACTGTTTTTGCTGGAAGGACGATTGGTGTAGGTGCCTGTCATTCCGGTGAACAGGCGTTATCAAACATGATTTACCTCAGCTTTTTGAGATGTTACCAGCTCTACTTTACGGCTCGATCCTCTCAAGCCAATCAATCCTGTCATAATGTGCGTCATAGGAATAAACCTCCCTTATGCCCTCATGCTTAAGAACCAGAGCGTTGTACGCCTCAATGAAATCGATATCCTTATCAACATAAAGGCTGAGGGCAGCCAACATGAGATCCTTCTGAGGGCAGAAAAGGTTCGGGGTGTTAAGAATCTTTTCCACCTTGTCTCGCACCTCCTCGTTGGGAAGCTCATAATAGGATTCCAGTACCCAAACGATTTCGGCAACAACCATCTGTGTGATAAAAAGGCTGTCTTTTCGGTCAACTGCTTTCTTGAAAATCCTTTCACACTCGTCTGCTTTTTCAGGAACGTCATTTGTGAGGTACCTAACAAATACATTTGTATCTACAAATCTCATCACCCGTTCTCCACAACTCTCCTGGCCAGCCTTTTCCTAGCACTCGTCCTGAGCTTTTCAAAGTCAACCGGTTTGTCTTTACCCAAAATCCGCGATTGGTTTTGCATGAGGTGGAGGCTTACGCTTGATGGCAGCGAAAAACTCCCTCCAGCAGGCCTGTGCTCTCTCGGTGGGAGGCTATTTGAGCCGCGCT
>JAFDHB010000251.1 GCA_019308985.1 Deltaproteobacteria bacterium | reverse complement strand
CCTGGCCTTGATCTCCACGGTCTCGTGGAGAAGGTTATTGGTCTTGCAAATCTCGTGGAAGTCTTTTCGGAGCTCTGAGTATATATCCTGCATGAATATCAAGTGCCTTTCCGTGCGTTTTCCTTCGGCACCTCGATTCCCAATCGCTTGGTCTTACGCCAGAGCGTGGTCGGGTGTATACCAAGCTGCGCAGCCGCGGCCTTCCGGTTCCAGTTGTTTATTCTGAGGACCTGGGTTATCAACTCCCTTTGCATAACATCCCATGACAATATCCCGCTTTTGCTCCCCTCCTTTCCCTTCACAGCATCTCTTGATGCCGGAAAAAGGTAATCGGGAAGGTGTTCGATGCCCACATAACGATCCTTGCAGACGACCGAAGCATATTCCAAGATATTTTCCATTGCCGAAGTTCATATACGCAGTACTCAAACACATAGTCGCTTCCAAAACATTATTTGATGATGCCCCGTACATTGTGCGGGGCATCCGGGGTCCCATCAATCCTTCCATCTAACACGCCCCCATTTATTTGAGACCGCATCCGCCGGCAATCTTCGTCATTTTGCCGTGTGAGAGCCGGTAGGAGAATCCAACAAAGCACCAACGATGAACCCAACGCAAAGTGAGCCTGCCACAGTCAACAGTGTGAGAATCACGACATAGGCCCATCCGAAAAATGAAATCATCATCGGTACAAGGAAAGGTTTGACCGCTCGATTTACAAGAAAAATGGCAATGAGAGAATGTTTGGCTCCCTTTTCTCGAAGCTCTTTGAGTATAGGATACCAGGCATAAATCGGGCCTGCCGAGATGATACCTGCAATAGCTGAGACAAGCTTTTCCTTGATGCTTGTTTCTTTTCCCAGGAGTTTTGCAAGATGTGGTGGCTTCAAAAAGATATTCAGTCCGATCATGAGAAGGAAAACCATGCACAGCGGTAATAAGGCATGAAAAAAAACACCCATGCTGCTCCGCAGCGCCAGTATGGTTTTCTCCGGAGCTATATGCCATAGCACAAGATAAAGAATCAGAATCGACCCCGGAAACACCAGTCGCAGAGAAGGAGTTATCTTTCTGAGTTCCTTTTTTGATCCTTTGGACATCAGGCCAGTCTACATTCCGAAAAAGTCTAAAACAAGAATCATCACAAAGCCTATTGCCATCGAAAGACCAAAACAGGAGAGATTCCTGACGACGGCGAACTTCCATCCCAAGGCGTCGATTTCGGCAGGCAACTGGAGGAGTCCGACGCTTACCCATGAACAAATAAAGGCAGTAACGGCAATGAGGCTTACCCCTATTTCGAGCAATTGTCCGCCGATAATGTAGCTGTTGATGGGGTTGCCTGCAAGCATACTCCCCACGGAAGCGCCCCAGAGAGAGTCCTTCCATATACTTCCGGAAAAAAAGGAGGCCAAAGACTCTTTTGATATGAATGCACTGAAAAGACCCACCAAAAAAACCACACCAATCATAACAGGCAACAAGTTCCTAATCTGCTTCGATGCACTCCGGACCGCCTCCGTAACGACTCTGCGGCTTATCTTCCATGAGGTTGGTGTTGAATGTTCCATCTTCTGTATCTGACATTCCAGGTTGTCTTTTTCAAATTTCTCAAGGGCTTCAGCTACGGTACCGCCTATACCTGTCAAAATCTTTACACCACTGGCGGAGAGATACTTTTCTGCAACGGGACTACACCACTTTGTAAGGAGAATGTCGATCTTCTTCGCGATGATCAGGGCAACCATCTGCATCCCTGAGCCACTTCCGGGATCCCTTGGAGTCCGAATAGATTCGAAGTTTTTGGACTCAAGATCGACCACAAGCAGGTAAGAAGAGGCTCCCAGCCTTTCACTTACCTCGGCGTCGAAATGAGGACCATTTGCGGGAATGGCAAGCTTCAACTTTCCCTCCTTCCATGATATTCGAAGGCCGAAATCTTTTTCAAGCGGCCGTCTTTCAGGATCATCTCGCCCGCTTTGGCCCCAAGATGTTGAGCGATAACTGGGCACTTCACCTTGAGAAGAAAGAATATGGGACCCTCTTCACCGGATAAACTCTCCAGGTTTCCCTGACCCTTGCTCAAAATGACGTCCGCCATTTCAAAGATATCCAAAAACTCCTGCGAGCATCTCTTCAGGATGGTTCCAGGGGCATCGCAGCCGGAAGAAACGATTCGCGCCAACTTGCCGATTCCGCTTTTTTGGGCATCTTCAATGGTTGCGTCGTTTATGACAGGAACATCTCTGACGGCATATACCGTATCCTTCTCAAGGGTTTCGATTAGTATCCTATCAAAAACGGTCTCTCCGGCATTATCCCCTAAGTAAAGGATAGTTCGGGCCTCCGCAACGCTTCGTTTGAAAGACTCGTAATGGTCAATCCACAGTTCTTTTCTCAAGATTTCCTCCATCGCATCATCGAGGTCAAAATCCGTATTGGCACCCAGATCTATGACATTTCCCGCAATGGCGATTCTTACAGCCGTCCGCAAAGGATCTTCAGAGCACTCGACAGCGGATTTCAATCGTGGATAAAGGGAGAGGGCATTTTTGATACTTTCCTCTTTGTGCACCTTGAAAGGATCGAACACGCCCGTTACCTCTCGAATCGCGGAGTAGATCAGTCTCGCAGTTTCGGTGGGAGGGCTGTCCAATGGAAGGTCAGGGATTAGTGCTGCCACCTTGTCCAGCACCTGCTTTGCCTTTCTTTCATCGTTTGTAGCCGCCCTGGCAGCGAAGAGAGCCTGCCTAAAAAAACACGGTATGCATTCCAAATAGGTATTCATCCCTGTAGCGTACCCCTGTTTTCGACCTTCGAGCCTATCCCCCAGGTCTGCATAATTTTGATCTGCGGGATGTTCTCCCTTTTCCGCTGGCGCTCGATCTGTGTATTACTTTTTCGTCTGCATCTCATGAAGGTCATCAAAGGACTCCAGATAGCGGGATCCTGACAGCTTCTTCTCAAAAATTATGCGGCAGCCCTCTTTTGTAAGCGATTCGTCGCATATGTCCGGGATAACCTCAGAAAAGAACTTTCTTTTTTCCGCATCGCTCAACGCCTCAATCGCCTTTTTGATCTCCTTCAAATCTCATGGTGTTTTCTCCTTATCTAATCTCTTGCGATTATACCTCAAGTGTATTCGACCAGAGACCGTGAATATTGCAATAGGCCAGCGCATGGAAGGCCTTGAAGTCCCCTATCTGGTTGATCTGGAAACGGACATTGGGATTGGAGTAAACGGGCGCCCAGGCGGCACGACCTAGATGAACGACCTGATCGTTGTCTTTCTTCACCCCGTACAGTTCAATCCAGGCAATGTGGTGCTCAACAGTGTTGGGATGCTCCACCTCATGGCCCACCACCACTCGAACAATATCCTTGCCCTCTTTATGGCCCTTGTCAACCGTGATCCTCGGGACATGCTTCTCACGTCCTTCAGAGTCCCCTGCCTTGATGATTCCTGCAAATTCCATGATGTCTCCCCTTTCAAAGATAATAGGTTTACCGTGATCCCAGCGGTAGAGGCCTTTCTTCTCACTCTCAAGCAAGGCCTCACTCCTGCTGCCTGACCCCTAAAGCCTCGGGTCAATATGTCCCGGACCGCCGCACTCCGGCGTATAACAGGTCACATTGATAAAATTGCACTTCTCACCGCACTCTGGGCAGATATCCGGGGGGCTACCCGCAGTTATGGTGTAACTACATCTACTGCACTTCCAGTAAGTCAGGCCGCAGTGGGGACAAATATCCCCTGCGAACCTGCCGTCTGCCGTGTAGCCGCAATGGGCGCAGACATACGCCTTCGCTTTAGAAGCCATAAGATGGTCTCCTCAATGACGTTTTAAAAATTCCTCTTCCAGCGCCGGCAGTCCCACCTTCCGAAGCCCCTGCCTTTGCATCCTCCGAACCGCCTTGCACCAAAACCCACTCGAGAGAATATTCGGAGGATTTCGATCACGTCATCGCCCAGATCTCCCCGATCATATACATGCATGTTGAAAGATTGCATGTATGAGAGGTCGTAG
>JAFDHB010000250.1 GCA_019308985.1 Deltaproteobacteria bacterium | reverse complement strand
CTTTTTACGAGTTCGTCAATATTCGAGCAAACAAAAAAGTTTTGTCCCGTATCTTTGGGGCCCGCCTGAGAAAGGCCCTTAAAGACAGGGACCGGTGCGGGGTTGGGAAATGAAATGACGATAAGGAATTGCGCATGGCGTGCTGTTAATCATTTTCTAGGACCGAAGTGATTGGCCCAAGGGGTATGAAAGGAAACAGGGAAGGGTGGGAAGGAGAACATAGGATTGTCCCCATGGTTCAGGTTAAGTTTGGCCCCGGAAGATTTCCTCATATTGTATATTATGTTGTATTGAGTTGTTTTTGTGACCCCCATATTGACATTCTGGTGGCTTCGCCATATCCTTTGATTGATTTTCATAATAATAAAACAAAAGAAAACCTCGGGCCAACAAGGGAAAGGAAATATTATTATGAACGCGGAATTTACGGCTATTATAGAACCAGCCCCTGAGGGAGGATATTGGGCTATTTGCCCTGAAGTTCCGGGAGCGAATGGTCAAGGTGAAACCATAGAAGAGGCAAAAGAGAGCTTGCGGGAGGCTATCGAACTTATTTTGAAAGATCGCAGAGATGATATCCTTCGCGGCTTGCCGGATGACGCTATACAAGAAAAAGTGCTTATTGCATGAAATGGCAAGATTTGGACCGAAGCTGAGAACAGCTGGCTGTTATTTGAATCGCGAAGGTAAATCGCATTCACTCTGTTTCAATCCGAAAAACGGAATTATCGAGGCAGTCCCCCATAACGAAATTAAGGAGGCATTGGCAAGAAAGATTTTAGAGAATCTGAATGCAGAATAGAGGGTCGAGCTGAGCTTACGCTTAGGCGCCTTGGGCGCCCTTTAGGGCGCGAACCCAAGGACTGGAGCTGTAATTGCCCTAGTCATAGCTTGCAGCAGGCATGCAATCTCTGGCCGACGCAATTCCACGAAGCTCGCCCATTAACAGGAATAAGATTGTACAGGTCAACAACACTGGAAGAAATGAGGTTTGGACATGGGCATTAAGGAGATAGCCATAAGGAGCATTCAAGAACTTCCGGAAAACGCTACATGGGAAGATATCCAAGAGAGGATTAACTTCATTGCAGGTATTCGTAAAGGGCTTCGTGAACTCGATGAAGATAAGGGTATCGGCCACGAGCGGGTCCGAGAGGAATTCAAAGAATGGCTTTCAAGCTGATCTGGTCCCCCAGCGCAAAGCTTGATCTTAAGGACATCACTGCCTTTATCGCAGAGGACAGTATCTCGGCGGCCGAACGATTCCTAGAGAGTCTGTTCCAGGCTGTGGAGAGATTGGCGGATTTCCCCGAATCGGGGCGAATGGTCCCTGAGTTCGGTGATCCTGCTATCCGAGAAGTGATTCGTAAACCATGCAGGATTGTATATAGGGTCGACGCAGCAAAGCATGTCATCGAGATTGCAAGGGTTTGGCATGCAGCCAGAGGGATTCCAGATTTCCAATAACCGCTAGCATGTGAGACCGGTGGACCGCCTCAAGCGCAGGGAACGAAGAGGGTCTCTTAAGATGTTGAAATGTGGTGAGCGCAAAATCGTAAGAGGATAGCCCATCTAAACATTCCAACCGACCTCCTACTCCAGCGGCTGAATTCGCTTTCGTGCCGCCTATGGATAAGGCCAAAGGTCCAGGCGGTAAGGCCATAAGGTGTTGTGAAGGAGATTCTTCTAAACTGGATGATGGCGGCTTAAATGGGCGGCAAGCTATGTACGACGAACGGGACACACGAAGCACTCTAGTACGAAGGCGCATCAGGGCTCTTTATGAAGATCGCTCAATCGTTCCGTCGAGGGATCGCCTTGGATGCAGCTCTTTGCCCATATGTTCACAAAGCGTGCGGCGTGGTCTCTATACCGGGAATTGGGCGTTCGTCGGTTGTGACTATGGAAAAGCTCGCATTGCTGAGAGTAACGTCAAGGTTCTGTTCGTTGCAATGGATCGGGGGGGACATGGTAAGGCACAGTGCGAGAAGTTTGAAGACACGCAAAAGTGCTTCCGGAGTTCTATTGAGGTTCCCAAGAATCCACATATGGGAGGCGTTTCATTGATCCTCCAGCATCTTTTGGATGAGAAAGACGTTGTTAAGATTTCGGGCCAGTGCGCTTTCACCAACGCCGTCAAATGTACTCAACGCACTCACCAGGCCAAGACTCACGCCACTCGACGCATGATTACAGAGTGTGCGCAACATCTATGGGCTGAGTTAAAGGTGCTTAAGCCGGATCTGATCATTACGCAAGGCCGGCATCCGACCAAGACGGTCCTGAGCTATTTCTCTAACGTCAAGGCCGCTGGGAAGTACGCCGGCGATCAGACCCCCTGTCCGTACTTGGCCAGTCGGTATTGACTGATTCCCATAGGTTTTAGGAATTCCTCCACTAGAATTTTACCCGGGGGAAGGGAGGAAGTCTTCTTTCATAATGGCCTCCTAATGATAGTGCGTATCCCTTCAGCGATAAACATCCTTCCGGTGGCCGACCTTGACAATCGAAACCGTAAGCTCGTCGTCCCGAACCGCATAAACAATGCGATAACGTCCCTGCCTCAGACGATAGCGGTCTTTTCCGGTCAGTTTCTCACATCCTTGAGGCCGCGGATTCTCCGATAATAGCTTGATGCGCTTTAGAATCTTTCTCAAATCTTTCTTAGGGATTGAACCAAAATCCTTCCACACTGACTCTTTGAAGAAGACCTTATATTCGGCCATCTCTTCTCAGCCTTTTTACCATTTCATCGTAGCTTATCAGCGGTTCCCCCGCTCTTTCGTCAAAAGCTGCGAGGTCCTCAGCATCCTCAGCAAGAGCCTCTCTCACGGCTTCGTTTACAAGATCAGAAATAGACCGAGAAGTTTCTATGGCCTTTAATTTCAATGCCTTGTGCAGGTCAGGATCGAGATAGATAGTGGCTCGTTTTGCGGTAGCTGTCATATAACCACCTCCTCTGCTTCTTGGTATCTTTAACATCTTGACGTCATAACGTCAAGATGTTTTTTCGCCAAAATTTAGTGCGGCCTGAAAACCCTGGCCCTCTGGGCCAGGTCAGAGGCGTTAGGCTCTGCCTGAAGAGTATTTTTGAAATCGCGATTTCGTTACTCAGGAGGCTTCTATGCGCGCCGTGCTTTGAAGGGGACTCCTACCTTAGGAGGCTATGAAAGGCCATGCATCCTGACAGTCAATAGAGGAAACCGCGGCGATACGCTTGGCTCGGTCCATAAGCCACCGACATGGGCGGCTCGGTCCAAATGTGGGGAGTGGGGACGGAATGACGCTTCGGTGGTTCCACAAAGCCGATATGAAGGGCGCGGTTGAGAAACTCCAAACAAAAAGGACCACGAACGGCACCACGAAGGAAAATTTACAGAGCGAGGAGTCTGGCTAACTTACTGATCTTACTTTGGTGGTCCCAACGGGACTCGAACCCGTGTCTTCGGCGTGAGAGGCAGATATCAGCTATCCCGGCCTTTTCCATTCCAACAATTCTTCCAGTGATTTAGCCAAAATAGGTCAAAACTAGGGGTACCGCTTGGGGTATTTGGAAGCTGAATGAAGATCTTTTTCTAATGTTCAGTACCCCAAACAGTACCCCATTTTCTTGAAGGGAGGACAGCCATGGAAGCCTCTGATCATAGATTCATCCCGATTCGAAAGGATCTCCTGGAGAAAGGTTTGAGATCCTCAACGATGACCGGCGAGGAGATGAGGGTCTTTGTCGCGTATTTCATCGCCGGAGGAAACAAGAAGGCGATATCTCAGTTGACTGATCTCCCGAAGAAACGGGGGTATTTCTAACTGGCAAGGAGGGATCACATGGGTAAACCTCCAGCATTTCAGTTCTATGTACGAGACTGGTTGAGTGATCCGCAGCTCCGGCTGGCAAGCCCATCTACGCGCGGTATATGGATCGACCTCCTTTGCTTCATGTGGGAGGCCCCGGAGCGTGGAGTCATTGAGGCATCCTACGAACAATTAGGAAGAATGGTGGGCGCAAACAACGGTGATTTAGATCTCTTTGTCGAGGAAGCGGCCACCCTTC
>JAFDHB010000055.1 GCA_019308985.1 Deltaproteobacteria bacterium | reverse complement strand
TACCCCGTTAAATAACTCCAGATTCAGAGGCCGTTGCCCCAACGATGTTCTTAGGTGCTCCTAGACCTCTGATTCAGCGCCACCAGTACCCATTAAACGGGGCAGGGATGAAGCCAACGCAGAAATTAGACTTTTTACGAAGCCATCATAGTTGTAGGATACAACTACTTCCATTAGAGTCAAGGACAAAGTGCCATTTGGGGCACCGGGAAATAGATGATCAAGACTAGGGGCCCCTCGAAAAATGACACAGATAGACGAAGTCTCTCCCAGGGTGAAGGGATAGCCCTGAACAACATGATTTGAGCAAATCCCCTTGCCTATTCCTTTGTTTTGTGTATATTCTCGCAACATCGGATAGAAAGGCCTGGATGCTCTTCGGGAAACCCAAAGATGTTAGAGGACATACCCAAGGACAGGGCGGAGTTCCTTGCCTGTGATTATAGCCGCGGGTTCATAGAGTACTGTCAATTCAGGGCAGAGATCATCAAGAGGGGATTCTTCCAGTCTCGCGTGGACATCTCTGATCACCACAGACAGCAGGATGGTTTTATCCATGCCGGCGTAATGGCTACCATGGCAGATCACACGGCTGGTTATGCAGCTTTTACAACGGTGGGGGGGGACTTCCGGATCCTGACTATAGAATTCAAGATCAACTTTTTGAGACCCGCTTTCGGCGATGCCCTTTCATGCAGGGCCAAGGTGATCAGAGAGGGGGACAAAATCATTATTTCAGAATCAGAGGTTTTTGATCTGCGGGGCAGTGAAGAGAAGCTGGCGGCCAAGGCCCTTGTCACGCTCATGGCGGTTCACAGGGACAAACTTACCTCGAAAGGGCCCTCGACTCGGGGACGAAAGTAACTACCGCCACTCCAGTAAGGACTACAGTTGAAAAGGCATAACGCTGTTTGTCATTACAGGTCCGGGAATCGGTGTCATCCTGCATCTAGAAAATGATGGACAGGATGGGCAAAAGGTTCTATATTTGAATATACTTCTTTGAGCCACCGTAGCTCAGCTGGCAGAGCACCTCACTCGTAATGCGAACAAAGGGGTTTCGGTAACATACTGAAACCCCTTAACTATTTGATTTCACTATATGCAGGTGTAGAAACAATAGAAGCAAAATACCCAAGAAAAATAATTTATGTCACATTTATGTCACATTTCTTGGTATAGTATTTCGCCTGAGATAGGCGAAGAAAATATCGGCTATCTATCTTTTGGAAAGACCGTTGACAAAACGGCAAAATGATTATATTAGTTTTAGGCCTTCAAAATCTGTATCAACTTGTTGCCGATTTCAGAAAGGAGGGGATCAAGAAATGGAAAAGAGGATTATACATAGTTGGGGGCCGAAATAACTTTTCCCGGTTAGGCCCTCATGTTGGCTTGGCTTCAGTTTTCTTTCGGCTCCCTTTAACTTTTGCAAAAATTGACTCAAGCTTTTTGATACAGGGGAAATAATCTGTAGTGCTTGGGTCATCAATCAAACCTTTATAGAGTCCATAATATGTTTCAAATGGGGGAGCCATTAGGTCATAGGCTATTTCCTTGTCTAAATATCCTTCTGCGACCAAAGCTCCCACCGTATCAAAAAAATTACCTACTCTAGCTAATACGTACAACTCGTCTGAATTAGCTTCTTCGCCTACCATAGCCGCTTTTACTTTTTCCTTTGTTCCTAATTCGTTAAGTTTTTTGCGACTCTCTTCAAGGGCGGGTGAATCCCATCTTTCAACTAGTTTCAAGGCTATTTCAGACATTCGTTGCTTTCTTGCGGCATCAAACTGGCGCCATGCAAAATAAAAGCCAGCCAAAAGAATCAAGGGAGCTATTAAAGTAGCCGCACTTGTCCATGTGCCTCCCACCACTTTCTTGGCGCCCAAACACATGCCTATATACACAGCAACAAGCACTACCCCACTTATGGCATATCCCCGTATTCTCATCATCCCCCCAGACTAATTCTCATGTGTGCTTTGCTAAGCCATTAATAGCCTAAATCTCTGAGCAAGACAAGAAAAATAATCCCCCTGAGATCCCTCGGGGGGTTTTCGTTTGGCCTCTCCGGCAGTCTGTCTTTTTTCATTGTCGGAGGCTCTTTTTATTTTTTGACTGTACTTCAGACAGTAATCAAACCTACCATAGCGACAAACTGCATCGAGTCGTATCTCCACATTTAGCCAGCCAATTTTGGGAAGCACGATTTTTTTCGAGAGAGGACTTTTTTTCTTGATTTTTGAAATTACAAAATATATTTTATACCAAAAATCAATCGGATTTGGAGAAAAGACAATGTTCACAGCGAAGACATTAATCGAAGTAACTGGTCTCAAGCCAGCGCTGTATCGCCAGATGCGCACGCTTGGACTCATAAAAGCGACAAAAGAAGCGGGGGGCTCTGGACACGCAGATGAATATGACGAAATCAGTATCTGTCAGACTCTGCTTTTTCTGAAAATGAAAGATTCTGGGATGAAACGCGCGGAGGCGTCGCAGCTTGCTTTCTACCCTGCTACACGCAAAATTTTCGAAGCAGCTGTCAAGGAATGGATCGCCAAATCCCTGCACCGCTCAGAGCTCCGGCGAAAGGATGCAAGATTTGCACTCGTGAATGCCTTGTCCAGGCGCGACCTCGCTTCCCTGGAAGCTGAGTTGACGTTTCCCGACTTTCATCTGATCTTTTGGGACGCGGATGGTGTTGCGCTCGCGCGCGGAGAGACCGAACTCGTTAAACTCTACCGCGAAAAACTCCATCGGAATGACTATCAAGCATTTAATCTCAGTTCAATTATTCGGGATGTCATCATTGGCTTGCTTAGGTTGGGTGAGGATCCCTTCGGCCTTTTGAAATTAGCAGAGAGTAAGATGCATGAGAACACTTGATTCAGCCAACACATTGCTGGCCGAACGCTTTTTGAACAAGCGATTAAGCCGAAACAAAAAGAAGAAGCTGCTCAAGTATGGTCGGCTGACAAATCTTGACGAAACGATATTGAGCCAATACCCACCTCACTTGCGGAAGCAAATTATCAAACTCTCTGTCGAGCACGGTCTGAGTGTCCAAGACTTTCTTCAATCAGAAGAACAGAACAGAGAGAATCGAGAGCTCGTTGTCAACCGTCAACTCGCATCGAGAGACCCTGACAAGCCGTTACAGAAAAACAGCAGTGGCAATGCTATAGAAAACCTATTTGTGAAGCTGTTTTAAGCATAACATAGCGCGTTAAGACCTTGAAATCATTTGAACCCGCCCAGCATAGCTTAGCTGCGAGCGGGTTTTGTTTTGGGTCGACTTTTAAACACACGCGTCAACCCTGGCAGCCTCTGGCTCGGCTATGCCTGCCCCAGAGCTACGCTGCTGGGGTTGCCGCTAAAACAGGGGCAGGCACATGGGGAAGATTCTATACGAAACCAACCCGGCGATGAGAACCGTCCGGGCCAAAATTCAGGGGTTTTTGGACTATGTTGATGGCACCTTTCGGCTTCGGGACGTATACGATGCCCTGGGGGCCAAAACAACAGAGGAAAAGGCTGCAATCCGCCGAGCGCTTTCACGCGAGAAACAGGCAGGGAGCATTGAAAGTACAAGCACTTATGGGGTGTGGCGCAAAGTGGACCAGTGCCTTGAATTCGTGGACCTTTCAGTCACCGGTAATGACGCTCAAAAACATTTCTCGGTAGAGTTACCCTTAGGCCTTGGGAATTTGCTCAAAGTTTACCCTGGGGACTTGATTATCGTTGCCGGCCGCACCAATGCTGGGAAGTCGAGCATGGCCCTTGAGTTCGCGCTAAAGAACCTTGGAAACAGACCGGTTACCTATCTTTCTTCGGAACTGACCCCGGAGCAAGTTCAAGAGCGAGCTCGCTTGGACGGGATCGCCCTCGAATCCCTCAAGGGGCTCAAGTTCGCTATGCGATATGAGAACTTTCAAGACGTAGTATCACCAGAGGGCATTTTCATTATTGATTACCTGGCCGCACCAGGATCGGGAGACGATCCCCGGTACTTCGCCATACCCATATGATTAAGCGCATTCATGAGAAAATGGAAGGTACAGGCCTCGTCTTGATCGTTTTGCAGAAGGACCCCGGGAGCAGGAGCGGAGAAGGTGAATTCAAGACGCTTCATCGGGCAAATCTCTATTTGACACTCGACCGCGATGCGGCCACGGGACGGTATTGGCTGAACATTATCAAATCTAAGGCGCGCTCGCGGCTTGAGGGATATCGTATCGAGTATGAGCCGCTGAAATTCAGCTTGAAGCCTGTTTCTAACTGGATACCTCCTAATAGATAACTAATAAAGAATCATATTATATATTCTTTAAGAGTTGTGACACTTGCGAATTTTGAGCCGTATTGGCTGTAATATCAATGAGTTAAATCACTTCTCAGGGTAAAAGTTGTGACACTTTAGGGTGGGACATGTCCCTCAATTTGTCACAAGCGTCACAACTGGGACAAGTGGGACAACGAGGACAAGTAATCATGGGGCATCTTGAAAAACTACTGCTACGTGATGAGAGAGACTGTCGCTATGAAGAAACTCCTCAGAGCTTGGAGCGCCAACTGGAGGAGGTCAAGGAAGAGGTCCGGCGATACTGGGAGTCACACAAGATATCGATGCACTGTCTTTCTGACAAGGACATGGAAGACAACCCAATCGAGATGCTTCTGTTCTATCTGCTAAAGAAAGGAATCCTTAAGCCCGGCTGGTAGTAGGACATGGATAGTTTGCTGACACCTAAAGACGTACAGCGAATACTAAGATGCTCCCTGGCCTGGGTATATAAAGCCGCGGAGCAAGGCTTTTTGCCGTGTATTCGTATCCCCTCGCCCAGTACTACCGGCAAAAGACCGAAAAGCATGCTGAGGTTTAAACAGTCCGAGATTTTCAAGTTCATTGAAGCTCATTCGCAGTCAGCGAAACCGCCGGTAAGTTAAAACCGAGTTAAATTTTAACTTCTCGTTTTATCGAGCACGAGGGTATGTCCGTGAATGCCGCCGCCAAATTCATCCACCAGGACAGCGGGCGGAGGGTGACGGTAGAAACGGCGAGAAACGTTTATCGAAGAAGGACAGGTTGGTCGCGCGACCAACCTGACAATCCACCCAGTTTAACAGAACCGTGCTCAATTGAACCAACAAATACAAGCGTGAGCCCTACATTGTAGTATTGATAAAAGTTGATGGGGAAAATTGATAAGAACGAACTGCGAAGGCTCCTCCAAGAGGGCAAGGGGGTCAGTGAGTGTGCAAGACACTTTGGCGTCTCCCCTGCTGCGGTCTCCAAGGCCAAGAAGAGCCTTGGCCGGATCGTGGCCAAGGATGTCCAGCTTGAGACCGTGCATCGCTTTGTCAATGAGCATCTCGATACAGTCGCGCAGCTGCGCAAGTTGAATGATAATGCCCACGAGCTCCTTGATACGTGTATGAGATGGCTCAGGGGTGAAGACGAGGCCTTGCAAGTCCTTGAAAGCCAAGTCCGCAAGGTCCGTGTAGGCCGTGGTGAGGATGCTCAGGAACTCACCGAGTACAGATTCAAGGATCCCCGGGAAATCGCTTTGAGGGCGATGGGGGAGATCCGGGGGCAATTGAAGCTCCAGAATGAAACCCTTGCGATGCTTGCTGAAGTCAAAGCAGTCCATGAGTTCCAGCAAGAGTTGATTCAAATCCTGAGAGAAGTAGATGCCAGTGTTGCAGATGAATTTTGTAGAAGAATCGATCAAAGACAGGCTCTACGAAGGGCTATCCGAGTTGATCCGCAAGGAGCTTAGAGCGGGACAAGACGCGGTGGACTACACCCGCTACCAGAGCGACCCTGTGGCCTTTGCCCAGGAGGTCCTGGGTGAGACTTCACAGAGGAGGTTAAAACACTCCTGGAGTCAGTGCGGGATAATCCTATCACGATAGCTCGCAGTGCGAACGCGGTGGGAAAGACGCACGGTGCTGCCCGGGCCGCCGTCTGGTTCTGGAAATGCTTCCCTGATTCTCAAGTCTATACTGCCGCAGCGCCCCCGGAGTCAAACTTGAGAAAGCTCTTGTGGGGGGAGATAGGGAGCATTGTCCAGAAACATCCTGAACTGTTTACTGGAGACGCAATAAAGAGCCTGCACATTGAGCGCTCGCCAAACAGCTTTCTGACGGGCGTTGTGATTCCAGCAACCGGGACCCCGGCACAGCGGGAGGCGAAGTTTAGTGGAAAACATGCTCCAAACCTGCTTTTCATCGTTGATGAGGCTGACGCCGTGCCGGAGGAAGTCTTCAGAGGGATCGAGAGTTGCATGTCAGGCGGACATGCTCGTCTGCTGTGCATGTTCAACCCACGTTCCGAGACGGGATCGGTTTACCGGATGGAGCGTGATGGGCGGGCGAAGGTAGTAGAGCTTTGCGCTTTCAATCATCCGAATGTCCGGGAAGGCCGGGACGTGATCCACGGTGCCGTTACACGTGAAACCACGGTACGAAGGATCCATGAATGGTGCAGGCCCCTCGCAGAGGGAGAGAATCCGGACAGTTCCTGCTTTGAGCTGCCGTCCTTCCTTGTCGGTGCGGTAGCGAAAAGTCATGCTGGGTATGAATATCCGCCGCTCAAGGCAGGCTTTTACAAGATCGTTGAGCCGTCCTTCTCGTACATGGCGCTTGGTCAATACCCTGCCGCGGGAGTCAATCAGCTAATTTCCCGGGAATGGATAAACAATGCCCGGGCCAGGTGGGACGCGCATGTTACGAAACATGGAGAGAGGCCTCCTGAGTTGACCCGTGCCGTCCTCGGGCTTGACGTAGGCGAGTTTGGTAATGACCTGAACGTTGCCTGCTTCCGGTGGGGCGGGTATGTCGAGAGACCCATTGCTTGGTCTGGCCTGGATATCCTTTCCACTGCCGACCGCGCTGTTGCTGAGTGCAAGAAGCGGCAAGTGATGAGGGTGAACGTTGACGCGACCGGGGTTGGTGCTGGCGTTGCGCCTGCAATGCAAAAGCAGGGAACCCCTGCAAACCCCGTGAAAGTTGCATCTTCCCCGACTCAAAAGACTGAGCAGGGAGAGTTTTATCAGCTCCGCGACCAGCTGTGGTGGGCTGTGCGTGAGTGGTTACGAACCGACCCAGGGGCGATGTTGCCGCCTGATGAGCAGTTGACTGAGGAGCTCGCAGCGCCGACCTATGAGGTGGTGAACGGTAAGATCAAAATCATGAAGAAAGATACCATGAGAGAGCTCTTGAAGAGGTCCCCTGACCCGGCAGATGCCCTTTGTTTGACGTTCTTCTCAGGTGGTTTCTTTGCGGAGGTATTATGAAAATCAAGGTTGACGACCGGGAAGTTGAAATGACTCGCGTTGTTGCCGGCCTGGGGTGGCCTGCGGAGAAACCAGGTTTTCTCGTGGTGGTTGGCGAAGAATTATTTTTCGAGCCTCCGTTCCCCAAAACTGGCGTGGAGTTTCGCTACCATGTGATTGCAGAAAGTGAGCAAACCGACCTTTCCAAGCTTATAAAGACCGCAACGGCTTCGAAGAATCGATTTGAAATCCAGACCTATTATGCGCGGTTAAAATCATCGAAATCCAAAGAGCTGCCCGCGTTGCATTATCTTGAGCAGCACAACAGAACGGCCTTCGCTCAGGGCGTTGCTCCGCTTTATGTCGTTGAAGCGCCGTTTGCCGAGGACCGGGGCTTGCTTTCCTTTCACCTGAATGTCGTGAAGGGCTTGCTTCGACCTGAAAAGCGCACATTATTTATTCCCCCTACCAGTGCCCTGAACGCTGCCTTGCTTGAAGTCCCTGATGATGTGAGCAGAGTCAAAGACGTAGATTTCCCTGCTGTAGCCGCACTTGGTTATGCTGTTGCTGCGCTAGTGACGTGGAGGCAAGAGGCGGATAACGAATGGCAGATGGAAAGGCTTCTGGATGAGGTTCACGGTGACCTTTGAAAGGAGGTGATGGAAGGAATCATGACAGACGAACCCCGGGAAAATGAGGAGCACGAGGAGTCTCTGGACGAGGAGGCCTCCGAGGAATCTGAAGAAGAGAGCGAAACCGAGGACCAGGTTCATGCCGAGGTGGATAGCGATGAGGAAGATTTTGTCCTGGCCGACCTGGGGGTGGACCAGGAGGAGACAGAGCCAGATGAAGCCGAAGACGAAAGCCTTGAGGATTACGCAACAGACCTTGATGAGCAAGAGGAGTTTGATCAGGAAGAGCAAATTGACGAGGAGGAGGCCGCTGCCGAAGATCTGGAGAGTGAGGAGACCGAAGAGGTCCAAGAACCTCAAGAGGAGATGGTTCCCTTGAAAGTCTTTGGTGAAACAGAGTATGCCCCTCTGTCCAAAGTCTTGGATGCTGGAATTAGAACACTACAGAAACAAAGTGCCGCAGATAAGTATCTTGAGGAAGCGAGGCGGACAAAAAAGGAGGCAGAGGAGTATCTTGAACGAATCAGGGCTGGTGAAATCCCTGACGCTCAAGAGCCTAGTGAAGAAACCGCAGGACAGCCCACACCACAGCTTGACCCAGAAGAGGCCGCGAAGATTCAAAGGCGATTCGCTGTTGAGTGTGGGGATATCGTGGAGGATCCGTATCTGTTTCGGTTGACTACTAGCCTTGTCAACGAGAAGCTAGCTGCCGGGGAGCCCAATGTACCGGAAACCTATGTGGCAGCGGGCAAAGAAGTCCGGGCTTGGGTAGAAAGGAGAGTGATGCAAAAGCTGAGTGAGCGAGACATGGAGACACGTCTCCAACGAAAGCGTGAGGCCGCTCGCTGGGAACTGTCCCCGGTCAATGCGCGCCATGTACCACAAGCACCCGAACCGAAGGCGGATGAGGCCGCGGCTGCCAGAACCGAAGCACAGAGGGTGCTTGAGGAAATGGCGAAGGCGCGGGGACAGAGGCCGCCCTTTTGAGGTTACCTATGAACCCACATGAAAAGCAACGGTGCCCTGGGACACGCATCGGAGCAAAGATAATTGCCCGCGCCATGAAGATCGAGCGCATGGCGCGCGCTAGAGGCCAGCAGTTGCTTGCCGACACCAGGCGGATGGAGGAAGCCGCCAGGGAACAGGAGGAGCGACCGGAGTTTGAGGCAATGGCGATTCAGGAACCCTTCCCTGACTGTGAGGAGTCCCTGATTAGAGATGTTTATGAACATGAGTCAAGATCAAAAATGCAAGAAAGGAGATTTTCGAATGAGTGATTTAGATTACCGAGAATTGGCACAGCGCGTGCAGTATGGTGATGAGGAGGAGGCGAGCGCGGCGCTGGAACAGATTGTTGAAGCTAGTCGGCGGCCAGCGCGTGAGGATGAAGTCCTGGGTGACTCCGACCCGGTTGCCATGAAGATTGCAGAGCGGGAGCGCAAAATGCAAATTCTCTTGGCGAAACATCGCATGTCCGAGGCGAGGTCATTTGCCGAATCCGGGGATCCCCGCGCCATTCGGGAATATTTCATCTGGCGGTTCCCCAAGATTGCGTCTGACCCTGGTATGTATGAAGATGCACAAGACGAAGCGAACCGCTTGATTGAAACAGGCAACTCCCCCCACAGACTGGAATACCTATGAGCAAGCCGGCAGAAATACTCTCGAAGAGCACGGCCTCCCTGACGCACTGATGACAGAGGATGAGCTTTTGGAAATCGACCGAACGTTTTTCGGTGAACCTTCTGAGAGCCCTACCCTAGTTGAGCCGCCGCCACTCGTTAGCGAGGGCGCTTCACCGGAGGAGGTAAGGGGCAGATTCGAAGGCATTGCGGAAATCGCTGCGACAAGGGGCCAGAAGCTGGAGTAGATGCTAGGGCTGCTCTTGGGCTAGCCTAGGTCTTTGAAACGGCCTTTTGCTTGCCTGAAGGCGTCTTTCGACTCCTTCTTCAGTGAGTCTAGCTCGGAGGGTGTCAAGAGATTTGAACCTGAGGATGGCGACTGCTTGGCCGTGGGTGAGGGCTTGCGCGCCTCATAAGAATTCTCCTCCAGGTCTGATTTCTCCGGTCGTAGAAACTCGCACACGTTTACGGGGAGGTACTTTACGATCCTCTTCCCGCTCGGCAGGCTTGAAATCAAATAACGAATATTGCTCCTGGGGCGTAGTGGGTGCATAAGTTTACATCCTCGGTTTGCCGGCAGATTTTCTCAGGTTCTCTAAGGCTCGTATCTTGACCCTCAGCATCCTCATTCGCCGCAAGGTAGGCCTCAGGGTATCGAGCAGCCTCTTGGAGATCGGCAACTGTGTACTTTCTTCCCCCTTCATACCACTCTTCTAGTCAGATTGCCAAGAGCCCTTTTCTTCTTTGTGCCAATCAATAACCCTTTGCTCTCTGAAAACTGAATGCTCGCGGTAAGCTTTTTGTCCTTAATCACGGTCTCCAACATCAGGCCCCAGTACCGTGATTTCTTCTGTGATATCGGGGGAGCAAATAGTTTGGTTCGCTACGATAGGGTCGTAGGCGTTTATTTGTTTGAGAAAAGACTCCGTATCCACCACGAAATAGGCATTCTCATTTATTTTCTGAATCATTTTTTTTGCGCCTTCCTCTTTGGTTGCGGTTTCTTCTCTCCTTCATAGAAAAACTTTCTCAATTTGACGTTCTGCTCCTCGTTCTTCTGAACAATTCCCAAAATAGTCTCCTCAGTCAATTCATCATAACCATTTTCTAATGTAATTTGAGCCATCCGTATAGGGCCCCCAACTTTAGGATCTTGTGTTGCAGTTTCCTGGATCAAATAGGCAGCCAAATTCTTAAGGTGGACCACTCTCATTTCAGGATTATAAAGTCGATGAATTAAGTAAGTCGCATATTGGGGTACCCCTGCTAGCATATGCCCGGAAGTGCAAAGCTGGGGCGCAAAATCCAGATTAGAGCTCAGTAAATATATCCTTTTTTCATTGACTGGACTCTTGTTGTAACCAGCGAGAATAAAAGTCATGCCTGGCCTTTCGTCAATGACTCGTTGACCTTGTGTGACGAATGGCCTACCTCCAAACCATTCTCGATATTTTGACCTAGCATGAGTGAAGAACTCTTGAGCAATCAGATCAACGTCAATGAGGTCTTTGCCTTTTAGGTGCTTCATGAAGGAGTCAATGAGTTGATTGTTCAACTCTGCTGCCCCCGAGGTTGCTATACCGCAATAAAGTCAACCCTTTTTCCCGAACAGTGACATGAAATCAAGTCAAACAAAACCAGCCCTGAAGATACCTGCAATCGTGAGGTTGCAGGAGGTCCGTCACGACCTGGGAATATCTTCAGGGCTCTTTTTATTTTGGCCTGAAGGCCGGAAAGGAGGAAGTTATGAACTATTGGCTAAGACCACACCTTTCTGATGCCATAGCTGGTGAGGACATGAGTATTTTGCTCGGGTACCGCCAAAAGTTACTCGAACAGTTGGAAAGAGCCCAACATCTGTTAAAGTTTTATCGAGAGAATATCCATAAGAGAACTGGAAAACCTTATCGTCCCTCTACGATCAAGGCCCAAGAGAGAGAAGTGCGAATGGCGGAGAAGGAATTAGAAGAGTGGCAGCTGGCTGTGAGAATAATGTGGGACATTCTAGGCTCGCCAAACCCAAAGCTGAAAGGAAAAAAAATCTTCCCCCTAAAAGTCGTTCAGGGCAATAGAAGGAAGGAGGATAGCCATGGACTTGGGCAAGGCAATTAAGAGAGGGTATACTATGAAGTTTAAGCCACCAGACCTGGGGTTCTGCATTGGCGAATTGAAGCTACTTGATGAGATGTTTAGCGCCTTTGGGGAGGAGGTTGAGCTCAGTGTCCATGCAGTGGATGGTATCTACGGGATTTTGGACCGAGTCGGAGAGGAGCTCCGAGAGATAGCTGAAAAGCAGGTAGCCCGACAGATAGACGAGTACGCTGAAGAACACGAAGAGGAACGGGACACCAAATAATTGCCTAAAAACCCCCCAATAAAGTTTGAGAATCTGAAACGAGAATCCATTTTCCCACTTGAACCCTAACTTGGGGTATGGGGTAATAAGGAAAGTCGCTCCTGAGGCCGCTCAGAGCGTCAGGGAGCGTGCCAGGTTCATCCACCGGGACAGCGGGGGGAAGGTTGACGCCAGGTAGAGCCAGGTTGGTTTATCAACGCCGTTGCACGCACGTGCAACCTGACAATCCACCGAGTTTAACTCAACTTGATTCAATCGAGCCAAAGGAGGAAGAGGCAGAGGACATGAGTTCCGATGATGAGATCATTGTTGGCCTGGGGGAGGTAGCGAAGGTGCTCCAGGTGAGCAAACAAACGGCGCGTAGGATTCTGGAGCGTTGTAAGACGCCGCTTCTGGAGGCCTACAAGCCCCGGATCGCGGTGTTCCGCTCGGAGCTTATGGACTCCGTTAAGAAAGCTAAGGAATAGAAAGGAGGTGAGAGAGTGGCAATCCGTAAACGAGGCAAATCCTGGCAGATTGACTACATTGACCCTACAGGGAAGAGGGTCAGGCAATCTTTCAGGAAGAAAAAGGACGCAGTGGAGGAGTTGGCGAAGCGAGTCGCCCTGATAGGCGAAAATCGTTACCTGGACGTGAAGAAGGACTACAAGACAACCTTTGGTGAGCTGCTTGTCAAGTACGAGGAAAACTATAAGCACCAGGCCTCTTTCAAGAACCTGAAACATTACTGTATTACCAATTTCAAAGAATATTTCGGGGAAGATACCAAGCTGTCAAATATTCGTTATGTTGACTTGGAAACCTATCGCAATCACTTGATGACGAAACTTACTAGATGTGGCACAAAAAGAGCGGATGCCAGTATTAACAGGGAGATGGCTACCTTGCGTCATATCTTCACCAAGGCCGTTGAATGGGATATGATGGAGCGGAGCCCTTTTGAAAGGGGCAAATCCCTTTTACTCAAGCTCAACAATCAAAGAATCCGCTATCTAACCGAGGGTGAAATCAACCGCCTCCTTGACGAATGTAGGACGCAAAAGCACCTTTTCAGGATTGTCACTTGTGCCATCAATACCGGTATGAGACGGGGTGAAATCTTGAATCTCAAATGGTCCCAGGTCCGGAATGGGTTCATTTACCTTGAAAAGTCCAAGACCAAGGAGCGAAGGGAGATCCCCATAAACGATACTCTGGCGCGGATTTTCAAGGAGATAAGGAGAGAACAAGGCTTGACATCGGAATATGTTTTTACATATGCTAAACGGACCGTTGGGAAGGTTGACAGGGCTTTTAAGGGTGCTTTGAGGAGGGCGGGAATAGAGGATTTCAAGTTCCATGACCTCAGGCACACATTTGCGAGCCATGTCTTGATGAGAGGTGGAACCCTGAAAGACGTCCAGGAACTGCTAGGGCACAAGACAATGACCATGACCTTGAGATACGCGCATCTGAGCCAGGAGCACAAAAAGAAGGCTGTCAATCTGCTGAATGGATTGACAGCTTATGTCAATTCTGATATGTCACAAAATGTCACATTTTCCCAATCGGGAAAATTTGGCCGTCCCTAAGTAATTGATTTTATTAATGAGCCACCGTAGCTCAGCTGGCAGAGCACCTCACTCGTAATGAGGATGTCCGCGGTTCGATTCCGCGCGGTGGCTCCAGAATACCATTGAATGACATTGCCCACCTCTAGGGCTTGCTGGAATCACGTTACCCCCTGCTGAAAGTCTATATAGCCATATTCCATTGGCTGGTTTCCCTCAGCTGTTAGTCTCGCTGGAAGGAGTTTCCTAATGAGATCGATCCTGGCCATTGATATCGGTGCGGGAACAATGGACATCCTGTACTATGAAATGGAAACCGGGAATCATTACAAGGCCGTGGTCAAGTCTCCGGTCCTGACCGTGGCTGAGCGTTTGGAAAGGATACCCGGTCCCATACTCATTACCGGCGTGGAGATGGGCGGTGGACCCATAACAAGAATCTTGAGCCGACGGGCCCGAAAGACCGACATCTTGATGTCCGTCTCCGCAGCTGCCACTGTTCACCATGACCTTGACAGAGTACGCTCCCTGGGCATAAAGGTGGTGGATGACGAGGAAGCGGAAAACCTGCGTAGAGGCAAAAAATACCGCCATATCGAGTTGGGAGATATTCAATTGGACAGGCTGGAAGCCATCATTGAAGCCCTCGGGATCAATTCCTCATTTGACGCTCTCGGCATATGTGCCCAAGATCACGGACGGCCTCCAGAGGGCGTCTCTCACCTGGACTATCGGCACAGGATGTTCAAGAAAAGACTGGATCACACACCCTATCCCCATAGCTTGCTTCACCCCATCGACCAAGTCCCCGAGACCTTCAGCCGATTGAATTCCATAGCCCTTCGTGCCGGAACCATACCCTGTGGGGATGCATATGTGATGGACAGCGGTATGGCGGCCATACTCGGGGCATGCATGGACCCCCGCATGCGAGGGAAAAAAAAGGCCCTCGTCCTTGACATAGCCACCTCGCACACCCTTGGAGCCTCTATCGATGGGGAAGAGATCGCAGGATTCTTTGAATACCATACCAGCGATATCACCCTGGAGAAGATAGAGGATCTGCTTGTCAAGTTGAGCAACGGAGAACTGGCACATGAGAAAGTTCTTGAACAAGGGGGACACGGTGCCTATATACGTAAGCCTATCGGATTCTCTGAGGTGGAAGTCATAATCGCCACAGGCCCAAAGAGGAGGCTGCTCAGGGGCAGCAGCCTTTCAATACTCCCTGGATCACCCTTGGGAGACAACATGATGACAGGTACCGTTGGCGTCCTTGAGGCCATCCGCAGGAGGAGAGGGCTCAAGGAGATCTGCTATGAATAGCGCCCAATACCCGTGGGCAGGGTTCCAAGAGTTCCCCGAGCCCCTGCGGGCTTAGTGCTTCGATTCGCAATTACGGTGGCGTATCTTTCGGATGAGAATCCTTATTAAGGCTCACTCAGCACTAAGACCTGAGTAAATAAATACGTTAGGGTATTTATGAATCGAAGGACTTAGCGTGCTTCTCAAAGGGCAGAAGAGTCAGCCGGGATCAAAACATCCCCAATTTTGGCATCGGACCACAGCGGGAACGACATTTGCCATGCTTTCCCCACCAAAAAACTGTTGTAAAAAGGATCCAGAAAAGTTAAGAAACCTGTGCTTCTTCACTTTGAATCCGGAAGTTGGGGGAGGGACCAAATGCAGCATATTCAAGACTATTTTGAGTGCGATGTTTGCAATAATAGAAGATTTCTAAGGATCTACCAATTTTCAATGCGATTCCGTGGAGTAAATTTCTCAGATGAGCTGTTTTATGACAAGCTGACCGATGAGCTGTATCAATGCACCAAGTGTGACAAGATATTCACCAAAGACCAAATCGAAGAAGGGCTTTCACGTTTCAAGAGGATGAGGAAGAAAGCAGGCTGACAGGGACAATACCTTTTTTCGAAGGTTATTTCCCTGCAAAAAGGACAGAGCACCCATTAGCGGGAGACCTGAGTGGTCTGTTCTAGTTCTTTGAGGTAGAATTGAAACTTATATGAACCCAGCTCAATTGTGTCGAATTCTTCTAACTTGATGCTCCCCCTGATCACCTTACCGTTCACTTTCAGCTTCGTCATTCCACCGGTGAAGGTTATTGTATAACCCGTGGGTCTCCGGCTTATGGTGGCCGCGGTTCTTCCCATGAAAATGCCGGATAGTTTGATTTCGGACGTCTCGGCCTTTCCTATCTTTGTCAGCTTTTTCCTCAGTTCTACCTCACCCAAACCGGATCCATCAATGAAATTCACCGCCCCTATCTTTTCAGGTGGCTTGGGCTGGGGGATATGCGATTCCTCCCGTGCGAGAAGCTCCTTTTGCTTGGCCGTCTCGAGCAACATAGTCTTACCCATGGCCAGAATTCCTTCGTCTCCGGCACCCTCCGGGTCCGTCTTTCCTTCTGCAGCAACGAATATGAGGTTGTGTTTTCCGATCAATATGTTATCCCCGTGTGAAAGGCGATGGGAGGAGATTCTCTCTTCGTTGACAAAGGTCCCGTTCGTGCTTTGAAGGTCTGTCAAAATATAATTGGGGCCCACTTTATCGATCTTCGCGTGAAAGCTGGAGACGGCCAGATTATCTATGACGATGTCGTTGTCCAGGTGGCGGCCTATGGTTATGCTCTCTCCTAAAAAAGGGACTTCTTTGATGACCTGTTTGTTGAAGGTCAGTACGATTTTAGTCATAAAGCTTTACCCCCATTTAGTCATTACAACTTAATTTTAGCGAATTTCGCTAAAAACCACAATACCATTATTTGAGAAAGGTACTCAGCCGTTTGTCGGCTTTTTGACCCTCCCTATGAATCCTGAGAAGACATGGCCCATCTTCCTTCCCGCCTTTCCCCGCGTCTTGCTCTCCAAACCTGACAAGATCACGGTGACCACAGTGGTGTTATCCGGGGCACCACGCTTTAGCGTCATCTCCACTAACTCACTGCAGATTTTTTCCGGATCGTCTCCCTGTCGGGCCGTTTCCAATATCTCTTGATCATTCACCAAATCTGTCAACCCGTCGGTGCACAAGAGGAATCGATCATCGTTTGATGGTTCTATTTCATATATGTCTACATCAAGGTCCAGGGAGGATCCCAGATTCCTGGTCAAGACGTGTTTGAGGTTTGAGTTCTTGGCCTCTTCTATCGTCATCATTCCCATTTCCACCTGCTCAGAAACGACAGTATGGTCCCTGGAGAGTTTTTCGCTCTGGCCATCCCGTATGAGATAGATGCGGCTGTCACCCACGTTCCCAGTTATTATGACAGTGGGAGTTACGACAAGGAGGGCAATGGTAGTGCCCATCCCTTGGTACTGTTCATACTGGCTCGCCATCTCATAAATAATCCGATTGGCCAAGCGCACACTCCCCTGGATATAGTTCCCCAGTTGACTCAGAGAGGGATCATAGTCTCCGAAAATCTCATCCGGACCGGCGCTTTCCTCCACAAACTTCTTGTAGCACTCCCTTACGATTCTTACGGCGATGTTACTTGCAACCTCTCCTGCCTGATGCCCTCCCATACCGTCGGCAACAATATACAACCCCAGTGAATCTTCAATACTGTAAACATCCTCATTCCTGGCCCTTCCTAACCCGACATCCGTTATCCCGGCAGATCTTACGAGCAATTGTCCGTCCCCCTCACAGAATTATTCCTTTGTTCCGCAGAATTTCCACAACATACATCAAACCAATAGCCATCAATGTCCCGGCAGGATTGAGACCTTTCAGGTGTTGTTCAAGCAACCAATGCATAAACACCTTCGAAGAATCGGGCAATTTCATCAACTTTTGGAGGGACGCAACCATGTTACCGTCTCTAAAATGGGTTTTGCAAAGGGCCAGGGTTATTACTGCGGCCCGGGAAACATGTTGGCGCGATCCACTTCGCGCGGCCACAGGCTTATCTCGTACTGCTCCAAATGGAGGTTTTCGTCCGTAAGGATAATGATCCGTTTCCCCAGCCTCTTCTCCATCTCAATAATTGTTTCCTGTTCCTCCTCCTTCAGCATCTCCCCCACTTCCGGGTTTACCCGCACATATATATTTTCCGCCTCAACATCGGTCTTAGTCTCCCTTTCAAGATCCCTGAAGATCTCGTAGCAGACCGTCCTCTTGGATTTCAGGCTGCCCATGCCTTCGCAGTATGAGCAGGGCTCGGACATCAATCTGTTCAAGCTCTCCCGGGTCCTCTTTCTCGTCATCTCAACAAGGCCCAACTCCGACATCCTGAGCACGTGCGTCTTGGCCATGTCTCTGCTCAAGGCCTCTTTCAGGGCGGTAAACACCCGGTCCCTGTTGGCTTTTTTCTCCATGTCTATGAAGTCTATCACTATCAGGCCTCCTATATTCCTCAGCCTTAATTGATAGGCTATCTCCTTGACAGCTTCCATGTTGGTCTTCAATATGGTCTCTTCCAAGTTCCTCTTCCCTACATAACTCCCGGTATTCACGTCTATTGCAGTCAATGCCTCCGTCAACTCTATGACGATGTATCCTCCTGACTTGAGCCATACCTTTTTCTCAAGGGCCCTGGATATCTCAAGCTCTATGCCGTAGTAATCAAAGATCGGTTCATCACCTTCGTATAGCTCTACCGAATATCTGAGACGGGGCGCAAAGTTTTCTATGAATCCCATGATATTTTCGTATTCTTTTCTGGAGTCTATGATGAGCCTGTCTACTTCTCTAGTAAAGAGGTCCCTTACGGAACGCAAGGTAATATTGAGATCCCTGTGCAAGAGACAGGGCCCTGGAGACCTGGTCATCTTTTCCTGTATTCTGTTCCAAAGCTTGAGGAGAAAATCCATCTCTGATCTGAGTTTTTCCTTGCTTGCCCCTTCGCTTACCGTCCTCACTATGAAGCCATAGCTGTTCGGCCTTATCTCCTGCATGATCTGCCTCAGTCTTTCTCTTTCCGCCGTGTCTTCTATCCGTCTGGATATTCCAATATGGTTCACGGTGGGCATCAAAACCAGATGCCTACCAGGCAAGGATATATGAGTGGTCAGCCGAGCCCCTTTGGTGCCGATAGGCTCTTTGGATACCTGCACCAGGATATCCTGCCCCTCGTGGAGCATGTCCTCTATGTTCAGATGGATGTCGCGGGAAACCCTGTCTTCGGGAAAGGTCTCCTCCAGGGGCTGCTCCCCGTTTTCCATGCTGTTTTGGAGCATCATCCTCTCGATATCCTCGAAATTCCTGTACACATCCGAAACATAGAGGAAGGCACTGCGCTCAAGGCTCGTGTCTACAAATGCGGCCTGCATACCAGGGAGGACTTTCACCACACGACCTTTATAAATATTGCCTATTATCTCCTGCCCGGTCCGGCGTTCTATATGGAGCTCCACCACTGTCCCGTTTTCAATGAGCGCGACTCTGATCTCGTGTGGTCTGGCATTTATGATCAGTTCACTGGACATCGGTCGATACTCCCAGCCCCTATCCGCTTTTTATGCGGAATTATCATGCTCGTTCTTTTCTGTGATCCGGCATCTACTAGGGATGGTTTCAATTCATGACGCACTCGTAAAAAGTCAAATTTGGAATGGCAAAGTAAAAAGCTTCAAGTTCAAGGCGCGCGAATCTCGTGTGATGAGGCGTACTTAGCGTACGCCGCAATCACAACGAGATGAAGCGCAACGCGGAAATTGGACTTTTTACGAAGCCATCAATTCATGAT